>NZ_PJBL01000030.1:0-36717 GCF_002836135.1 Shewanella sp. GutCb | reverse complement strand
ATCCCATTTAACACCATCCGCTTTCTCAGAAATGGCCATTGCTGGTGCAGCCATTGCAACACCAGCTGCAGCTCCCATTCCCTTAATGAAATTGCGGCGTCCTAGCAGATCTTTATTACTCATCTGTCATCATCCATAGTTATAATCGACAACGAGATCATAATGCTGGAATCGATTCCAAAATGAGAGTTGCAATATGGTTTACAAAATACAACACATTTGTAACCAAGAAGTTAAAGGAAGGTTCCATATTTTTGTTTTTAGGGATATTAACTGAATTTTGGACTTGGTTCCAAACTGTGACATAGCGATAAAACAAGCCGATGGGAATAATAACGGTGCTATTTATTTTTGGTGTTCACCCTCGCCTTCACCTCCTAACGACCAAAGAAAGCATGCCTATTTACCATTCTACGCACCACCACCACAAACACACTAAAACACTGATAAGTAACAGTTAAAACCCATTCGACTGAAAGTTATTGGTAGCGCGATCTATCACATATTTTGATTCACCAAATAAACAGCTAAGAGATAAAGCCTCAGCATTTATGACGAGTAAATCATGCGAAATTTCAAGCCGAAAAAGATTAAAATAGTCTGGTGTAAGTGATTTTGAGGATGTCCAAAGTACGGGTTACATGTAATAGATGTTACACGCGCTGATACATATGTAACGTGCAGAGGCTCGGACTAATCTCAATATAAGAGGAATGCAAAACTCTTCTGCAACTGAATTGGCAATAAAAGCTAGTTCGGCGATGGCGAACATCATCCATATTTAAAAGACAGTTCGGTCTATTGCTAGATAGTTCTATCTTTCAACAAAACTTGGACGTTAACGACCGGAATAACACTGGGTTAAAAGCACAATACTTAAACCATATATAGAAGAAATCATTGTAAAATAATAACTTTACTCTAGAGCTGTTGAACCGTTCTCCTTACAAAAAAGAAGCGCAACGCTCAACCCCGGCAGTTAAGCTATTTTGGAGCACGATGTGGCTTGTCACCGTTAGGCATTCCCTATGAAGATTACTTCTGCATAAGAGCAAAATTTTCAGCTAATTGGGCCGCCTGCTTAGGCATATTAGCTGCCTTAAATAACTCGATAATGCACTCTGCGGTACATAATCCGCCATCCACTTGGTTGCGCCTGAGGGTAAACAGAGAGTCCTGCTGTGAAGATATCGAATATTTCTGCGCATTTTTCAAATAATCACTTCGGCGCAGCATCTTTCGTGCTTCCTGCCACGTCGCATCGAGAATGACTAAGGTTGATGGCATTGCCGGTTCACTTTTCTGTTCATCATGCAGGACACTTGCGACTTGGCTGTTTTTTTCTGACGAGCTAACTAAAGCGGCTAACTCTGAAGGACTATCAATCTCTTCTGGAAACAACAGCGCACAATCAGCTGTTTGTAATTGTTTAACCAGTACGGCATTGGGCGAGGTTCTTGCCCATATGATCCGTGTGCAAATGTCAGGGAAGCATTCAAGTGCTAATTGCCCAGTGTTACTTGGACGTGTCACTTCACGCTCATGAGTTAGTAGAATGATTTGCAATGTCTGTACCCAAAAAAAGACCCAGCCAGATTATATCCCAAATGACCTCGGAAAGCAGAATCCAGAATGTGGAGAAATGGTAGAATTCAAGATCGTTAATTGCAGCTTCATTAACGACATACCCACCGTCTGTGGTGCTCTTCTGAAATCACAGCACACGTTATGCTAGGCTTTGGTATCCTCGGTCACGGCTCCTGCATTATTGATCCTGGACACATTTTGCTAATACTCATGTCACTCATACTCAGTTCGCGAATAAAAACGCGTATTTAATAGACCCTATTATCAAATGAATAATCGTCATTAATGAAAATCTCTTGAACGTACCACTAATTCATTCAGTGCCGTAGAAATATCAATTAGCTTGCCAGCCACAACATGAGTCACTCCAGATTTTCGTTCTAAAATACCACTCACCTTCATGATTTTAGACACCAAATATGCCTGCCGTTGCGCTCTTGCTGTTGCGCTCCAAACGATTAAATTCACATTGCCGGTTTCATCCTCTAGGGTAATAAACGTCACCCCTGACGCAGTGCCAGGCCGCTGCCTTCCGACAACAAGGCCAGCGACCGTGACCACTTGCCCGCTACGGCACTCATCGAGTTGTTCTGCCGTTAGACAATGCTGTAGACAAGGTTTATCCCGTAATAAGCTCATCGGGTGCTGACCCAGTGTGACTCCGGTATAGGCATAATCGGCTTGCATGGACTCAGCAATGCTCGGACAGGGTAACATCACCTCTGCCGCCTTAAATAATATAGCACGCGCTTGCGGGTCAATGTTGTTTGCTCGCGGAGGCTCCCCTTCAAACTCCGAGGCATTGTCAAATAAAGGTAAGCTTGGCTGACATGCCGATAACTGCCAACGCACTTGATGACGGTGACCTGCGACCTTGATAAACGCATCAGCACTGGCAAGTGTTTCCAGTTCATGGCGAGCGATGCCTAATTGATAAATCTGATCAATATGAGAAAAACCTTGCTCTGGTCGCTGCTCCATCAATTTATCAATTTCGTTTCTATTAAGCCCTTTCACCAATCGAAATCCTAAACGAATCGCCTTTGAGCCATGCGCTGCTGCCACGAGTGTATGTTGCCACTGGCTTTGATTAATACACACGGGTAACACAACAACGCCGTGGCGCTGTGCATCTTGGATCAATTGCGATGGGCTATAAAACCCCATTGGTTGGCTGTTTAATAATGAACAGCAAAATGCCGCGGGATAATGATACTTAAGGTAAGCTGACACATAGGCTAATAATGCAAAGCTTGCTGAATGGGACTCTGGAAAACCATACTCGCCAAAGCCCTTTATCTGCTTGTAGATCTGTTGTGAAAACTGAGCCGTATAACCTCGGCTTTGCATACCGTTGAGTAGCTTACCCTCAAACTGCTGTAATTCACCCGATCTCTTCCAGCTTGCCATCGCCCGCCGCAGTTGATCCGCTTCCCCACCCGAAAAACCCGCAGCAACCATTGCCAGCTTAATCACTTGTTCCTGAAAAATCGGCACGCCCATTGTTCGAGACAACACAGATTCAACCTCTTTGCTTGGGTAAGTCACCTTCTCTAAACCGTCTCGACGCCTTAAATAGGGATGCACCATATCCCCTTGAATGGGCCCTGGGCGGACAATAGCGATTTGCACCACTAAGTCGTAATAGCAACGCGGCTTAAGCCGCGGCAGCATTGACGTCTGTGCTCGCGATTCCACTTGAAAAACGCCGATACTGTCGCCACGTTGTAGCATGTTATAAACAGCGGCTTGCTCCCACTCCACCTGATCCATCGTAAAATTATGCTTGGGTGTGCTGAGCAGTTGAAAACATTTCCTAATAGCGGTCAGCATACCAAGCGCCAGTACATCCACTTTTAGTAGCCCTAGGCTTTCTAAATCATCTTTATCCCACTGAATCACGGTTCTATCGGCCATCGCTGCATTTTCAACGGGCACTAACTCACTTAATGGACCTGAAGAGATAATAAAGCCACCAACATGCTGCGATAAATGCCTTGGAAACCCTAAGATGCTCTGCACTAGCGGCAATAAATGTTTGCCCATTCCCTCGGTTGGTACCAAGGATTTATCTTGTAGCTGGGTTAACCAATCCGCTTCACTGTCACGCCTATCAATGCTGTGCTGCATATGGTCTAAGTGCTGTTTATCGATGCCTAATGCTTTTCCAACGTCTGCCAGTGCGCTTTTAAAACGGTAACTTATCACTGTCGCTGCCAGCGCCGCCCGCTCTCTGCCATACTTGCGATAGATGTATTGAATGATCTCCTCACGGCGTTCATGTTCAAAATCAACGTCAATATCAGGAGGCTCATTGCGCTCTTTAGAGACAAAACGCTCAAACAGCATATTCACTTTTGTAGGGTCAACCTCAGTGATCCCTAAGCAGTAACAAACAACTGAGTTAGCCGCAGAGCCTCGCCCTTGATGCAAAATTTGTTGTAACTTGGCATATTGAACGATATCAAAGATGGTTAAGAAGAAGTATTCGTACTGCATCTCTTTAATCAAGATAAGCTCTTTTTCGTACTGCAATGTCACGCTTGTTGGAACATGGTCGTTAAAGCGGCGCATAGCTCCTTTATAGACTTCTTGCGCTAAATACTGACTCGCTGATAATCCACTCGGCACCACCTCACTTGGGTACTCATATTTAAGTTCATCAAGGCAAAAATCACACTGCGCGGCGATAAGTAATGAGTTATCAATCCACGCCTTTGGGTAGCGTTTATATATCGCACTCATCGGTTTAAGCGCCGTTTCGGCGTTGGCTAACAAACGCTCCCCCGCTTGTGAAAGTTCAGTGCTATAACGGATGCAGGTGAGTATGTCTTGCAGTTTCTGCCTTTGCTCGCAATGCATACGAACATTACCTGCCGCAACACACGCCATGTTTAACTGACTGGCAATTTGAGTCCACAACTGGATCTTTAATGCTTCGCCAGCCACTAAGCTGCGCTCCATCAGTAGATAACAACGCTGAGCAAAAACATTGCGGATAGACTGACCAATGGCGAGCATCTTAGTTTGATAAGCCTCTAGTTGCGGTGATAAATCGCCTAAATCACTGCGAATTGGATTAAGTGACGTCGGTTGCCATAATAAAATGGTGCGTTCTAAACCTTGCTTTAGTTCACTAAAGTGCAGTTGATATTCGCCTTTTGCAGCTCGGCGACGGCTGGTTGTGATTAATTGACTAATTTGCCCGTAACCACGGCGATCCATCGCAAGCAGCACAAACACACCTTCTGCTAATTGAAACTCCGCGCCCACCAGCAACTTAATCTGCTGTTTTTTGGCAGCCTCATACGCCTTCACGATGCCCGCAAATGAACACTCATCGGTAATCGCAATCGCTTTATATCCCAGTAATGCGGCTTGTTCGACCAACTCGTGAGGATGAGAAGCTCCTCGAAGAAAGGTGTAATTAGAGATAGCATGTAGTTCGGCGTACATTAGCCAAACCAGCCATGTAAGAAAAAACCACGGCTATCTTTAAATACCCAACATAATCCGCCTAGCTGATGACTCGCAATATAGTAATCACGGCATATGGCTGGCTCCTGCCACCAGTGTGTTTGCAGTCTTTCAGGTCCTTTTAACAGCTCAATCATCTCAATCGAGATCATTTCAGGTGTCGTCAACAACCAACTTGGACGGCACGCCCCCACGCTGAGGCCTGTCGTCGGATGGCCAAGATCAGAGAGTTGTTGCAATGACTTGATAACGGGTCTGTGCTCTTGGCTGGTAGCGGAAAGATCCGTTGCTTGCCAACTCTCTTCAGGTAAATGAGCAGAAGTTGCCAGCAGTCCTTTCACCTTATCGCTACCCAGTCTTGCTTGTAGCAGCGCCATCAGCCGCAAAGCTTTCTCTGAACGTTGCCCCTGAGCTGCCTGTTGTGGTCCAAACCAGTTGTCATTAGCAATCGTAATAGGTACAAACTTGTCGACAGAAATCACCATTTCAACCACAGGTTGATACAGAGTGACACGCTCTAGTTGCATACGGCATAAGCTTAATAAGTTATCACTGCGATGCTCGGCAAAGGGGTACTGAATAATAATATCAAGCTGACTGCGCTCGCTATCACGGTAGATGAGGGTCAATTTAAGCTGTTGAATCGCAAGTTGGCGTTGCTTTAAGTAGCTCGCCATCTCTTTGAGCATTCTACCTAACGGAAAAACAATCCCTTGCATCAATTCAACTTCATATAATAAAGACAGTTTTTGCAGATAAGTTTCCTCTGGCTCAAAATAGGTTAACGGATGCGGTAAAGCGCCCGAGATTTTTGCCAGAAGTTGCAGCAGCTTGGGGCCGAATCGTCGCCCTAGTTCCTTATCCGGTAAAGTGCACAAAGCCGCAAAAGAGGTCACGCCAATATCGAGAAAGCTTTGCCTTAAAAAGCGTGATATCGGTAGTGAGGCAATCGGTAATTGACTAAGTAACGCATGGCTCTTATCAGGATTAAGGGATTCACTTTGGGTCACTTCAGCCATGACTGAAGACTGCTGCGCGAGCAACTGTGCCGCTAAAGGTGTTTTGCCTATTGCAAGAGACACCTCTAAACCATAGGTTTTGGCTCGTTGAGCATATTGCTCAATAAGCTTATCAATACCATCGAAAATAAGCGCCATGGAACTGACTTCAAGCAACAGGGTGTTACAAACAAACTCATCGACATGTAACTTCGCACTCGATTGACCATCTTTGTGTGCATCATGCACCAAGGCGCAGCGCAGGGGCACGACGCGTGCACTAAACTCATAGCTCCATTGGCATAGCCAATCTGACGCTTGCTGATTAGTGGAGGCGTCGAACTCAGCTAACATCGCCGACGGCGTTAAACTTTGCGCGGTAGAAAGGCTCATCCCAACCGTCACTCCAGCTTTGTGACTCCCAGCGTCAAGTGCCAGCACGTGTAAAGACTTAGGGTCATACAATAGTACTTCAGCGCTTTGATTTAGCTCATTGCGGTAACAGAAGTATTGTAGTGCCCACTGTGGGTAATGAGCTGCTAGCCATAACATATCCATTAGCGACCATGCATTAGGTTAATGAATTTTGCTAGGTGATGTTGGCGCCCCTTGCTGCAGCGTTTTATAAGACTCTGTCCATCTATCTTGAGCAGAGTCGTTATAAGATGCAGCAAGCGATGGTTGACTGTGACGCTTTACCTCTGCTGACAATGTCGGTGTTACTAACGTTGCCTGCTCTATTGAATCGCTCACCAGTTCACTCAAAGGCGCTTTAAGATAATATGTCGGCTGCAGGCTTAATCTACGTGTTGGCTCAAGCTGCAACGATAAGTGGTTTTCTCGCTCAGCCTCAGCTGCATGATAAATAACAGAAGATGAATTAGCTTTTTTGCTCGCTCTCTCAGCGTTTACCGCTTCGATGTGTACAGCCAATATTGATCGTCTGCTACTTGTGACTTTAACCGCTGCACTCTTATTAGTAACAGATAAGGTGTTAATAACAGATAGAACCTTATCACCCGCAGTAGACGGTAATAGTGGGCTACTGATTACAGCCCTATAATCCGCCAGCCCTTTAATTGCGCTAACTTGCGCTTGGCACAGATCCTGACCTATCAAATCGATATTAAGTGAGGCGCTACCGGACAAGTCATCATTTAGCGAAGCGTTATCAATCAAACAAGCACTGACACCCAATAGACTTTCTTTTAAATGAGGAGGCAGCAGCGGTAGACTAAAGACAGGGCTAGGCCAGCCACCACGGCGCTTAATAATATTGATTTCAGTCATCCCTAAATGACTATTTGAAAATCGACTTAAACTTGGCTGCTGGCGCTCAGTCAGCTTGGGCACTAATTTCAACATTGATGCTTCGACGATAACGGCTTTTTTGTTATTACTGTCATTGGCATTTAACGCCGAAAAGCACTGTCTTTGCAGCACTAAACGTAAATTCACTGGGTGTGACAGCTGTGCATTCGTTGTCGGTAAATAGAGCATACACAAGGCTTGGCCTTTCTCTGCAGCTAGCTGCAACCTTCTCGCCTCAGTTATCGATAAACTGTCTAGCCAAGCTAATACTAGTGGTACGCTGCCACTCGCTAACGCTTGTTCAATGGACCACAAGCGTTCTTTTCGCTCTTCAGTATCTATCCAGATCAAGCGTTCCACATCCAACCCTTGTTGTAACAAAGCTTGCGGCGAAGGGATGTGAGGCGGCGCCACCAGCATCACCATGGAATCATTAATTTGTGTTGATGACACACAGTGGCTTATAAGTTGTTTCAATAAAGGCAACACGATACTGAGCTCACCTTGACCCACACCATCACATAAAATTTCGCACACACCGATTTGTGGCCAACCATTATCAGCAAGATTTTTATCTAACAATGAAAAACCCGTCGGATAGGCTACATGTTGCTGCTGCCACTGCTGCCCACGCCAAATGTCTTGCCGTTCTAACAATTGATTTAAAGAACAGGTTCCTGTTGTATTAGCGCTGGTAGCGGTCTTGCATATTCGCTCAGCATTGACGATCACCGGCTTGCGGAAACTGGCACTATCAATCGGCTCTGACGCTTCTTTA
Organism: Shewanella sp. GutCb; assembly: GCF_002836135.1. Classification (NCBI taxonomy): domain Bacteria; kingdom Pseudomonadati; phylum Pseudomonadota; class Gammaproteobacteria; order Alteromonadales; family Shewanellaceae; genus Shewanella; species Shewanella sp. GutCb. Next base: position 28,566 of record NZ_PJBL01000030.1, on the reverse strand, counting down.
TCTTTTAATACCGAATATGCCTTTGCGCTTGATTGATCCATGTTTCCACCTGTCTGTGAGATAAAAAGTACTCATCATTTGAGGACCTACCCTTTGATAACAGGCGTTATGATCCTTAAATTTAAATACTGTATATGCATACAGTATAATTATCTTTATTGAGATCGCAAGTACTCGATTCAGATCTGCAAGCCAAAAAAAACGCCCCTCAATTGAGGGGCGTTAATAAATAATACTTTTATGTATCGTAATAAATTCTAAAGCAAGGACTTATTACTTATACTTTTTCACTTTCTTGAGCGCTATTTGCTGCTTTAACATCGACAGGTGATCGGTGAACACCACACCCTTGAGATGATCCATCTCATGTTGCAGTACAACGGCAAGAAACTCATCGGTATCGATCTCGAATGCTTGACCTGTGCGATCTAATGCAGTGACTTTTACGCCTTCATGACGATTCACTTTCGCACGATAACCAGGAATAGACAAACAGCCCTCTTCCCCTTGAAAATCACCACGCGTTTCTACCATTTCAGGATTAATCAATACCATCGGCTGATCGCGTTCTTCAGACAAATCGATAACTAAAATAGCATGCAAGCTACCGACTTGAGTTGCTGCAAGCCCGATACCATCCTCGGTGTCGTACATGGTTTCAATCAAATCATCAATAAAACCCTGCACCGCATCAATATCCTTAACCGGCTCAGCTTTTCGTTTAAGCCGCTCATCAGGGATCGTTAAAATGTCTAACACTGCCATATCATTATCACACTAGTATTAACTAAAAAATTTCGCGCTATTATGACCGAATCGACAATAAAGGCAACTCTTGCGAGTCTTAACTTACCGTACTCAGCCCCTGTTTGCCCCGAAAAGAGGCCGTTCAGATGGCAACCGTTACGATACTGAGAATAAAGTCGATAATATAAGCTCGGGAATTATATTAAATTACGGCGCTTCCCTTAGCGCGAAAACGATTCAAAATCACACAATACGATCCATTTTAGTAACAGCTATGTTAACATCCTTAAAAATGTATAAAGTATACGGATAATAATATGACACAAGCTGTGCGATCCCCCTTACCCCCGACATTCTACGTCGCAAATACCATGGAGATCTTTGAACGACTCGCTTGGTATGGCTTTTTTGCCCTTTCATCGCTCTATATGACCTCGCCACAAAATCAAGGTGGATTAGGTTTTTCTGATCAAGAACGTGGCCTGCTACAAGGTATGATCCCCTTTTTCTTGTACCTTTTCCCAGTACTGACAGGCGCACTTGCCGACCGTTATGGTTACCGGAAAATGTTTCTAATTTCTTATGCCATCATGTGCCCCAGTTATTATATATTGGGTCAGGTCGATAGTTTTATGGGCTTCTTTGTTGCCTTCATGGGCGTAGCTGTAGGCGCTGCGTGCTTTAAACCTGTTGTAACAGGTACTGTCGCCCGTACCACCGATGACACTAACCGTGGCTTAGGTTTTGGCATATTTTACATGATGGTCAATATTGGTGGATTCTTAGGGCCATTCGTGGCGGGTTACGTGCGCGCCATTAGCTGGGACTGGGTGTTTATTATGTCTTCATTCTGGATCGCACTTAACTTTATCCCTGCTCTGTTATTCTACAAAGAGCCAACGGATCAAAATAGCCAAAAAGGTAAACCACTCAAAGCCGTTTTCAGCGATATTCAAGAGGTCCTCGGTAATGCTCGTTTCGCGATTCTATTTTTCGGTACGCTGATTATATTAATGTCTTTTGGCGCTAAATGGATCACCGGTGAAACGACGCTTATTATCTATGCCTGTTGGTTCAGTGCCCATCTTATTTGGGACAAGCTGGCTTCATCTCAAAAAGGCGCGCCATGGTATGGCCAAAAAATTAGCCTAGGTAACAAACCATTTGTTATCTACCTGCTTATTTTATCGGGCATGTGGATGGTGTATCAGCAAATCTTTATTACGCTACCTATCTATATCCGTGACTTTGTCGACACCACTGATTTAGTCTTGATGCTAGCTAACTACCCAGACTTACAGCAGTTCTTTGCGCCCGTCGATATCAGCTTACTGCAATCAGAAGTCACCCGCTTAGCACAAGAGTTCAGTGCTGGAACCTTAAATGCGAAGCAAGCCTATTTTGAACTGGTTCATGCCAAAGTGATGGTACCAACAACCGAAATAAGCCAAGCATTTACCGCTATTGGGCAAACTCCAGCCTTGGCAGTGCAATACGCCCAGAGCTGGGCCAGTGAACATCGCCAAGTGAACCCTGAATACCTTATCGGGCTTAACTTTTTATCGATTGTCATGATGCAACTAGTTGTTAGCCGTTTTGTTGAGCGCTTCCAAGCGCTTCCAGTACTGGTTGGCGGAACCATTATCCTCGCACTAGGCACTGCCATTGGTGGCTTAGCGCATGGCGCAATCATGGGCGGTGCAATGGTACTCACCTCGATTTTAGTATTCTCTATTGGAGAAATGGTTGCCTCACCAAAGAGTCAAGAATACGTTGCTAGTTTTGCGCCTCATGATAAAAAAGCCATGTTTATGGGCTACTACTTTGTCTCATCGGCTATTGGCTTTTTACTGGCAGGTCCATTATCTGGCTACCTTTATAGTGAAGTAGCCAAAGGTGCTGAGCGCCCAGATATGATGTGGTTTATTATTGGCGGACTCGGTCTACTGACTGCGTTGGGTTTAATTATTTTCCATAAATTTGGCGTTACACCACACGCGCAAGACACCATTGACGGCGAGCTAGCTTAAGTCATTCTGCCTCAATTAACATGTTTAAAGCCCACACTAATTTCATTAGCGTGGGCTTTTTATTGTGTACGATGTTATTGCAACAGCATTAAAACTGAGAGCGAACGGCAAATACCCATTGGGTGTCATCAGTTTCAATATTTTCAAGCTTTTCCCAATCATACTGATAACGTACCACCCATGACCACTGAGGGTTCACTTGGTAGCCCATTGCTAACCAGGCCCTCGCATCAAAACGCTCAACACCATCAATCCCTGCATTACCTCTGGCATACAGTTCGCTGTACCAATGTTCGGTAATCGGTTTTAACACTGTGATACTGGCGTTAGCCGCGGTACTGTCGGTATAAGACTTAACCGCTAAATGGTTAACGGCAAACTCAGTAAATACTTGGGTCTTTAACCAGCCTTTATGCTCATGCATCAAACCCAGTTGATACTGATAATGGCTGGCTTTTCCTTGAGGGGTATCGGTTTTACCATGATCAATCGATGCTCTAAGATGCCACTGATTAGAGGATGAATACAGATAACCCAAATGCCATTTATCACCTCCGGTATTAGTGTTGGCCGAAAATTTTTGATGGTCCGTCGCCAAGGTGCCGCCAACGTTGAGTACATTGTCAGTAAAGCCAACATACAGCGAATCACTTAGGTTGAGCGGATCCGCAATATGACGATACTGCTCAGCCACAGCAGGTAGAGAAACAGTAGATAGCAACAGTAACGAGCTAAAGAGAGGGTTGATGACCTGCGCAGACATGATATATACCGTAGAAAAGCGCTATTATTACTTTAGCGCTAAGTCTCAGCAAGAACTTTTACCTTATATTACAACGTATTAATAAAGTAGCAGCATGCTGGCAAAAGTTTAACAGGCGTAACCAACCTTCGCGTTATCAACCGCATTAATGATCTGCTGACAATCTTGTGATAGATCCCGATACACGATAGAGTTTAAGAGAAAATAAAGGGATAGTGATTCATGGAAAGCGACAACAAAGCTTCACCTATGACGCAAATATGGCATATTGTGTCTATGATCCCTGCAGGGAATGTCAGTTCTTATGGCAAAATTGCAGATTTAGCCGGGCTACCAGGCAGAGCACGTTATGTGTCTAAGGCACTTAAAGCCGCACCTGAAACACTAGCCCTACCTTGGCATAGAGTGATTAACAGCCAAGGCAAGATTTCGTTTGCCGAACATACTCAACCTTTCAGGGATCAAATGGAGCTGCTACGCAGCGAAGGCGTTATCGTCAATCGCGGTCGAGTTAAGCTGTCTGATCATGAATGGCGACCTGATATGGCAACATTAGTGCTTTCAATACCGTTTTAAAGCACATTAAACACTGTTTTAAGGAGAGGTTTTTGTCTAAAAAGTCACGTATTTTATTTGCTGCTAGCTTGCTATTGACGAGCTATCCCCTCATAGCTGACACTACGCCTTTGACTCCCCACACAGCTGAATATCAAGTCAACTATGGCAGTATCGAACTTGGTCGCGCGCGTTATATTTTATCGGCCCCTGACGGAGGCGTATTCCAATACCGTTTCGACAGTGATGTCAGTCTGCTAATGCTCTCCGATCAACGCCATGTTCGCAGTGAATTCACACTCCAAGACAACCAGCTAGTGCCAATGCGCTACTCTGTCGAGAGAACTGGAACCGGGCCTGATTTTAGAGAGCAAATCGCTTTTGCTAAGGGGCAAAATGTGGTTCATAGCCGTTATAAAGATGAACGAGCAAAGTTCCCTTACGACGCCGAGCTGTTTGATGCTCTCATGGTGCAGTTACAATTTAGGCTCGATATGGCCGCCAATAAAGAAGAGCTACATTACACCATGGTGAAAGAGGGAGAAATTGATGACTACGCCTTTAAAATTGTCGGCAAAGAGCGCGTCAACATTGACAGCGGCAGCTACCAAACCTTAAAGTTTGAAGTTAAGCGTGACAGTACCAAACGACAAACATTTTTCTGGATGTCACCAGAATTAAGCTATCTCCCCATTCGCTTAACGCATTTTGAGAAAGGCAGTAAACAACTCGATATAAAACTGCTCAGTTATAAATTTGAGCAAGAGGCAACCGTTGTTACGCCAACTATAGCCGAAACCGTTAAGCCAGAGACCACTGCATCAGGCAATACAATCGAGCAATAACTAACATCAACGTCCAAACCAAACATTAAAAAAGCGCGGATAGCCATTAGCTAACCACGCTTTTTATTATTTCAACAACCCCTAACCTATGAGTAACTCACCTTTCTTAAACAGCTTCCACTCACCTGGTGCTAATACATTCCACTGCTCATTCTTTGTCAGTGGTCGAGTCGCAATGACGGTTACAACATCATTCGGCGTAGTTTCAGTATCAAAATCAATCACCACATCGGTATCGATTAGCTTGGCTTTACCAAACGGTGCGCATCGAGTGATGTAGCACAAGTTATTACTGCAATAACTCATTAGGTGCTCACCGTCACTCAAAATCATATTAAACACCCCTAGGGCTCTTATCTCATCAGCCAAAGTGGCAATAAAACGATAAACCGCTAGCATGTCGTCAGGGGCTTTATCACCAAACTGCGCTACCACTTTGTCCATAATCCAACAAAATGCCATTTCGCTATCGGTATCTCCCACCGCATTGAACCGTGTCGGCACAAACTTAGCTTCATAACCGCTTAACTGGCCATTATGCGCATAAGTCCAATATTGCCCCCAAAGCTCACGCGTAAAAGGGTGAGTATTCTCTAGTGAGACACAACCGCGGTTAGCCTGTCTTATATGGCTCACAACCACTTCACTTTTAATTGGGTATGATTTAATTAATTTTGCAATATGAGATTCACTGCTAGGGCGCGCATCTTTAAATGTTCGACTTCCTTTACCTTCGTAAAAAGTGATCCCCCAACCATCAATATGTGGGCCAGTCACACCGCCGCGTTCTGCAAGGCCAGTGAAACTAAATACAATATCTGTCGGCACATTGGCACTCATGGCCAGCAACTCGCACATTAATCTTAACCCCGTTCAATAAGCTACAACTTTATTTGTCCATTCTAACCAGTTGCTAGCCATAGTGGAATCCTCCCCTGACACAAAAAATTTAAACATTTGTTTGAAAAGACTTGTATTAAAACTGACTAGCGTTTAAATTTTATGAGACACAGGTCTGACCACAGACTATAATTGTGACCCAGACAGTAAATAAGTGACTCGCTAAACGTGATAAGTCACAACTAAAAGGAGAATAACAGTGACTACCCTACTTTGGATCCTGGCGATGATTTTTACCATAGGCGCTTTTGCCTATCTAAGAGTCTCCCTACTCACTGCCACCTTGGGTGCCGCCATTGTTATGGCTATCGGCACAGGTACAGCAGTAATTAGCCCGCTACTATGGGTTGTTTTTCTGGTTATCGCCTTACCGCTTAATCTCAGTTCTTTCAGACAAAATGTCATCTCTCGCCCGTTACTCAAAATATATCGCGGGATTATGCCAGAGATGTCAACAACAGAGAAAGAAGCGATTGAAGCCGGAACCACATGGTGGGAAGCAGACTTATTTGCAGGAAAGCCTGATTGGAGCAAACTACATAACTACCCAAAGGCCGCTCTCAGTGCAGAGGAACAAGCATTCTTAGACGGTCCAGTTGAAGAGGTGTGCAAGATGCTCAACCAGCATCAAGTGTCGCATGAGTTAGCAGACCTCCCCGAAGAGATATGGCAATATTTGAAAGATAATGGCTTCTTCGCCATGATCATTAAGAAAAAATATGGCGGTTTAGAATATTCTGCATATGCACAGTCACGCGTATTGCAAAAACTGGCGGGTTTAAGCAGTGAGTTAGCCTCTACTGTTGGCGTACCAAACTCACTCGGCCCTGGTGAGTTACTGCAGCATTACGGCACCACCGCTCAACAAGATCATTACCTTCCACGCCTTGCAAAAGGGCTTGAAGTCCCTTGTTTTGCATTAACTAGCCCTGAAGCGGGTAGTGATGCAGGTGCTATTCCCGATTACGGCATCGTTTGTAAAGGTGAATGGGAAGGCGAAGAAGTCCTCGGCATGAATCTGACATGGAACAAGCGCTACATTACTCTCGCGCCAGTTGCGACTGTGTTAGGCCTTGCCTTTAAACTGCGCGACCCAGACCAACTCTTAGGTAAAAAAGAAGAGCTAGGCATTACTTGTGCACTTATTCCTACCGACATTGAAGGGGTAGAAACCGGTCGTCGTCATTTCCCACTTAACTGTATGTTCCAAAATGGTCCAACCCGCGGCAACGATGTGTTTGTCCCATTAAGCTTTATTATTGGTGGTCCTGAAATGGCAGGCCAAGGCTGGAAAATGCTGGTTGAATGTTTATCTGTTGGCCGTGGTATTACACTTCCGTCTAACTCAGCAGGTGGTATTAAAACCGCCGCATTAGCAACAGGGGCTTACGCTCGAATTCGTCGTCAATTTAAGCTACCGATTGGTAAGCTTGAAGGTATTGAAGAGCCAATGGCGCGCATCGGTGGTAATGCTTACCTAATGGATGCTGTGACTACGTTAACGACAACCGCTATCGATTTAGGTGAAAAACCATCAGTCGTTTCCGCCATTGTGAAGTTTCACCTCACCGACAGAATGCAACGATGTGTTATCGATGCCATGGATATCCATGGTGGTAAAGGGGTTTGCTTAGGCCCAAATAACTATCTCGGCCGTGGCTATCAAGCCGCTCCGATTGCAATTACCGTTGAAGGTGCAAACATTCTGACTCGCTCGATGATCATTTATGGTCAAGGTGCGATCCGCTGTCATCCCTATGTGTTAGCAGAGATGGAATCCGCATTTGATACGGATGTTAACAAAGGTCTGCGTGATTTTGATGCGGCTATCTTTGGTCATATTGGTTTTACCACCAGTAACTTGGTTCGTAGCTTCTGGTTAGGTCTTACCTCTAGCCGCTTCTCTAACGCACCTTACTCAGATAAAACTAAGCGCTACTATCAGCAAATGAACCGCTTCAGTGCGAACTTGGCGTTACTTTCTGACTTAGCAATGGCGACATTAGGTGGTAACCTTAAACGTAAAGAACGTATTTCAGCCCGTTTAGGAGACCTGCTCAGCCAGCTATACCTTACTTCGGCAACGCTTAAGCGTTATGAAGATGAAGGACGCCAGTTAGAGGATCTACCATTAGTACAGTGGGCAGTTGAAGATTCACTTCATAAGCTACAAACTTCACTAGATGATCTACTTGATAACTTCCCAATGGGTCTTGGTTTGCCGTTACGTGCTGTTATTTTCCCATTTGGTCGTCCATTAAAACGCCCTACTGACGTGCTTGACCATAAGGTTGCTCAGATAATGCAAACACCTTGTGCTAGCCGTGAGCGTATGGGTAAAGGACAATTTTGGACACCTAGCGAGCACAATGCTGTGGGTATTCAAGAGCAAACCTTTAAAGACATCTTGGCTTCAGAGCCTATCTACGACAAGGTCTGTAAAGCAGCTGGCAAGCGCATACCGTTTATGTGGTTAGATAAAATTGCTGCAGAAGGCAAAGCGCTTGGCGTGCTTAGTGAAGATGAGATTGCACTGCTAGAGCGCGCTGAAATTGGCCGCATGAAGTCTATCAATGTTGATGACTTTGATCCTGAAGAGCTTAAAGCACGTGTGCTTGAGTTCGCCAAACAGGTACAAGCAGCCTAATCAATATCAGGTTAACAACGTAAGTTGATACTCTAAAAGCCAGTCGCTCACCGTGACTGGCTTTTTTATTGAGATGGGTTTGCTTAAGGCTGCGTAATATTGACTATTGCAGCAGGTTTAGCATCTCTGGGAATTAAACTAATCAACTCTACACCCGAAGTTAACGCTACCGTGTCAGCCGCACTTATCACTTTGACCTTGCCCCCTTGCAGATACACCAAAGGAATCGCACTTTGACCGTACTGCGCCATAAACATCGAGTAGTCAAAGTTTGCCGTCAAGCTGGTACTTTTTATACTGGCGCCTTTAGCCATCAAACTGGCTAATTTAGCATAAGACACAGCATCACCAAATAAACACAACTGCCTTAAATAAGACTCGGATAACTGATGCCTTGCGCTATTACTACTGCTAGTACTGTCATTATTATTAAGTCCATACACCTTCTCCCTGCCAAACACATCTTGGAAATAGAAACTGACCAAAGGGTTAAGCTGTCTGTAAGGTGACAATACCAGTACACGCCCTATTCCGCTCATGTTCATATGGTTTTCAGCGTGCTCAGACGCTGGATTACCAAAATAGACTGCAAGGTTTTCCATCCGAGCTAATCGAATATTGTCCCAGTTATTGTCGGCTAACAACACGGTAACGCCGTTAGCCTTTAATGTTTTGGCTAGAGCACGTGAAAATTGAGACGCGCCAAAAATGAGTAATCCTTGCGACGATCCAGCGGTCACCCCCAGTATTTTTGCCCAGCGCCCCGCTGTCAGACTTTGGATCACCACGGTGCCGATAATGATTAAAAAGACCAAGGGAACAATCAATTCCGCACCGGCCACCCCAGCCTTCTCGAGCTTGATGGCAAACAGTGAGGAAATTGCTGCCGCAACAATACCGCGCGGCGCAACCCAGCTTAAAAACCACTTATCACCACGAGATAACGATGTCCCAACACCACAGCACCAAATGCTAAGTGGCCGAGCAATCAACATCACCACCGCTAACAGCACCAATCCTTGCCAACCTAAACTGATCAAAGCATCAGCATTTAATCTCGCGGCTAATAAAATAAATAGTGCAGAAATGAGCAGTACCGTCAGCGTTTCTTTAAATTCAAGAATATCGTCAATCTCGACACCCTTCATGTTTGCAAGCCATATACCCATAACGGTTACAGACAGTAAGCCAGCTTCTTCTTGCAGTAAATTAGAGGCGACAAATACCGCTAACATTAAGGTTAATACGGCGGTATTACGCAAATAATGTGGCAGTAAGTTATTGCGTAAGATCAAACCCACTAAATAGCCGCAAAGAGTCCCTAAACCGAAGCCGACTAACAACATCGAAGTTAAAGCATGCAACACATGGGTTGTTGGGTCCGCTGCCACCCCTATGTATTCAAATACCAATACCGCTAATATCGCCCCGATAGGATCAATCACTATGCCTTCCCAGCGTAAAATACTCGATAACTCTGTTTTAGGCCTCACACTGCGCAGCAATGGCACAATCACAGTCGGGCCAGTAACAACCACTAATGCGCCAAATAACGTCGCCATTGGCCAATCAAAACCAATTAAGTAATGCGTTGCAACACTGATACAAACCCACGTAATGGCGGTACCTAAGGTTACAAGACGAGTCACCATACCGCCGTGCTCTTTAATCTCTTTAAAATTAAGCGTCAAAGCACCCTCAAAAAGAATAATGGCAACACCTAAGGAGATAATCGGAAACAGGAGGTCACCAAAAATGGCATCTGGCTTTAAAAAACCCAACATTGGCCCTAGCAGTAGGCCACACAGCAGCAAAGGTAAAATAGCAGGTAATCTGAGCCGCCAGCCCAACCATTGACAAAATAGCGACAAAACGCCTAAGAGCGCGAGCATAGCGGTGATGTGCTCCAGCATGATATATCCTTATCCAATAATTGCCGTCATTACATTGTTAACATAGAAGTAAAAGTAACTAATGTAAAAGTGATCGCGATAAGTGATCTGCAGAATTAGGGATGTAGTCCATCAAGTATTCATTAGCTGCTCGCTAAAATACAATTGGATAGGAATTAGTTAGACCCAAAGCTCTAATGTTGGCGACTAGCATTAAAAAGTAATGTCTTAATTTTCGAAAGACGATATCAATCTAATTTTTAATGGCTGTAAGGCGTTAACGCTTTTGATAGCGAGGCCCCATTACCTCGCTATAATATTTTCTCAAAAGCCAAGCACTTTGATAGAAACATTTAATAAACTTAGGCTAGCATAATTAATATCGTAAAACATCCATCCAATCAATCGTAGCCAAGTAATCAAGTGTATCTTTATCAAGTGGGTTGTTCGTGATATTTACGTTTGTCAACTTAGGGTTATTATAAAATCGAATGCTTTCGATGTTATTATCCTTGGCATCGAGCACTATGAGCTCTTGATTATATGAAACATCTAAAGTACTTATCCCGGTGTTATAAATAGTTAACGCTGTTAAATCTTGCAGATTGGACAGGTCAATATTGGTAATGGGGTTACCCGTTAAGGTCAAATCGCGAATGCTTCGAGCATTGCTCAGATCAATGTTTTCAATTAAATTATTTTCAACGTTTAAATATCTGACATCAGTACCATCGAGTTTAAGCGCTTTAATATGATTGTTATTTAAAAAAGCATGATCAAGCTTAGGTAAGTTTGAGAGATTAATTTCCTCTACGGCATTTTCGTAGACATACATTGCAGTTAACTCTAAATTCTGTGATACATCGACAGATTTTAAGTAAGGATTCTTGCCTATATTGATATAATCCAATTTAGGATTACCGCTGAGGTCTAACTCCTTAAGTGCAGTATAACTAAGATACAACCGACTTAGATTTTCGAACTGTTCAATTCCAGCAATAGAATCTATGCCATTACGGCTGCAACTTAACTTAGTCACCTCTTCCGCACTTGTCCAACCATATTCTTCAACCCAGCTAATCAAACACTGTTTCATGGCTGGGTGTTCAAAATACAGATCGTCATACCATTCTTTGGCTGTATCATCAGATGAATTACAGCCCATCATAAAGAGGGTAATAAATAAAAATAAATATTTTTTCATAAAATTAATTCCCACAGGGGCGCTACAGATATAGCGCCTCGCTTAGCGATATATTGTTATATAGGATTTAGTTATAGATGTGCTGCAAATTATCAATCACACTCTGATAATCTTCGCCTTTAAGGATATTAAGGTAGTTAGTGGTAAGGCTGTTTACTTTATTGTTAGCCATGCTGCTATTGGTACCGCCGTGGTCTTGATATCGATAGCGATAGCTCGACCCATCTAGATTATCAGTCACTGTATAGTCATAACAACTTGAGGGGGTACCATACTTGAGGCTTAAATCTTCTGCTGCTTCACCTAGCACATTACGATTAAGTTGACACTGCGTCGTTTTATATGATGTTAAATATACATTTTCAGCAATCTTTTTATCGCTTGCTGCCCCCATCGCTTCAACATAAGTGGCCATTTGCGTGCCTGCGCTTTCTATGAAAGTAATACTGTTTTCTTTGAAGTGAACCCTGTCAGCCAATATGGCGTAACGAAACGCAGCCGCAGCCGAGTAGTGCACTGTGATGTCGGTATAGTAAGGTTTAGAGGTGTTGAAGGCGGGTGATGCATAAAGTTTATTAGACTCACTTTCCATGTTCGCTAACGTGTCTAAATCACGAATCCCCGCACTATCTAGCCGATCACTGTAGGCCTTCATGCTGTATTCTAACGCTCTTAAATCTCGAATCATGTCTTCTTTTGCTGCATTATCAAATACACTTTGTACTATGTCTTCAATCTGCTGCAGGCTTTCTTCAGATAGGTTGACATAGTCCGGTGAACTAGGGCCAAAAATTGCATCTTGCAATGCAGATTTAACCCCACCTTTAATTGCAGAGCTAGCACCAGCCATCACCTGACCAGCAACCCACCCATAGGTAAGAACAAAACGAGGGCTTGCTTCTTCAACTTGTAAATTACCCTCATTATTCGCCGAAACAGAACTAGCACTTATTATGCTAGCAAGGGCTACGATTGTTTTACATTTCATATTATTTAAATCCATTTAATTAATGAATCTGCAAACTACCTCTCCATTTATTTTAAGTACAGAGTAATTAACCTTAAGATACAATATATTACACCAGGTTACTAATTTGTAAATACGCAAAGCCTTTAAATAAGGGCTTGGTAATGTATTTAAACGTTAATTAAGGCGAGCAAATGGGCTTTCTCGGCTAAAACATTAAGCATCGTTGGCAGAAAACTCTGTTCCATGTTGAACAATATCATTTGCCGATCTTTTTATTAAAATATGTATCAACAACTTTATGGTACAACCTAAAGGTTCACCAGTAGTGTAATTAAGCATAGAAATCTGAACATCCCTAGTAAAACGGTCTCCTACCTATAAATCACTTTGATTAGTGCACATTTGAAGCCAAAATTTAAATCCACTTGAGCCATATCATCCAAAATGCTACTGTCGAAGTATGAATTCAATAAACCTGTTCCAACTAACCTCAGTTTTTTGGTGGCGCTCTTTCACATAGAGCGGCACTGAATCCTGTTTGTTCAATAGCCGTCGGATGACAGCTATTGACCCACTATAAATAAGTCTATAAATGTCTCCGATGGAAAATTTTGGAGATATTAAAATGCAAAATAATAACTTAAACTTAAATCAATCCCCCCGTAAATCAGAGAAAATCTTAACTGGAGACAGAGCAACTGGCCCACTACATTTAGGGCACTATGTTGGTTCACTCCAGCAGAGAGTGATGCTACAACATCTGCATGAGCAAACTATTTTAGTGGCCGATCTGCAGGGGCTTACTGATAACGGTCATAATCCACGTAAAGTCTCGAACAATATTCTAAATGTTGTGGCTGATTATCTAGCCGTGGGCATTGATCCCAGCAAAACGACCATTTGTCTGCAGTCAGCAATCCCGGCTCTGTCTGAGCTCACCATGTACTATTCAAATTTAGTTTCCGTATCGCGATTACAAAGAAACCCTACGGTAAAATCTGAGATATCTAATAAACAATTTGGCAGCTCCATTCCGGCAGGTTTTTTGACTTACCCGATTAGCCAAGCAGCCGACATCACTGCATTTAACGCGACACTTATCCCTGTTGGTGATGATCAGCTTCCCATGATTGAGCAGACAAATGAGATCGTTCGACGGCTAAATCATATTGCCGACGAGCAAATACTCGTTGAGTGTAAACCGTTATTGAGCAAATCTTCACGGCTACCGAGTCCGGATGGAAAGAGCAAAATGTCAAAATCTCTCAACAACTGCATTCTATTGGGTTCGAATGAGCAGGAAATATCGCAGGCAGTGCAATCCATGTACACAGATCCGAATCACATTCGAGTTTCAGACCCTGGTCAGATCGAAGGGAATATCGTGTTCACATATCTGGATGCGTTTCATCCTGATGCAGCCTATATCGATGAGTTAAAAGCTCATTATCAGACGGGAGGCTTAGGTGATGGAACGACCAAAAAGATCTTAAATCAGGTATTACAAGAGCTTTTACAACCAATACGTGAACGCAGAGAGATTTTTCTATCAGATAAATCGCAACTCGTAGAAATCTTAAAACGAGGGAGTGAACGCTCGCAGGATGAAGCCAGTCTTGTGCTCGCAAGGATAAAAAGAGCCTTTGGGTTGAATTTATTTTAGTGCTGCGATAACTTTTATAATCATATCTTCGGTACGTCGCATTGATAGAGTCCGGGTGGACGAACATCTGATCTCAGAATAGCCGCAATGCAATCTACGAGGTTACTTAGCACTGGGTTTTCATCGTTATGAGTAATACTTTACTCATAACTAAACTTCCCCTGATGATGATAGCTGAAAAAACTTTCAGATCAGACAAGGCCACATCAAACCTACTCTAATAAATGTAAAATAAAAGTTCATATTAATTCATATTTAGCCTATGAACTATTGAAGAACAAATACATCTTGAACATTAATCTTTAGCGGCTTCGTTCAACTCACTTATGTGACACAAAAGAGTTAGTGCCTAGACTCCAGCCCATACAGCTTCGATTAGGCAAATTATGGCAATCATATGCCCGATAACACTGTAATAAAACGTTTAAAGCTGCAGCACTAACTGTAACAAGAAGCACTAGAAAATGGGCAATAGACAATGCGAAATATAATACTGACTTAATTTATTAATAGCAGTAAAATCAGATACTAATGCTGCGACCTGCTGGGAAATATTCTAAGCGGTCACCAAGTACACCTTTCAAAATATTATAGGCTTTCATTCCTGTGCAGTGTCCTGTATACAGCTTATCTATTGGGTAATTTAATATTAATTCACCAATCTCTTCGATCTTCTCTTTAGTTCCACCAATACTGTTGAATAATGGTAATCCAACTAAGTGAAAACCACCAACGACAGCTTTTATTTTAGTGCTAGGAAAATGATTAAGCGCCGTATCGATCATATTGAGAACGCCACTATGAGCGCAACCAGTAAATACTATAAGCCCATCATTTTCCTTTATGACCAACAACAATTCGTGATCAAATATATCAGGTTTGCAACTATCACCTGAGCCAGTAAAAAGGTATTTATTACCTTCTGGCTTTGCATATTTATTACTTAAATCAGTGATTATAAAGATATTAGGCAATATTTCAGTCATTTGATTAACAAAGGTCAAGCGACTAGCACCTTTGGTAAGCAACTGTTTATTTACACCTACATCAATTTTAAAACCCAAAGTTTTAAAAGTATAATTGGTGTCTTCGCATTCACGTAAATACACTTGGGCCTTAGAGTTGTAGTCTAGAAAGTGCGTAACTCCATTACAGTGATCATGATGACGATGTGAAATAACAGCGGCATCTACATTTTTAATATCCACACCTAACAAACCTGCATTATCACAAAAAGCTCTACTGTTTCCCGCATCAAATAATACACTCTTTCCCATAGTGCTGGCGTGAATAGACAGCCCTCTTTCAATTTTTAGATCTGTTCGATTATTCAATCTTGTATTATCAATTAATGAAGTAAGAATCATAACGACTACCTTTTCTACAACTCTATAAGTATTGGGAGGATCTACTTTATGCTCAAGCGCTGAATAAGCGAACAATGCACGACTACCTTTTAGAGGTCATTCGATTTATGCCTTCTTGTTCTGCTAATAAAATTGTAGAGCTAATGAGTTCTTCAAAGTGTTCCAATTGACCCGCTGGTATTAGCTGGTTTTGGATAAATTGTCGCTTCTCTGAATCAAACAAACGTTCCGCGACCCAACCTATTAGGTACACCAAAGAAAGACAACCGCCTGCTGTAGCAATATTGCCTTCGATGACCAAAGGTAAATCTTGAACATTGCCGCCCATTTTCTTCAGTACATTTTTAGCATCAGGGTTTGTCGTTAACAACAAACCGTTTAACAATCCAAGTTCATGAAGAATAAAAGAACCAGCACATATCGAACCAATTAACTGTCTGTTTGGATCGAGCTTTAAAGCTGACATAAATTCACAATCCTGTAATGCTGCAGGAATACCACGCTTGCCACTCGTAATTAGCACTACATCTTGATTAATCACCTCTGAGATAGGACCATCTGTCTTTACCGACATACCTAGATGCGAGCGGTGTTCTGATTTAGTGCCTAATATTGACACAACCCAGCTATCTGTCGTTCTACCGAGTAAGTCATACATTAAGAAAAAGTCTACATCTGTAAAATCGTCAAATAATACAATGCCAATGTTGTACATTATTTTGATACCTCATTATTCATGTTTGAGATCTGCATAACAGCCATTAAACAACATATTACATAGTAAAAAAAGAGTGTCAGTAGCTTCTACAAACACTCATTTGGACACTAAATTTTACAGACAAACACAAAGGACTGCAGGAAGGTTTCGATGAAACTAATTTTTCCCCTCGGCTAACCATGTGGCATATTGTTTCGTATAATAACTAACAATTAGGTCAGCCCCAGCACGTTTTAACCCAATAAAAGTTTCAGTTACTACCGCTTTTTCATCGAGTGCGCCAGCAAGAGCTGCGAACTTAATACCGGCATATTCCCCACCCACTTGATATGCAGCGAGGGGTAAATGGGTTTCTTGCCTTAAACGACAGATCACGTCTAAATAGGGTGTTCCTGGTTTAACCATCAGAATATCTGCACCTTCAGCCTCATCAAGTGAGGCTTCAAGTAGAGCTTGACGACCGTTGGCGTAATCTAGTTGGTAGCCTTTTCTATCCCCACTAAGTTCACAGTCTACTGCGGCCCTAAATGGGCCATAAAAAGAAGACGCAAATTTTGCCGAATGTGCCAAAATTGCCACGTCCTGAAAACCAGCAGCATCAAGTCCTAGACGAATGGCTTTTACTTGACCATCCATCATTGCCGATGGTGCTAACATGTCAGCACCTGCTTTAGCTGCAGTCACTGATTGTTTGACCAAATTTTCAACTGTAATGTCGTTACAAACTTTGTTGTTTTGCATTACACCACAATGACCATGATCGGTATATTCACAGAAACAAATATCTGGAATTACCATCATTTCGGGAACGGCAGATTTTATCGTCTTGACCATACGAGCAAGTAGACCATTATCATTCCAGGTGTCACTTCCTTGGGCATCCTTGGTGTGAGATATGCCAAAAGGCATAACATAGCGTATGCCGAGAGCGTAAAGCTGTCGAATCTCATCGGCTAGGTGACTCTCGGGAATACGGCTGATACCAGGTAGGGTAGAGATAGGTACTGCTTGATCGATCTGTTCTTCGATAAATAAAGGATGAATTAAATCGTTGAGCAAAAGGTGGCTTTCACGCAATAGATCGCGCATGGCTTCGGAGCTACGTAAGCGTCTTAAACGACGCAATGGGGTTATGTTCAAAATGGAGTAACCTATTCAGATATTATTAGGGACTCAGTTTAAATAAAGGAAAATAAATTTAAACCTTACATAATAAGACTTAAAGCGGTATGAAAAGTTCTGCGTAACTATAGCTAAATATTTTATTACCATTAGTATTGACGATATAAACCAATTTATACATAACACAACAAATCGATAACAATAATCAGGCTAAACAACTTGCTAAACACATGTAGTAAACAATAGCCTTAAAAGGAGTATAAACAAGCTTAATACGTATCTAATACTTTAAGAGCCTACCTCCGATGTGCTAAAAGTACATTAATGAACGTTTTAGAGCGGTAAACCAATTATCCGTCAAAATAACTGTTACAAGTATATCTGTCATGGCTATGTGCCCACATATCCCAAAGAAAATTTCTTACTTACCTCAATAGCTCCACGTTAACTTCAGCTAGGGAGGCGAAATGTTCTAGCGAACAAAACTGACAGGCATAGGCTTTCGATGTTCGGAAATGACATAGCTGCTATTCATCTTTCATCCAATCCAAATTCGGCAGTGCGTCCAAATGCTGGGCATAACGTATTTCGTTAAAAGAGGCACCATTTTTCATGATATCGGATACTTCGATAGCCAGCGCGCACGCCATCCATTGAACCGCTTCTTCACGCGGTGTACCTGTCATGACTAAACGCATCAAGGTTTCTTTTACCTTTTTGGGTTCACCGTCAGCGATTTGATTTTCGACTGTTTCAATTAGTGTCTCTTCAGTCATGTAGCTGTCTTGTTGTTTGTCCATTATAAATTCTCTGCTAAGTACATAACGCCATTATGTCGTAAACATAGTGCAAGCAATAGAACAAACTCTTAATAACTTGAGCGTTGTACTCAATAAAGCAAATTTGGGAAATGAAAATTTAACGGTGTTTATAATCTGATTAGATTTTATTCGCCTTTATGACGTTTTTTGAGTTAATAATATCAGCAGCTAACACATACAGGAAAAATTGAGTTAAACGCCCTAACCCATTTTTGACAGAAACAAGCTACTGCTAAGACCTTAGAGGTGGGTCGTGAGATTAGGAAATGTATGGTAATAAAATAAAGTTTACACTGACCCCACATACCTATAAGCAAGGCTCAAAAACTTAGCCCACTATCATGCATGGGTGGCTTATTGGTTCTTGGCCAATTTTTTTATTGCTGGCTCTGCTGAACTATTGAGCTTTGACCCTACTAGCGAGGCTGTTTGCCGTGAAAAGTGCTAACGAGCTCATTCAGTGGATAAGATACTAATCTCGTATCAGGCGTCACGCTTTACTTTTTAGTGAACTGACAAGAGCCCTGATAGCAATGCTATCAGGGATTTTTTGTTTCATACAAGTGGCGTTTATTAATCATGGTCTCTATTTTTGTTGCTAGCAACGATTTCATGGCAAGTCTAAGATGCACAAGGCATTTGTTCGAAATGCTAAGGCATTGATCGGTTGGGGCGTCATGTAGTATTGTGATGTCGCAGATGGCGTTGTTCTGGTTACTTTTTGATAGAGCCTATTAAGTTTAACCGATCTTTATGCAGTAAACTGTTGATTTAACTATTTTATTTTAAGTTGCTTAATTGAAAATAAGTTGCTTGGGGGTTTAGCCTAGGGCTTGCCATCATTTTGGTCACATTGAACGTATTTTTGTGTTTGAGGCAAGCTTCATGGAACGGATGAAATATGGGGCTGTATTTGTGGTCATTTTTCTTTTATGCATGGTTAGCATGAAAGGGCTTGATCACTTTCTGGCAAAAAAAATTATTGCCCGCGATGCAAAAATTCTCGCTGATAAGTTTGAAAAGGTAATTAGAAATAGCGCTTTAGAATTGAATAAGCTGCCATCGATTTCAAAGACAGATTTTAAATGCGATCAAAGCACCACTGAGAATCTAAGGGAATTTGTATTTGATGCAAGTTTTATTAGATGGGCTGGGGTGACAAAGGATGGAGAAATATTTTGTGAGTCCAATGATATCATTCGCGATATCAGTAAAATTTACACCCATAGAATATCTCCTAATTTTAGTTTTGGCGTCGTAGAACTAGCCAATAGAAAGCATCATGAATGGATATTAGTGAGGCATTTTGAGGATGTAAACTATACAGCAAGCATTACGCCGCTAGCGCCTCGCTTCTTTGTGCCGTTAGAGTGTGAACACTGTTCCGAATACACCATCTCCTTTAAGTCAGATCCCATGTTAGTTTTTGGCTTTGAAACATTTGACGGTAAGCCATTTGTGAGTGAAACGGTGGTCTTGAAATCACCTTATTTTGTCGCCACCTTTGAGCTTTCGGGGAATTTTGAATTCTATAAGCAATACAGTACAATTTCTTGGTTGTTTATTACTATTTTTGCACTGTTGTTTGCTTTTGGGCTGACCTATCTGGTTAAGCGTTGGCAAAGACATTCAGTTTCTATGCACGCTCAAATTGTGGCAGGAATTAAGCACCAAGAGTTTATTCCTTTTTATCAACCTATCGTTGATTCAAGAACCCAAGCTGTTATCGGCTGTGAAGTATTGATGCGATGGCAGCAACAAAATGGTTCATTGATCCCCCCTAACCAGTTTATTCCCTACGCGGAAGCCAATGGTCTGATTATCGATATGACAAAGGTCTTGCTTGAGCATGTTTTTAATGATGTTAAGTCATTAGGTAGTAAGCGCAAGGCACTATTCTTTAGTATCAATATTGTTCCAGAACACTTAGATAACGATGATTTATATCTTTTGCTTAAAGGTATTGTTGAGTCCAGTGAGTTGAAGCCGCATCGTATTTCCTTAGAAATCACAGAGCGTTTGCCCATCAGTGATTTAGTTGCTGCGCGTCAGATGTTAGATAAAATTTACGCGTTAGGGATCGATTTAAAATTAGATGACGCTGGTACGGGATATGGTGGATTTAGTTATGTACAAACCCTCGGTATTAGTACGTTAAAAATAGATAAAATGTTTGTCGACACCATCGGTCATGAAGATAACTTTAACGCCAAAACCATTGACGCTATTATTTCATTTGCTCAAAAATCAGAATTATCCATGATTGCAGAAGGCGTAGAAAATGATAACCAAGTGGCATATTTAAGTGCACAAGGTGTGTATTTAATTCAAGGTTACATTTACTCAAAACCTTTGTCTGCGAAGCAGTTTTTTCAATAGTCTGATTAGTTTTTATATGGAAAAAGGTTATTAATCCAGAGTTGGTGAAATTATCTCCCAACTCACTTTGGGTAATAAACGTGTTAAGCGCTTTATCCTGTTCCTGAACATAAATGAGCTTACTTACACACTTTACCTAATAGTTTAAGATAATAAAAAGTAAGTCAAAGTTCAATTTGGCAAAGTTCAAGACCTGACCTTAGAATTACTTTTATGATCGACGGAAAATTTCATCAACCTGAAGGAAAGTTACCCTATAGCAAGTTTAGTTTCAGCGTAGCGGGTTTTTTTCTTTCTTGGGCTAGCTAAAAAGTATGCCAGAGTAAGTGGCCCTAGCCTTCCCATAAACATCATAAAAATGATAATGGATTCCCCGGCCATAGAAAGGTCTCCCGTAAGCCCTCGAGACAGCCCAACCGTGCCTAATGCAGAGACGGCTTCAAAAACAATATCTAACATCGGGGCTTCTTCCGTCAGCAACAATGCAAAAATGGCTAACCATGTCACAACGATTGATATCATAGTTAATGCAAATGCCTTGCTGATCGTTTCCTTAGCTAGCTCGCGCTTAAAGATATAAGTTTGCTCATCGCGTTTTAAAAAGCTGTAAGTCGACAGTATCAACACCATGAACGTCACCACTTTTATACCACTTGCAGTGCTCAAGGACCCCCCACCAATAAACATCAATAATAAGATAATCGAAGATGTCGCATCTTTAAGCTGGTCAATTGCAAGAGTATTAAACCCAGCAGTCCTTGGCGTTACGGCTTGAAACCAAGAAGCGAGCCATTTCCCTGTTTCACTCAAAGGCCCCAAAGTATTAGGGTTATCATACTCAATCAAATAAATGGAAATCAGAGCAACTGCATTAATGACAATCGTGCCAATAATCATCATGCGGCTATATACGGTTAATTTAGACCATTGACGATGACGTTTTAAGTCCATCCACACCGAAAAGCCCAGACCACCGATAATAAAAAGCCCTGTAATGGTTAGATTAACAACTGGATCACTAACATAGGACATTAGACTATCTGCGCTCAGTGCAAATCCTGCATTATTAAAAGCACTAATCGTATAGAAGAAGGCGTGAAACAAGCTAGTTTGCCACCCTAATTCGGAGCGCCAATAAGCCGCCAATATGATCATACCGATCAATTCTACTATCAATGTAAATATCAATACCGATTTAGCTGTAGCAACCAATGTTGATGAGTCCGTTTGATTAAAAGCTTCTTGCGCTACAGTTCGTTCCATAAAGCCAACTTTGCCACCCAATGCGATTAAAGTAACAATGGCAAATGTCATTAGTCCCAAGCCACCACATTGAATCAATATGGCTATGATTGTTTGGCCAAACTGTGTGAATTGTGTCCCTGTATCAATCACGACTAAACCTGTTACCGTAATGGCTGATGTCGCCGTAAACACGCTTTGAACCCAACTTATTGAATCATGAGTTGCGATAGGAAGTTTGAGCAATAATGTTCCAAGTACGATCAACAGTAAAAAACTACCGCACAGAATCACTGGAGGAGCGGCATATAATTTCTTACCTGCGTTAGGTTTACGTTCAATCAGTGAAACTGAAGGGTGCCATAAAACCATATTACATCATCCTTGGAGCTAGGTATTTCAGTTCTGATTGAGTAGCACAAAGCAAAATTATATCGTTAGCTTTAAGCACAAAACTCTCTTTAAGCTCACTGAATACTTCTTTATCGCGCTTCACCAGTATCGTTTTTATACGGCTATTAGCCTCTCCTAAAACCTTGAAAATGGGAGAATCGTGTAACCTTGGCTTGACTTTAATTTCAACAACATAAACACCGTGCCCTATAGGTATATAGTTATTTACCATCGGATAATTGAGCGCTTGCGCCACTCTTATCCCCATTTCTTCTTCGGGGTGGATAATACGCTGTACACCAAGTTTAGATACAATAGTGTGGTGAGCTTTTGTGCTAGCCTTAACCCATATCTCTTTTACCCCTAAGTTTTTTAAGGCTAATGTAGTCAATAAGCTAGATTGCATGTCTTCTCCAATCGCAACTAACACAGCTTCACTATTGGCCAAACCTAACTCTCTAAGCGCACCTTCATCTGTCGAGTCACAAATGACTGCTTGGGTCAGGTCTTCCACATATTTATCTACGAGCTTGGAGTCTCTATCTACACCGGTCACTGTATGTCCAAAGTGGATTAATTCTAAACTAGCAGACACGCCGAAACGCCCCAATCCAATTACAGTAAAATGAGCCATGGTTTTACCTTTCTTATTGTTCAAATGCGGAATTTATATCGCCAGAACGGCACCACAATCTAAGTAACCTATCATCATAGGGTGCTTTAAAATCAGCGTACTTTAAGAGCTAATAATCACACCTTCGCCCCCATAAACACCAATCGATACCCCACTCCCGCTTCTGTCTTTATTACTTGCTGTTCATCAGCGCCGTCATTGAGTTTTTTGCGTAAATGGCTTACCAAGACTCGTAAATAGTGCGTGTCCTCAGTATGAGTATTGCCCCAGATCTGTTGCAGTAAGTCCGACTGTTTAACCAATCTCCCTGGGTGCTTCATTAACATCCCCATAAAGGCGAATTCTTTCCTCGTTAGCTCTATTTCTAACGCCGATAACCAAACTTGATTCGTACTTTTTTTCATCTTCAGCGCACCAAAACATTGCATGTCATCCAAGTTAGTATCACTAATTAGATCTCGCACTAGCACTTTAATCCTTACGATAAGTTCACGAACTCCAAAAGGTTTACTCAAATAATCATTCGCGCCAGCTTCAAGTAAGCGAATTTTTTCATCCTCTTGATCTCGGGCAGTCAAAATCAATACTGGTGTTTTGCTCGTTTGGCGAATGATTGATAGCAGGTTTATACCATCGCCATCAGGTAAACCAAGGTCGAGTACAACTAAATGGGGGGCGTAACTTTTAAACATCTCTACTCCCTCAGCAACGCTATCAGCACCTATATATTCAAAACCCTCTGCTGCCAAAGATATACGGATAAAGGTATGAATTTGTGGCTCGTCATCGACGACTAAAACTTTATAGCTCATATTGTATCCTTAGCTGCCTAAAGGTAGACAAATTCGTATCAGACAGCCTTTTTTGACCTCAATACACTCAATGGATCCTTCATGAGCAGTGATCACACCTTTTGCTACTGCAAGGCCGAGCCCTGAACCAGAATCAGCATTCTTAGTTTTATCCCCAGAATAAAATAGCTTAAACATTAGCTCTGATTCTCCAGCATTAGGTGACTGGCCGTCATTATGTATATCAACGACAACAAAGCCCGTTTCCTGACGAACTACCACTTCTACAAAAGATCCCTTTGGAGAGTAGCGAAGTGCGTTATCTAGGACATTAAAGAAAGCTTGTTCAATTAAGGATCGGCTTACAGATACAGAGTCGATAGCGCCCTCTACAGTAACGACTATCAGCTCTGATAAAATATCAAAGCGATCGATAACATTGTTCAAGATATTGATGAGAGATTCTTGGCTTTTTCTAACCACCATTGCTCCGTGCTGTAATTTAGTCGCTTGTAATAGATTTTCTATATACTGGTGTAGCCGATGGCTCTCTATCGTCGCACTATCAAGTAGTTGATACTTTTCTTTATCACTGAGTAGAAATAGGTATTCTTTTAGGGTAGTTAAATTACCGATAATACCCGCTAAAGGTGTTCTCAAATCATGAGATACCGAAAGTAATATTTGATTGCGAAGTTGAGCCTGTTTTAGCTCGTCTTGCTGACGACGGTAACGTTCTGCCAATTGGCTCGTTGTAAACGCAACAACAAGGAACACCACGAGATTGATAGAATCATCAAGATGAAACATCTGAAGTGAATGACGAGGGGTTGTAAAGAAAAAATTAAAACTTAATGCTTCTAGAATAGCGACGATATAAGCCATTCTAGAATTGCACTGAAAAGCAATAATCACTATTGAAAGTTGAAGTATCAATAAAACTGCAATGGTAGAGCCTAGCCATAGATCTACACCCTGCGATACAACAATCGCGGCTGCGAATATAAAAAATGAAAACAAATAGCGATTCTGAAACCAATACATTGTCATATAGAGAATACTAAAGTGGTTGCCTTAGGTATTACTCTAGCAAATGCTATTCATCTCTTCGCGTAAAAAAAACGTAAAACTAGCAAAGTAGTAGCCTTTTTAGCACGTACAATTCTAGCTTTTCACTGTTTGGCATGTACATTATTCAATTGCCGTGAAGTTTAAATGTCATTGATGTTGGGTAAGTATATCCCGTCCCAAAGTGCATCTACACATATGACAATCCCAATGAATTAGTTACTCAATTTCACAGTTAACCGGAGAAAGATAGAATCAAATAAAACGAATAAGCCACCCATGCTAGTTGGCAAGCTTTTGCGGGGATATCGATACTTTAGAATATTCGACTTTGATGTTTCAGGAGGAAAGGCGAAAGTAGAATGAACTCTTTGAGCGAGAGCCATGGAAACCTTGATAAAAGTAGGTTATTGTCGGTAAAACAAAGGAATGCTAGCTGTCAATGAACAGCAAGAGTCAAGGACGAAGCATTAGCCACAGGGTCACTAAACAAGGTTCTTATCATTAAGTACCGACTCAAAGCGCTAAAGCCTTCCATTTAAATCTCACTAAAGCATTTCAAACTAAAAATAGGATAGCGGGTCTGAATTTTTTTAAATTTGAAAAGTTTTCTCTGCCCTCACTTATCCATGACCTCACTGATTAAAAATTAATAAAGTAAATAATATAATGAAAAAAACTACATTAATTAATTTTATACAAAAGTTATCTTCTTTACAGCGCGTCGTTATTCAAGCTCATGATTTCCCAGACCATGATGCGATTGCATCGGCCTATGCAATGTCATACCTACTTAAGGAACTGGGGATAGATTCACTCATTGTATATAATGGCGAAATTGATCGGATCTCTTTATCCAATATGATTGAGTGGCTAGATATACCAGTAACGCATTGCAGCAAAGCTCAGTTGACTCCTATGGATAAAATCATAACTATCGATGGTTGTATTGGGGAAAGAAATGTCACCGATATGCCAGGGGAAGAAATTGCCGTTATTGATCATCATGTTGTGACGCCGCCAAAAAACTTATGGTTTTGTGATGTTAGGGAAAACTATGGGGCAACTGCATCAATAATATTTGAATATTTTCAGGATTTAAATATCAATATCCCTAGAAAAGTCGCTACTGCGCTGCTCGTTGGTCTTAAGATTGATACCGCACATTTAACCCGTGGTGTTTGTTCTGCCGATCTAAAAGCTTTTATTGTGTTTAATCAATGTGCAGATCTAGCATTAGTTAATAAAATTTGCCGAAATGAAATTACTTATACAGAGCTAAAATTGTTTGAGCATGTTTGCCAGTCTGTTGAACAGAATAAAGGGGTGGGTTTAGCAACTGTCTCTATAGACTGCCCTAAAAATATGTTGGGAATTCTTGGAGACTTTCTACTGACTGTCAACGAGCTTGATGTCGTTGTCGTGGCACAGTCTAATAATCAGGGGATACAATTATCGTTACGCTCGGAATGTGAACATGTCGATGTTGCTAAAATTATGAGAGAACAATTGAACTTCAAAAATATAGGCTTTGGGGGAGGACATCCACACATGGCTGGCGGCATTGTTTTTAAAGATTTTTTTGATAAATTTGTCGATAACGAAAACGTTCATTTATCTCCCATCATCGATTCAATTTTAGCATTGAGAAGTTTGAATTTAAGTACAACCCAATAGTAAGTAGCATCAAAGTTCAGTCAAAATTTGTAGCAATATCCTTTAACTTTATTTGCTTTGTAAAGGGAGCTTGCACATGCTTAGAACACTAAATAATGAGTCCTATTTAAGCGTCACTAAGATTTAAAACTCATTGAATATATTCGTCAAGCCCCCCACAAAGGCATGGCTCTTGTAAGTGTAATGCCTAGGCTCTGTGGGAGTGTTCATATACGTCTTTGTTGCTCATCTGTATAAATAAAGCCAGTTAACCACTCTCAAGTAAACGAATAAAAGCTCTTTGCTAATCTTTAGCAAGGAGCCTTTATTCACTAGTTAAGCTGGTTGATTCCGATATCATGTAACATACTGATAAAAAATAAAAATCATTACTGCTCCATGCTAAAACTTGGTCAATCCAGAGTATTTAACACCCGATAGTTCTGCCATCTCTTTATTCCAAGTGGCAAGGTCGTGTTGGTTGAATTTGTTTAAATCATCATGACCACACGCTCTCGACATCACTTGCATCAGCTCAACTGAAGCTTCAAAGAAATTCTGCAACTGCTTTGATGCTTTAGTCACATTAAGCCTTTGCCTCAGATCCGCTTTTTGAGTAGCAATTCCTGCTGGGCAGTTATTGGTATGACACATCCTAGCAGCGACACAACCAATCGACTGCATGGCACTATTTGATATCGCGACGCCATCGGCTCCCAACGCCTTTGCCTTAACAAAATCCATAGGTACACGAAGCCCGCCTGTGACTATCAAGGTGACTTTTCCACTAACACCTTGCTTATCAAGGTAAGCTCTTGCGCGTGCTAACGCGGGAATGGTTGGCACACTAATATGATCTCTAAACATCTCTGGCGCCGCGCCAGTGCCACCACCACGGCCATCGAGGATGATATAATCAGCGCTAGCATCTAATGCGAATTGAATATCATCTTCAATATGGTTGGCGCTGAGTTTAAAGCCGATGGGAATGCCTCCCGTTACCTCGCGAACCCTATCAGCAAATCGCTTAAAATCGTTAGCGCTATGAAGATCTTTAAAGGTCGGCGGAGAAACTGCAGCGGTTCCCGCTTCGATGCCACGAACCTGAGCAATTTTACCAATATTTTTGTTGCCCGGTAGATGACCGCCCGTCCCTGTTTTGGCGCCTTGCCCTCCTTTAAAATGAAACGCTTGTACCCCTTTTAACTTGGACTCATCATAACCAAAACCGGCGCTGGCAAATTCGTAGAAATAGCGCGAGTTTGCTGCCTGCTCTTCCGGCAGCATCCCTCCTTCACCTGAACATATCCCCGTTCCAGCTAACTCGGCTCCAGTGGCCAGTGCAATCTTGGCCTCTTCAGACAAAGCGCCAAAGCTCATATCTGATACAAGCAGTGGAATATTCAATTTAAGGGGTTTTCTTGCGAGTGGGCCAATCACCAACTCGGTGCTGACAGATACATCTTCCTGTAAAGGTTGTTTTGCCATCTGTGCCACCATGACTTGCAAGTCGTCCCAGTGCGGTAGCAGATACCTTGGTACTCCCATTGATGTCATTGGCCCGTGGTGTCCCATCTTAGACAGCCCTTCACGTGCGAGCTGATGGATAAACTCGACCGTCGGTTCCTCTTTGGTTGCCGTAGCGACAGGCTCCTCGCCTGCGATGGTGATCTGCAGCCCTGGGCCTTCGTGTCCCACTTGCCCATTAGAGAACTGCTTATGAGAACCGTCACAAAAGGGTAAGTTTGCACTATGTTTACAGCAGCAAAGATAGGTATCGCCGCTATCTTGAGCTATAAAACTCTTAGGTTTGAAGTCCGTTCCGGCATGAGACCCATCACAAAAGGGTTGGTTTTTGGACCGACCACAGGTACAAAAATAATATTCCTTATCTTTGATCAGTTCGACTTTCATTGGTTTGTTGTCTGCAACAATAGGTTTACTCATGTTCCATCCTTCTAATGATAGTATCCACTTTTCATGGCTTATCTATAAGGTTAGAAGAAGGATAACCTCTTTGGTATTTCTAAAAAAAGTATTTCACATTCAATGTGATTAACGGATCCGTTGGCTAGAAGTCATCAATAAGGAGCAACGATAGGCACTAACAAGCCATCCATGTTACCCATTAAGAAAATGCAGGGCTTCTAACATGCTAA
>NZ_PJBL01000010.1:0-38072 GCF_002836135.1 Shewanella sp. GutCb | reverse complement strand
TATCCAGGCGCCACTCTTTCTAAGATTGGTCTCGAAAGAGAGTGAACAGCCCATTGCTAACGCAATGGGCTTTTTTACGTCTGCGATTTGAGTGTTTTTAAGTCCGCTGATTTCAATCGCAATACTTTCGAAGTTTAGATAGTAGACATTATCATCGTGCTAATAATGTGAATTTCGCCAGCTAATCTATTTAGTGGTATTACTGCTAAATTCTAGATGTATTTATAGATGTTCAGTACTCTTTACTGCCATTTGATGTTTAAAATTCGGCGATCTCAAGCTGGTCGAACTGACTCTTAACTCACCGCGTAAACCCATGTTCACGTCAATAAAATTAATTAATTACAATTGGTTATTGCTATTACTGCTGAGCTCTCCTAGTTTAACTGCAATTAAATGCTGGGGATTGTGCTATGAAGCTAGAAATGATTTGTACAGGTGAAGAAGTATTGGCGGGTCAGATCGTTGATACGAATGCGGCATGGTTTGCTAATACTCTGATGGAGCATGGTGTAGAGTGCCAGCGTCGGATCACAGTTGGTGATCGGCTCGAAGATCTTATCGCTGTTTTTAAGGAGCGCAGTACGGAAGCTGATGTCATTGTTGTCAATGGTGGCTTAGGCCCTACAAGTGACGACTTATCCTCTGAGGCAATGGCATTAGCTAAAGGTGAACCTTTGGTTGAGAATGCTCTTTGGCGTGCTCGCTTAGAGGACTGGTTTACTCGTAACGGTCGAGTGATGGCGGAGAGTAATCTTAAACAAGCATTATTACCTGAATCTGCAATTATGATAGATAACCCGGTCGGCACCGCATGCGGCTTTGCTGTAAAGCTTAACCGAGCTTGGTTGTTTTTCACTCCGGGAGTGCCGTTTGAATTTAAACAGATGGTAAAAGAGCAGTTTGTACCGTTTATTAAAGAAAGATTCGAAATTGCGGGAGATATTTCACTGCGTAAGTATTTAACGCTTGGGCAAGGGGAGTCATCTTTAGCTGATGCACTTGAATCTATTGTATTACCAGAGGGGATAACGATCGGTTATCGAACCTCTATGCCACATATCGAAATAAAGCTATTTGCGCGTGGTAAGTTGGCGATCGGTGAGATGGATAAGATTGAGGCTCAAATACGATTTTTACTTGGAACGGCGATAGTTGCTGATAATAAAAAGAGCTTAGCCGAAGAGATCCATAGGCTGTTAGTTAGTTCAGAAAGTAGCCTAAGTGTTGCAGAGTCATGCACTGGAGGTATGATTGCGAGCCAGTTAGTTGCATTTGCGGGTAGCTCATCTTATTTTCATCAAGGCTTAGTGACCTATAGTAATGAATCTAAAGTGCGAGTGTTAGGGGTAAAAGCCGAAACGTTAGATGATCATGGAGCGGTGTCTATTGCAACCGTAGAGGAGATGGCTAAAGGAGCAAGGGGCATTTTAGGCAGTGATTATGCATTGGCTACTAGTGGTATTGCTGGCCCTACTGGTGGCACAGAGGACAAACCCGTTGGAACAGTTGCTATAGCCTTGGCGACTAAAGGGGGGGTTTATAGCCAGATGATCAAATTACCGAGACGTTCGCGTGATTTGGTTCGTAGCTTAAGCACCGCCGTTGCATTTGATATGCTTCGTAGAGAGTTACTGGGTGAGGCCGTGATTGTGGATTATGGCTCAATTACTAGATTTAAAAAATAGCAAAAAGGGCAATAATGAATCATTCATTACTGCCCTAATTGAAATCTAGTCGTCAAACACTAACACAAGCTTGCCTGGTTGAACCTCAATGCGCTTGGTCATTTCAGCTATAAGAGCCTGATTTGATTCTTGTGTATCGAGTACATATACAGGCTGAGTTTCTAAGAACTGAGTCAGGAACCCCATTAGCTGTGGTGCTATTGAGCCTATCGCTTTCTCAATATCCTTAGGTTGTGACTCTACTTTTACCAAATTAAGGTTACGTAGATAAACACTATGATTGCTAGCATCGTACCAAGGTTGTGCTTCAAACTTCGCCGTTAGGTCAGCACTAATGGGAAGTAAAGGATTGCGTACTTTGATTCGAGTTGAAGCTGTTACTGCCATCGTATCGGGCTTTTCGCCTAAAGTGACCTCTATATTGTTAACTTTAAGTTCTATACCGAAAATTTGATTACCTTGCTTGATTTCAAAGTGCATCTCGTCACTGAGATAGCCTTCTAATTCAGTTTCGGTAATGCTGTATTGACTGACGCAGCCAGTCAATACCAGCAATAAGCTACTTAGAGCTATCTTGATAAATTTCATTAGCCAGTGTTTCTCATTCCTGCTGCCACACCTGCAATCGTTAACATGAGTGCCAGTTCGACATTAGCAGACGTTTTTTCCTCTCGGCGAGTACGGGCTAAAAGTTCTGCCTGAAGGAAGTTGAGTGGATCAATGTAGGGGTTTCTCAACTCTACCGATTCTCTACTCCAAGGAGTATGTGCCATTAAGCTTTCTGATTGAGTTAGCTCTAGTACTGCATCTATGCCAATGGCGAGACGTTCACGTAATTGGACTCCTAAATGATGCAGCTCTTTAGGTACTAAGCTAGTTTCATAGTACTTTGCTAAGTTGGGCTCGGCTTTTGCGTAAACCATTTCAAGCATGGATATACGGGTTTTAAAGAAAGGCCAGTGTTGCTCCATCTCCTGTAATAATGGCAGTTCGCCCCTTAGTGAGGCTGCTTGCAATGCTTCTCCTGCACCTAGCCAAGCGGGTAGCATTAAGCGGTTTTGAGACCAAGCAAAGATCCATGGAATAGCACGTAAACTCTCTATGCCACCATCAACTCTGCGCTTGGCAGGTCGACTGCCCAAAGGTAGTTTTCCTAACTCGACTTCTGGTGTTGCTGCGCGGAAGTATGAGACAAAGTCCGGTTCTTCTCTAACGATGGCGCGATAAGCAAGTACCGATTCGTCAGCTAGTTGCTCCATAGCTCTGCGCCATTCGGGTTTGGGCTCTGGTGGCGGAAGTAAAGTCGCCTCCATTACCGCAGAGGTGTACAAAGCAAGGCTTTGTACTGCCAACTTAGGTAGGCCGAATTTGAAGCGGATCATCTCGCCTTGCTCTGTGACTCGAATACGCCCATCAACAGATCCAGGAGGTTGAGACAAAATAGCCTCATGCGCAGGTCCACCTCCGCGGCCAATAGTGCCGCCACGTCCATGGAATAGTGTTAGTTTTATATCTGCATCTTGGCTCACTTCGACGAGTTTCTCTTGTGCGCTATATTGTGCCCATGCTGCAGCCATGACACCTGCATCTTTTGCTGAGTCAGAATAGCCAATCATGACCTCTTGCGTGCCTTTAGTGTATCCACGATACCAATCTATGCTAAAGAGAGACGACATACATTGAGAGGCATTGTTTAAATCATCTAATGTTTCGAATAGTGGCACTACTCGCATTGGATGAGGGCAACCAGTTTCTTTCAGTAATAATAATACGGTCAAAACATCAGAAGGCTGGCTGGCCATTGAAATAACATAAGAACCCATGGCTCGTGCAGGTTGAGTGGCAATTAAGCGGCAGGTTCTCAATACTTCCGCAACGTCATCTGACCCTTGCCATGTCACAGGGATTAATGGGCGCTTGCTAGTGAGCTCTCTGAGTAAGAAAGATTGTTTTTCATCTTCTCCCCAGTGCGCATAATCTCCCATGCCTAAATATCGAGTCAATTCTGCAATGACATCGGCATGACGCTGCGCATCTTGACGGATATCAAGTCTTAGCATGTGGATGCCAAAGCAAGCAATGCGACGCAACATATCAAGTAATAAGCCGTTGGCTATCAGACTCATACCACGATCACTCAAGCTCCTGTAAAGCATCATCAGTGGATCTTTAAGATCTTTTTCTTCCCAGATAATGTCGTTTAAATCGACTTCAGGCTGATGACCTTCAAGTCTGGCATTGAGATAATCGATGGTTTTTCTTAGCTTTTGTTGGAGGCCTTTTAATACGTCACGATAGGGTTCGTTACTGTTGTTGGTGTAAGCAAGAAGCTCGTCATTTGCACCTTCCATCGACAGATCATTGACGAGTAATACAACATCTTTAAGGTAAAGTCTGGCTGCAGTGTGACGATTTCTATCCAATACTTCTTGAGTGACCACAGAGGTTACAAATGGATTGCCATCACGATCGCCGCCCATCCAACTGGAGAATCTCACTGGCGCAATATCAATCGGCAGTTGGGTATTAGTACGCTCTTCCACCTGTTGGTTTAATTGTCTTAGAAAATCAGGGATAGCTTGCCACAAAGAGACTTCAATCGTGCTTAGGCCCCAACGTGCTTCATCAACAGGCGTTGGACGCTCGTTACGGATCTCATTGGTATGCCAAATTTGTGCGATAAGCTGACGTAAGCGTAGATGGTGCTGTTTCTTCTCTTGTTCAGTTAATTGCGGGTTTTCTAACGCGGCGAGCGAATCAACGACTGCGGAATATTTTTGGATTAATGTACGTCGCGAAATTTCCGTTGGATGCGCGGTCAACACTAAATCGATATCAAGCGTTTTTAGGCAGTTGAGCATTTTTTCTTGATCGATATTGCCACCTAACATTCTCCCAAGAAGCTGCTCTACAGGGTCTGGAACACATACTAGCTCATCGCAATTACGGCTAATGGTGTGGAATTGCTCGGCAATATTGGCTAGGTTTAGAAATTGATTAAAAGCTTTGGCAAATGGCACTAGCTCATCGTCATTCAATGAGGACAGCAAAGTGAGCATCTCTTCGCGGGCGGCATCATTACCCTGACGTGAACTTTTAGAGAGATGGCGGATCTGTTCGATTTTGTCTAGAAAAGTGTCATCGAGATCAGTACGAATTGTGTCGCCTAAAATCTGTCCTAAGGTACCAACGTTTGACCTTAACGATGCATACATATCAACCATACGTGCTCCATATTAGTAAGCTAATCGATCACAATACCTAGCGGCTGTACACTAGGCAATGATCTAGTTTGGGTTATTGCGCCTGAATGTGCTCTAACTCACCTTTCAATTCATTAATTATGACGCTCAGAATAAGTTTGGACTAAATATTGGCCTCGACAGCATGAGTTATTTTATACAGGCATGATATATCAGCTCTTTTATTAGCTGTTTAGTACGATTGATATAGTGCAGGTCAAGATACTCATCTGGCTGATGAGCTTGCTCAATACTGCCAGGACCGAGTACTAGTGTCTGACAACCCAATTGACGTATATAGGGTGCTTCAGTTGCGTAGTTGACGACTTCAGGCTCATTTTTGGATATTTGTGCAACGAGCTTGCTCCAACTACTGTCTTTATTCTCTGCAAACGGCTCCGAACCTGGATATAAAGGGGCGACACTTATGCTGCCAGGATATTGGCTAGCGACAGGCTCTAAGTAGTTAGTTACCATCAGCTCCAGATCTTCAAGTGCGAGCCCCGGTATCGGGCGGAGATCAATATGTAGATCACAGCAGCCACAAATTCTATTGGCGGCATCGCCACCGTGAATGTGACCAAAGTTCATTGTAGGGTAGGGTACGCTAAAGGCATTCTCGCGGTAGTTGTCGGCTAAATGTTGCTTAAGTTTGAGCAGTTGTCCGGTGACTAAATGCATGACCTCTATGGCATTGAGTCCTTTAGCGGGATCTGATGAATGACCACTTCGCCCCGTAACCTGTATACCTTGCGTAAAGTGCCCTTTATGCATATAGACGGGCTTAAGGCTAGTAGGCTCACCAATAATGGCGTAATCAGGGCTGATAGACTTAGCTGCTGCAAAGGCTTTTGCACCATTCATGGTGGTTTCTTCATCGGCGCTAGCGAGTATGTGTAATGGGCGTTTGAACTGGTCCATTGGCAATTCTTTTAAGGCTTCTAACACTAAAGCAAAAAAACCTTTCATATCGCAAGTTCCCAAGCCATACCAACGGTCATTTTTTTCGACCAATTGGAAAGGGTCTTGACTCCAACGGCCCTCATCAAATGGAACTGTATCGGTATGCCCCGCCAGTAATAACCCACCTTTTCCGCTGCCAAAAGAGGCGACGAAATTATGTTTATTACGGGTGTCGGGAACTGGTTGAGCTTGGCAGTTCATGCCTAAATCGGTAAACCAACTATGCAATAGCGCTATGACGGCTTTATTGCTCATGTCATGTTGTGCTTCTAATGCACTGATTGAAGGTGCCGCGATTAACTGAGTGAAGCTACTCTTTATGTCTGGTAATTTTTTCATTAAAAATACTCAAATATATATTCAAATATATTGCATAATTAGTTTTGTGTGGTAGTCTATCAAACAGCTAAGATAAGTACCATGTTTTGATGACCTATAAATGAGAGTATATATGTTTAACCTAGTTCAATTATTAATTATTAAGGTCAGTAATACCCACTTCCTGCGACGATAATCTTGTCTTTATGGTGTTCAGCCAGGGCTTAAGTTGTGCCCATTCTTTTTTTCGTTTTGTCATCTAAATTCAAGATTAAGGTTTTAAACTCATAGACTATGAAAAATATAGCCATTATTGGTGCTAGCGGTTATACCGGCGCACAAATCACTTCTCTCATAAATGCTGAAGCGGACTTATCCATTCAAGGCCTTTATGTTTCTGAAAATAGCTTAGATAAAGGCAAGCCGCTTGCTGAGTTATACCCTACATATAGTCATATTAATCTTTGTTTAAGCCCGCTGACCGATGATGCTAAAGCAGCCATCATCGAACAGGCGGATGCGGTCGTATTAGCGACCGATCATGTCGTGAGCTTGCACCTCGCCGCTTGGTTTTATCAAAGGGGACTAGTCGTCTTTGATTTAAGTGGCGCATACCGTTTCGAAGAGTTAGAACAGTATCCTAAGTGGTATGGTTTTACTCATGAATACCCACAAGTCCTCGCTGATGCTGTTTATGGTCTCGCAGAGTGGAACGCGGAGAAAATTGCTAGCAGTAAAATGATTGCGGTACCGGGTTGTTATCCGACAGCCTCGCTTACGGCACTTAAGCCGCTATCACACTTGCTTTCTGACGTATTACCGGTGATTAATGCTGTCAGTGGCGTAACTGGGGCGGGCAGAAAAGCGCAGCTTCATACTAGTTTTTGTGAAGTCAGCTTAATGGCATACAGCGTACTCGGTCATAGGCATCAACCTGAGATAGCAACTCAGCTAGGACAGGAAGTTATCTTTACTCCTCATTTAGGCAATTTTAAAAGAGGGATCCTCGCCACTATTACGGTGAAGTTAGCGGAAGGTACGACAAGCAAGGACATAGAAGCAGCCTATCAGTGCTATGACAATACGTCACTGGTGACGGTAAAGCAGAATCAATTTCCCAAGATTGACGATGTAGTGCAAACACCAAATTGCCTTATCGGTTGGAAGTACGATGTAGAGACAAATTACTTGGTGGTATCAAGCGCAATTGATAACTTAATGAAAGGTGCTGCTAGTCAAGCGCTGCAATGCATAAAGATTCACTTTAACCAATTGTTAAAATAACAGGCTTGGAAACAGATATGGCAACGTTAAATACTGATATGAATGCAAAAACCAAACCTGTAATGGTGCTTAAAGTGGGTGGTGCATTGTTGCAGTGCGAAATGGGCATGGCGCGTCTAATGGAGACCGCTGCAAAAATCATTGCTAATGGTCAAGCGCTTATTATGGTGCATGGCGGAGGCTGCTTAGTGGATGAGCAACTCAAAGCAAACAATATGGTGACGGAAAAATTGGACGGACTCAGAGTCACGCCAGCTGAACAAGTGCCCATTATTGTTGGTGCGCTGGCTGGAACCTCAAATAAAATACTGCAAGCCGCGGCCATTAAGGCGGGCATTACCAGTTTAGGCATGAGCCTTGCTGATGCCGATATGATGACAGCAAGCATTAAAGATCCACGACTCGGACTTGTCGGCGAAGTCGAACCAAAGGATGCGAGCTATCTTGAGTTTGTGCTAGCTAAAGGTTGGATGCCAATTGTTAGCTCTATCGCAATTAGTGCACAAGGCGAAATGCTTAATGTTAATGCCGATCAAGCCGCCACGGCTTTGGCTAAATTAGTCGCTGGAAATTTGGTGTTGCTGTCTGATGTATCGGGTGTACTCGATGGTAAAGGGCAATTGATTAACAGTTTGAATCGAGCAGAGGTTGCCGCATTAACTAAGATTGGTGTGATAGACAAGGGTATGAAAGTTAAAGTCGAAGCAGCATTAGATGTTGCAGAATCGATGGGACAAACGGTGCAAATTGCCTCTTGGCGTCATGCAGAACAACTTATTGCATTAAGCAACGGTGAAACCGTTGGCACACAGATTCAACCATAGGAGAGCGATTTCATGGACCATTTATTATCAATTAAAGATTTATCACAGCAGCAACTTTTGGATCTGTTAGCGCTGGCTAAAGCCATTAAGGCTAACCCTGCTGATTATAGAAAAGCATTAGACGGCAAGAGTGTTGTCATGTTGTTCGAGAAGCCTTCATTAAGAACGCGTGTCAGTTTTGATATTGGTATTAATAAGTTAGGGGGCCATTGCTTATACCTTGATCAGCAAAATGGGGCTCTCGGAAAACGTGAACCTGTATCAGATTTTGCAGCAAACATATCTTGCTGGGCAGATGCAATTGTAGCGCGCACATTTTTGCATTCAACAATAGAGCAGTTAGCAGAACATGGTTCAGTGCCGGTCATTAATGCGCTTTCTGATCTTTACCATCCGTGTCAGGGCTTAGCGGACTTTCTAACTTTGTCTGAGCAATATGAAGATGTCAGTAAAGTGAGATTAGCCTATGTTGGAGATGGCAACAATGTGACCCATTCATTGATGTTCGCAGCGGCTATTCTTGGGGCTCATCTCACCGTATTGTGTCCGCCGGGTCATTTCCCCGATGGCAAGGTTGTTTGCGAAGCGCAAGCGTTAGCCGAAAAACATGGCG
Source organism: Shewanella sp. GutCb (assembly GCF_002836135.1). Classification (NCBI taxonomy): domain Bacteria; kingdom Pseudomonadati; phylum Pseudomonadota; class Gammaproteobacteria; order Alteromonadales; family Shewanellaceae; genus Shewanella; species Shewanella sp. GutCb. The sequence continues at coordinate 29,140 of NZ_PJBL01000010.1, read as the reverse complement.
GAACCTTAGTGCTAAGCTCTGATGTTGCGGCTATAGCGGGTCATGACGCTATTTATACCGATACATGGATCTCGATGGGTGACGGCGCCTCAATGGAAGAAATTGAAGCTAAGTTCAAACCTTATCAGGTGAATGCCGAGTTAATGGCAGCCGCTGGCGCTAAGCATTTCATGCATTGTTTGCCAGCCTACCGAGAAGTTGAAGCTACCGCTGACATTGTAGATGGCGCAGGCTCGCTGATATTGCAGCAAGCAGAAAATCGTATGCATGCACAAAATGCAGTGCTGGTGACCTTATTAGGTCAGTAACAACGAGTTAATTAATTTATATTTCGTTGAGTATTCGACGAGAAGATATCAAGTATTAGGAAGTAAATATGTCAATCGAAGCAAAGAAAACAGACGTTAAAAAAGTCGTTCTAGCGTATTCAGGTGGTCTCGACACTTCAGCCATTATTCCTTGGCTCAAAGAAACTTATGATAACTGTGAAATTATCGCCTTTTGCGCCGATGTGGGCCAAGGTGATGCAGAGCTTGAAGGTCTATATGAAAAGGCGATTAAATCGGGCGCATCAGAGTGCCATATCGTTGATTTAAAAGAAGAGCTGGTGGCTGACTATATCTATCCTACCATTGCGACTGGCGCTATTTACGAAGGAACCTATCTACTCGGTACCTCTATGGCGAGACCGATTATTGCCAAGGCTCAAGTCGAAGTCGCACGTAAAGTGGGTGCGGATGCGGTTTGTCATGGTTGTACGGGTAAAGGCAACGATCAGGTGCGGTTTGAAGGCTGTTTTGCTGCGCTAGCACCGGATCTTAAAGTCATCGCTCCTTGGCGTGAGTGGGAGATGGTGAGTCGTGAAGATCTGCTGGATTACCTTGCTGAGCGTAATATCGAAACGACATCGTCATTAGCTAAGATCTATAGCCGTGATGCTAATGCTTGGCATATTTCGCACGAAGGTGGTGAGCTAGAAGATCCATGGAACGAGCCAACTAAAGGTGTGTGGACGATGACGGTCGCGCCTGAAGATGCGCCTAATGAGCCTGAATATGTTGCATTAGAACTTGAGCAAGGCAAGATCACCAAAGTGAATGGTGAAGCACTTTCGCCTTACAAAGCACTCATGGTACTGAATGAATTGGCAGGCGCTCATGGTGTCGGCAGAATCGATATTACCGAGAATAGACTGGTCGGAATGAAATCTCGTGGTTGCTATGAAACCCCAGGTGGCACCGTGATGTTTGCTGCACTACGTGCAATTGAAGAGTTAGTGCTTGATAAAACGAGCCGCGAATGGCGTGAACAAGTTGGCGCGCAAATGGCGCACCTAGTCTATGACGGTCGTTGGTTTACCCCCCTCTGTGCATCATTGCTTGGAGCATCGAAGCCGTTAGCGGATCTCGTTAATGGTGAGGTTATTATTAAGCTCTACAAAGGCCAAGCAAGTGCAGTGAAAAAACGTTCGCCTAACAGCTTATACTCAGAAGAGTTTGCTACTTTTGGTGACGACGATGTTTATAACCAGAAAGATGCTGAAGGCTTTATCCGTTTGTATTCGCTTTCGAGCCGGATCAGAGCATTACACGGTCATAATAAGTAGAGTCAAAACTGACTACTCACTAAATTCAACATTATCGTGGCGGACAGATTGTCCGCCCAGCATCTAAGAGGAAGCCAAAATGGCATTATGGGGCGGCAGATTTAGCCAAGAGAGCAGCGCACTGTTCAAACTTTTTAACGACTCTTTGCCTGTGGACTTCCGACTTATAGAGCAAGATATTCAAGGCTCTATCGCATGGGCCAGTGCTATTACTCAGGTGGGGATTTTAACCTCTGATGAGTGTACACAATTACATGCTGCGCTCAATGAGCTTCTGGTCGAAACATCAGCGAGTCCAGAGCTGATTATTGCCTCTGGCGCTGAAGATATTCATAGTTTTGTCGAGCAATCGCTTATCGCTAAAGTGGGTGACTTAGGTAAAAAGTTGCATACTGGACGTTCACGTAACGATCAGGTCGCTACCGATCTTAAGCTTTGGTGTAAGAAAGAGGGCCAACAACAACTTGTGCTACTTGCGAAACTTAGATCGGCGCTTATTGCACTCGCGGAGCGTGAAATTGAATCTGTCATGCCAGGTTATACTCATTTACAAAGAGCGCAGCCAGTGTTATTCGGTCATTGGTGCCTCGCCTATGTTGAAATGTTCGAACGTGATATAAGCCGCTTAGAAGATGCATTAAAGCGTGCCGATACTTGTCCATTAGGGACGGGTGCTTTGGCGGGGACCGCTTATCCAATGGATAGAGTTAAACTTGCCGAGTCATTAGGCTTCGCAGGACCAACGCTTAATAGCCTCGATACGGTATCTGATAGGGATCATGTGATTGAGATTTGTAGTGATGCGTCAATTAGTATGATGCACTTGAGCCGTATGGCTGAAGATTTAATCTTCTTTAACAGTGGAGAAGCGGGCTTTATCGAATTAGATGATGAAGTCACCTCTGGTTCTTCATTGATGCCGCAGAAGAAAAATCCCGATGCACTTGAGCTTATTAGAGGCAAGACTGGTCGGGTTTATGGCAGCCTAGTAGGTATTCTTACTACGATGAAGGCGCTACCACTGGCATACAACAAAGATATGCAAGAGGACAAAGAAGGACTATTTGATGTGATGGATAGCTGGGCTATCTGTCTCGAAATGGCAGCCTTGGTGCTAAGTGGTTTACAAGTTAATCGTGAAAGAACATTGATAGCCGCGCAACAAGGTTATGCTAACTCCACTGAATTAGCCGATTACCTTGTGGCGAAAGGGATGCCGTTTAGAGAGGCACATCATGTGGTAGGTGAAGCCGTTGTTAATGCCATGGCCAAGCAAACACCGCTTGAAGAACTGCCATTAGAGGAGCTGCAAAGTTTCAGTGCTATCATCGAAGCTGATGTTTATGAGTGCTTAACGATTGAGTCGTGCTTGGCAAAGCGTGAAGCGCTGGGTGGAACATCACTGATTCAGGTAAAGTCTGCATTAGCGGTAAAACAGTCGAGCCAATGATCACTTAACTCGAGTTTAGGTGGTCTAAATTGATGATAAAAAAGGCGGCTATTTCTTATCGAAATAGCCGCCTTTTTATTGTGCAACAGCGTTATTGAAACAGATCTTCTTCCTCTGACTTATCGATAAAGATATCACTGTTGTCTACCTCTTGTTCTGTGGCATATTCTGTTGGTTCGGTACCCGCAATAAAATACTCAAACTTGCTGGTGTAATCAGTTTTACGCGTCAGCTTGCCAGTGGCTAAATCGATACGAGCTGAGACAATGCCCTCTGGTGGCGTCGTTGGCAGCACAGGCGTCCCCGCTAAGGCATCTTTCATAAACTCATTCCAAGCCGGTCCCGCCGTTTTGGCACCTGCTTCGGCGAGTGATATTTGATTTTTTGCGCCGTTCGCATTCCAGCTAGTGCGACCTAACTCTTGACCATGGTCATCAAAGCCTACCCACACAGTGGTCGCCAGTGTAGGGTTATAGCCACTGAACCAAGTATCGCGAGATTCGTTGGTTGTACCCGTCTTACCCGCAATATCACGGCGATTAACCACTCTTGATGCGCGCCAAGCCGTACCATTCCAACCCGTCCCTTTACGCCAATCACCGCCGCCCCAAATAACACTTTTTAGTGCTTCAGTAATAAGGAAGGAAGTTTGCTCTGAAATGATTCTTGGCGCAAAGCGAGAGTCATCACTACCGCATTGAATCGCCGTGCCTGTTATCTTAATTTCAGTCTCTGTTTTTTGTTCAGGGACTCTGTCACTTTGAAATTCATTTGCCATCGCTGCAAATGGATCAACCACAACAGACTGCTTAGGGGCCACCGGGGTGCAGGCTAATGTTGGATTCGCGGCTTCAATAAGGTCGCCATTAGCAGACTCTATCTTTTTAATAAAATAGGGTTCAACTAGGTAGCCGCCATTAGCGAATGTTGAAAATGCAGTGACAACTTGCAGCGGCGTAACCGAAGGCGAACCCAGGGCGATTGACTCATTGCGAGGGAGATCGGCAGGATCAAATCCAAATTTAACTAACTGGGCAATCGTAGTATCAAGTCCGCTATAACGCATGGCACGTACCGACATGACGTTGATTGATTGGGCTAAACCGACACGCAGCCTCGTTGGGCCGCCATAAACATCTGGAGAGTTCTTGGGACGCCAAGCTGTACCTTGTCGAGTATCGGGCTTATTAATCGGCGCATTGTTGATCAGCGTCGACAGTGTGTAACCTTTCTCCAGTGCAGCAGTATAAATAAACGGCTTAATGTTAGAGCCTAATTGGCGTTTAGCTTGAGTGACACGGTTATATTGACTGATGTAGAAGCTAAAGCCACCGACTAAATTCTTGATCGCGCCATCTTGAGGATCTATCGATACAATCGCACTGGCCACGAGTGGCACTTGGCTCAGTTGCCAAATATCACCGTTGTTACGGATCCATACCTGCTGACCGGCTGTTAACACGTCAGATGCAAGCTTAGGGGCTTTGCCTTGACGTTTATTGGTGATGAATTTACGAGCCCACTTAATGCCATCCCACGGGAGAGTGTATATATCACCTTTAGCGGTCATGACTTTTGCAGTTTGTTGATCAATAGACATTATGGCCGCCGGGTACATTCCTTGGAACGAACCCGTTTGTTTCAGCTTGGTTTTTATCTCTTCAACTTCTAGCGGCGTTTCACTCCAAAGTACTTTGGTGCGGCCGCGATAGCCATGACGTTCGTCGTATGAGTAAACGTTATGACGAAGCGCTTTTTGGGCATCAAGCTGCAGTTTAGAATCCACGGTAGTATAGATATCGTAGCCGCCAGTGTACGCTTCCTCTTCACCATATTTTTCAACAAGGTAGTCGCGGGCCATTTCTGAGACGTAGGGTGCATATAAGTCGATTACAGCACCGTGATATTTAGCCGTGATAGGTGCTTGTATCGCTTCTTCATACTGGACTTGAGTGATATTGCGCTTTTCAAGCATACGGCTAAGCACCCAATTACGACGATTAAGTGCGCGGCTAGCATTTCTAATGGGGTTAGCTGCAGAAGGTGATTGTGGTAGTCCGGCAATCATTGCCATTTCAGGTAAAGTTAATTCACTTAACTCTTTGCCGTAATAAACTTGAGCAGCAGCACCCACACCATAAGCGCGGTTTCCTAGGAAAGAGCGATTAAGGTAAAGCGTTAAAATTTCTTGTTTGTTCAGCGCTTTCTCAATTTTTAATGCGAGGAAAATTTCTTTGGTCTTACGAATGTAGGTTTTATCTCGAGTTAAAAAGAAACCTCGGGCGACCTGTTGGGTGATAGTACTGGCACCCTGACTCTTTTTACCGGTAGTGACTAGGATAACCGCCGCGCGGATAATACCAATAGGATCAATGCCTCTATGTTCAAAGAAGCGTGCATCCTCGGTATCGAGTATCGCGTTTATTAATTGCTCTGGAACATCTCTATAGTGGACGGGAATTCGGCGTTTCTCACCAAACTGAGAGATCAGTTTACCGTCGCTACTAAAAATTCTAAGTGGCGTTTGCAGTTTGACCGTCTTAAGTGTGGTGACATCGGGTAAATCTGGAAGCACATAAAAATATGCTGCCGCAATAGCACCAATACCAAGTAGACCTAGGCTAAAAAAAGCAATAACAAGACGTTTTAACCACTTCAAAGGAAGATTCCATGAATTGTAAATAAGACCCGTAGTATATAAGCCGTTGAAGCAATGGTGAAGTAAAAGCCTAAGGATTAATGTTATTGATTAATAAAAAGGCTTTATGGTTGTCTATTAATTATAAAAATAACCCAGATGGCGGTCGTTGGAGTACAAAGCTAAGTGACTCGTTAACCTTGATACTGAGTTTGCCGTAATGAGTTTCGTTAAAAAGTTAACACCAGATGCCTTCGAGTTACATGGTCATATTTAGCACGATAAAAAGCCGAAGCAATATTTCAATTTGTGCAGTATTCGATGTTCCTGAAAATAAATATGACTGAGAATTAACCGCCGTCAGAACAGTGGCACCAGTATAAGTCACTTCTGATGGCGTTTTTATCGATATTTATCACTGCCACTTGCTTAAAAGTAGTATGAATACCAACAATGAACTGTGTTTTTAGTCTGACGCGTTACTAAGAGTTATAAGTAGTTATTTAAAGTCAATAAAATGGCAATTGTAAAATCTAGAAACATTTTGTACAAATAGCTATAACGTGTAGATTCTGTGCTAATCTATTTTTGAAAATAATAATAAAGTGACGTTGGACTATGCTTTCAAATATATGGAAGCGTCAGGCTCCGCAGATGGTTGGGATTGATATTGGATCCCATGAAGTTAAAGCAATACTGCTGAGCAAGACTGCTGATGGATATAAAATACTAAGCCATGCTGCTATCCCGCTAAAGAAGGGGGCGGTCAATGATCATGAAATTCGAGACCGCGAAGCCGTTGTCGAGGCGTTAAAGTTAGTCAAACGAGTACTGCCAAAAACCACCAAATTTGCTGCTGTGGCTGTATCTGGTTCAGCCGTTATGACCAAAGTCATCTACATGGATGCCTCTTTGAGTGAAGAGGAGATGGAAGCTCAAATTGAAATTGAAGCTGACAATCTTATTCCTTATTCATTGGACGAAGTTAATATTGACTTTGAAACCCTCAGTGCCAATAAAACAGATCCAACTAAAGTGGATGTACTGCTAAGTGCTTGTCGTTCTGAGAATATTGATACTCGAACAGATGCGCTGGATGAGGTTAATCTTGAGGTTAAAGTTGTCGATGTTGAAGGCTACGCATTGGGTCGATCATTTGAAATGATAGCGGCGCAGCTGCCAGAAGATGCAAAAAGTAAAGTTATTGCGCTGGTCGATATTGGCGCCAGTATTACGACTTTTTCTGTTGTTGAAAATGGTGAAACCACTTTTGTCAGAGAGCAGGCATTTGGTGGTGAACAATTTACTCAATCAATACTCTCTTTCTACGGTATGACCTACGAGCAAGCTGAAAAGGCTAAGTTAGCGGGTGAGCTTCCTCGGAACTACATGTTTGAAGTGTTATCTCCTTTCCAAACTCAGCTGTTACAACAAATAAAACGCACCCTACAGATTTACTGTACTTCGAGTGGTAAAGATAAAGTGGATCACATTGTTCTATGTGGTGGCACTGCCAAACTTGAAGGTATGACCAACCTAATGATTAATGAGTTAGGTGTAAATACCATTGTTGGTGACCCTTTTAAAGGTTGCTTGCATGCAGATGACGCCGTTAGGCAACAACTCCAGCCAGACATCGGTAAATACATGTTGGCATGTGGACTGGCATTAAGGAGTTATGCTGAATGGCGAACATAAACCTCTTACCATGGCGTGAAGAAGCGAGAGAAAAACAAAAACGAGATTACACCGGTGTACTGGCACTGGTTTTCTTAGTATCTGGTCTTATCGTTTATCTATCTCTAATGGCAATCGATGTGATATCTGACGACCAAAAAGGTCGTAACGCCTATTTACAGTCTGAAATTCAATTGCTTGAAGCTCAAATAGCTGAAATTACCGAAATTAGAACACGTAAAAAAGATATTGAGCGTCGTACTGAAATCATTCTAGGGCTTCAGCAATCTAGAAATTTGCCGACACATGTTCTAGACGAGTTAGTGCGTATCGTGCCAGCAGGGATCTACCTTTCCAGTATAGAGAAAAAAGGCAGTATGTTGTGGATCGAAGGACGCAGTGAATCCAACAATAATGTGGCAAATATGATGCGCAAAGTTAAGACCTCTAATTGGCTACAAGATCCTAATATGCAATCTATCATTGCTCAGAATGAAGAGTTAAGGCAATTACAACGATTTACTCTGCGCGTTACCATTGCGGATAGTGAAATAGCGGATTTAAGCATGACAAAAGGAGCGAGTAAATGAACCTCGATCTGAGTCAGTTTAACGATATTGATTTTGAGAATATCGGTGCTTGGCCCAAGTTAGTTAAAGGCGTGTTTGCTGCACTGCTCGCAGTGTGTGTATTCGTAGCCAGTTATTTTTTGTTTATATCAGATGCGATTGATGCGTTAAATGCAGAGCAGCAAAAAGAGCAGCAGTTTAAAACGGATTTTAAGTCTAAATATCAGTTAGCAGCTAACCTTAAGTTATATCGAGAGCAGTTAGCGGTTATGGAAGTGCAGTTTGCTGAACTGCTGAAGATGTTACCGTCTCAAAATGAAATGCCAGGCTTGCTAGATGACGTTACTTTTGTGGCGACTGATGCAGGACTTAAAATTAATAGTTTAGATTGGGACTCTGAAATAATAAGAGAGTTTTATATTGAGTTTCCGATCAAAATTGCAGTCAGCGGAGATTATCATCAACTTGGGCACCTTGTTAGTGGTGTGGCAAAGTTACCGCGCATTGTGAGCTTACATGATTTCGTGATTAAGCGGGATGAGACGGGTTCACTGGCTATGGATATTTTAGCGAAGACTTATCGCTTTAAAGAGGGCGCTGAATTGCCTGCAGCAAAAGGGGCAGCTAAGTGATGAAGATACTGCCCGCAATGATGGCTGTATTGCTGCTTTCTGGCTGCGTAGGGGACAGAAGCGATCTAGAGCTATTTGTCACAACCACTAAAGCGCAGCATGTGGCGCACATTAAGCCATTAAAAGAAACGCCTAAGTTTGAACATTTTGATTATCAAGCAGATCTTATGCGTAGCCCGTATATCCCTCCGTCAAGAGAGTTGACCGAAGAGGTGATTGATACCACCAAGGACTGTTTACAACCCGATCTTAAACGCCGCAAAGGGCGATTAGAAACATACGCACTCGATAACTTGAAAATGCGTGGCACATTGAGTGAAGTTGATACGATTTGGGCTCTGCTTGAGACTAGTGATGGAAGTGTTTATCGCTTGGGAGCAGGCCAATACCTGGGGCTTTATCATGGCCGAATTGCCAAAGTAACGCCGCAAACGATCGAAATTATAGAGTTGATTCCAGACGGGTCTGGCTGCTGGACGGAACGAAATAGCAGCATGGAATTAACAGGAGAATAATAAGAATGACTGAGAGGCTCATGAGACTGTCTATTACACATCGCGCCTTCGCTAAGGCCGCGTCTTTTATTAAGGTTATTATTAGTCTTGCGTTCCTATTGGGAATGGCTCCGCTAGCACATGCGGCTAATAAGTTAGTCGATGTTAAATATCATGCGATAGTGGATCACCAATTGGAATTACAGTTGGTATTTGAACATGATATTGAGCAACCCGAGATTGAATTAAATGCTGATCCTGCACAGATCATTTTAGGGTTTGCAAATAGCCTTTCAGGACTTCAAAAGCAAACGCTTGCTATCGATACTGTTGGGGTCGATACCGTCAGTACGGTGCAGAGTGGTGCAAGTCTTCAAGTGTTTGTCGGATTAGAAAGTGTTAAAGCCTATCAAGGTCGCGTTGTCGGTAATACCTACAGACTCACTATCAATGATGAAGTGATGAATCGTAATGATGGCGCTGCGGCGAGCAATCCGTTTATGAACGGCATTGAAAGTATCGACTTTAAACGCACATCAAATGGTGGTGGCCAGCTACTGATTAAGCTCGAAAATAGTTCAGTCGCGGCAAATGTGGAACAAGTCGGCGCTAAACTTGAGCTTAAATTATATAACACCGATATTCGCTCTGATCTGCTTTACGTCATGGACGTGCATGATTTTGCAACGCCAGTGAAGAGTTTTGAAACCTTTAATGAGGAACTCACTAGTCGCTTTCTAATTGATGTAGAAGGTACTTATGAGTATGACTACCAACAAGACGGTCGTGTATTTAAGTTGAGTATAGAAAAGGCCAAACGCCTTGATATAGTGAAAGAAGAAAAGAAATATGACGGTCGCTCATTGTCATTAAACTTCCAAAACATGTCTGTTAGAACCGTACTGCAGATCATTGCTGATTATAACGATTTTAACTTGGTCGTCAGCGATACCGTTGAAGGTGATATCACGCTGCGACTCGACGATGTACCTTGGGATCAAGCGCTTGATCTTATTTTGCAAACCAAAGGGTTAGATAAGCGCATTGAAGGCAATATCTTGATGATTGCGCCCAGTGAAGAGATTGCGATAAGAGAAAGCCAAGAGCTCAAAAATTTACAAGAAGTTAAAGAATTAGCGCCTTTATATTCAGAGTATCTGCAGATTAATTACGCTAAAGCCGTTGATATTGCAGTGCTGCTAAAAGGTGAAGATTCAAGCTTGCTGTCAACGCGTGGCAGTGTCGCCGTGGATGAGCGCACTAATACGCTGTTAGTTAAAGATACTGAAGAAACATTAGAGAGTATTCATCGCTTGATAGAAGTGCTCGACATCCCAATTAAACAGGTATTAATTGAAGCGCGAATGGTAACGGTTAAAGACGATGTAGCAGAAGATTTAGGGGTACGTTGGGGCATAACCGATCAGCAAGGTACTAAAGGTACGTCAGGCAGCCTAGAGGGCGCAAGTGACATTGCTAATGGTATAATACCGAGCCTAGGGGACAGATTGAACGTTAATCTGCCTGCTGCAGCAAAGAACGCAACGAGTCTTGCTTTTCACGTTGCTAAGCTTGCCGATGGTACGGTACTCGATCTTGAATTGAGTGCACTGGAGCAAGAAAATAAGGGTGAGATTATCGCAAGCCCGCGTATCACGACTTCAAATCAAAAGTCGGCTTACATTGAGCAAGGTGTCGAGATCCCATATGTTGAAGCGAGCTCAAGTGGCGCGACAACAGTGACGTTCAAAAAGGCGGTTTTATCTCTTAGAGTGACACCGCAGATCACCCCTGATAACCGTGTTATCCTTGATTTAGAAATCACACAAGACTCCCAAGGTAAAGTGGTTACCACACCAACGGGAGCTGCAGTCTCTATTGATACACAGCGTATTGGTACCCAAGTGCTAGTGAACCATGGTGAGACGATTGTATTGGGTGGGATATATCAACAACAATCGATAAGTAGTGTAAGTAAAGTCCCTATCTTGGGCGATATTCCCTACCTTGGGTTCATGTTTAGAAGTACATCGGATAAGAATGAGCGACAAGAGTTACTTATCTTTGTGACCCCTAAAATTATTTCCGAATCACTTTAATGGCAATAAACCAGTAAAAGCCTGCGTTTAGCGCCGGCTTTTTACAAGATGAAATAGATTTTTGATAGAAATGTGCTACTTCACTTGCCATCAATAGCGGTTAGCTGAGATAATCAGCGGTCAAGTCTCAATAGAGCAAGGTAACATTTAAGGTCAACTCTAGTTTTCGGGTTGGCGTAGGCAAACTTCAAATAAGATTCAGACATATATCGCAATGGCCGAAAAACGTAATATTTTCCTAGTAGGCCCTATGGGGGCTGGTAAAAGCACTATAGGCCGTCATCTGGCACAGATGCTGCACTTAGAGTTCCACGATTCAGATCAAGAAATTGAGAGCCGTACAGGCGCTGATATTGCGTGGGTTTTTGATGTCGAAGGCGAAGAAGGCTTCCGCGTTCGCGAAACACAAGTTGTTGCTGATTTAACCGAAAAGCAAGGTATCGTGTTAGCAACTGGTGGTGGTTCAATTCAGAGTAAGGAGATCCGTAATAATCTTTCTGCTCGTGGAATTGTAGTCTACCTCGAGACCACCATCGACAAACAAGTAGCACGTACGCAAAGAGATAAGCGTCGTCCACTACTTCAAGTAGATGATCCAAGAGAAGTGCTAGAAACTCTAGCCGAGGCGCGCAACCCTCTTTATGAAGAGATCGCTGATGTTATCGTTAAAACCGATGAGCAAAGCGCAAAAGTAGTTGCAAACCAAATAATTGAGCAATTAGGTTTTTAAGATATGACTAAGCAGGTTCTGGTTGAACTCGGTGAACGTAGTTACCCAATCGTAATTGGCCAGAATTTGTTAAGTAATGGCGAGCCTTTGGCTCGCTATCTTAAAAACAAAAATATCCTCATTGTCACTAATGAAACGATAGCGCCACTGTACCTTGAAAAAGTACAAGCCATGCTGTCGGATTTTGTGTGTGTCACTCCCGTGATTTTACCTGATGGCGAGCAATACAAAACGTTAAACCAAATGGATTCAATTTTCACCTCTTTGCTACAACAAAATTTGGGCCGTGATACGGTACTTATTGCATTGGGCGGAGGCGTAATTGGAGATATGACTGGGTTTGCGGCTGCAAGTTATCAGCGCGGTATCGACTTTATCCAATTCCCTACCACACTGTTGTCTCAAGTTGATTCATCAGTAGGTGGAAAAACAGCAGTCAATCACCCTCTGGGTAAAAATATGATCGGTGCTTTTTATCAGCCGAAATATGTTTTGATTGATACCGACTGCTTGAACACACTGCCTAAAAGAGAATTTTCTGCTGGTATGGCAGAAGTGATCAAATACGGCATTATGTGGGATGCAGAGTTTTTCTGCTGGTTGGAAAACAATGTTGATGTATTAAAAGCATTAGACACCCAGGCACTTGAGTATGTGATTGGGCGTTGCTGTGAAATCAAAGCTGATGTAGTTGAAAAAGATGAAACAGAACAAGCGGTAAGAGCATTGCTTAATTTGGGACATACTTTTGGGCACGCGATTGAAGCTGAAATGGGCTACGGCGTGTGGCTACATGGCGAAGCCGTTTCTGCTGGCACAGTCCTTGCTGCAGTCACCTCAAATAAGCTGGGGTTAATAGAAGAGTCAATTGTTTGTCGTATTAAGGCGTTATTTACCGCATTTGATCTCCCTATTACTGCACCAGACACTATGAATTTTGAACAATTCATTAAACATATGCGCCGAGATAAGAAAGTACTTAAAGGACAATTGCGTTTAGTGTTACCCGAAGGCTTAGGCCAGGCGGGGATCTATAGCGATGTTACTGACGAGCTACTTCAAGAGGTTATCGACTGCGCATAAACTATGTAGCAGGTGTTCGGTGAAAGCTAAATTTAGTCCTCCAAATTATATAACGGGTGAAGTCCCTATGTTTATTGAACATAGGCCGCTTTTGCTGCGCCATTTTCAGTCATACCTTGGGCTTTCTCTTGCGAGAGCGTGGATATAAATGTCTTTAACCGGTTCAATCTTACTCCCTAGCCAAGAAGCACTGTTAAATCGCTTACAGCATATTAGCTTGTATGGTCAGCAGCTTATTGTACTCACTGGTGAAGACGGTGCAGGCAAGACCACGCTTGTCACTGCATTACTCACAGAACTTGAAGCATTTAGTTCCGCTCTGGTTATTTGTCCGAAGCATTGTGACAGCGCTGAAATTAGACGTAAAATACTGGTCCAACTCCTAGCTGAACCAGTCTTTGACGATGAACTACCTCTGCCTGAAGCAATGCTACGAGCCTCTTCTACGCTGGCTTCTGCTAGTTGTATTGTGCTTGATGATGCTCACTATATACCGCTAGAAATCTGGGCGGAATGTATTGTGTTGAGCCAGATGTCTTTTGCTGGGAAAACAGTCAGCGTGACCATGACATCACCTGTTAGTTTTCTAAATGATGTTTTGCAGCAACTGCCTATCGACCAGCGGCAACTGTTGCTCCCGTTAGATATCGAGCCGATCGATCACACTGAAAGAGAAGGGCTTTATTACATGCTATTAAGCCGTAGTGAAGCACAGCCCTTTACGCCTCGAGATATCGTTAAAGATAGATTAGAAGCACAAAACGGTACACCTAAAGAGGTTGTTGCGCTGCTTGAACTGGCCTTAAATGGAGGGGCTGAAGAGCCTATTGTAAAATCCACTACAAAACGACTCGTTATGGGTGCGTTTATTCTTTTAGCGACCACCTTGCTCGCTTGGTTCTTCATCGATGATGAGCCGTCGCTCGCTGAGCAGCAAAGCACAGTCGTATTTGCTGCGGAGGCAGTATCGAGTTCGCCCTTTTTAGCGGCATATGGTAAACAGCTTTTAGCAGGACATTTTGCGGCTGAGCCTATGGCATTACAGCAAGTTGAAGCAGAAATTAGTCAGAAAACGGTAATTACAGCCGCTGATGAACCCTTGCTAGTCGTGGCTGTGAAGTCAGAATATCAGCGGTTAATGAATGTTGTACCTGAGAAAACCGTCGACATTATAGCGGAGATTATCGAACCTTTAACGGTGACTAATGTTGAGGCGTTTTCAGCAAAGCCAAATGAAACTCTTATTCACGTTAATAATAAAGAGATTATTGCGAAAGCAGTGCAAAAGCCGACCAAGGGCTACACATTGCAATTAGCCAGTGTGCAACGTTTTGATTCATTAGTCAGGATGTTAGAGAGCGTGAAACAGGAAAAGGGCGTCAAGGTCGCACGCTATAAAAGTCGCTGGGTAGTATTAATGGGTGAGTTTGACTCGGCAAAGCAAGCGAGAGAACAATCGCTTAAATTAACAGCGAACTCCATCATTTCTGCACCTTGGATTCGAAAGTGGCAAGATCTTACGCAATATGAGTTACAAGATACGCTTCCAACTCGTGAAATTAATGAATAAACATAGTACAATCCCCAGCTCTCTTTTTCTTAGTATTCAATCAATTTAAATGATTAAAAAACAAAGGGCCTTCTTAAAGTGGGCTGGCGGAAAATTTAAACTGATTGAGTTTCTAACAGGGCACCTTCCCCAAGGTGATAGGTTGGTAGAACCTTTTGTGGGCGCAGGTTCTGTGTTCCTCAATACTGACTATGACCGCTACCTATTGTGCGACATTAATCAAGACTTGATTAACTTGTATAAGATTGTGCAGTCAGATCCTGAAAAGTATATTAAGGCGGCTAAAGCCCTATTCGTCCCAGAGATGAATGAAAAGGAAGCGTACTATAAGGTGCGCACCAGCTTTAACGAGACTAAAGATCCTTTCAAACGTTCTGTTTATTTTCTTTATATGAACCGTCATGGTTTTAACGGCTTATGCCGTTATAACCGTAAAGGTGGCTTTAATGTGCCATTTGGTTCGTATAAAAAACCTTACTTTCCTGAAAACGAAATTCGTGCATTTTCGGTAAAGGCTCAATGTGCTGAGTTTCGATGCATTGGTTACGAACAAGCAATCGATATGACTCAAAATGGGGATGTCGTTTATTGCGATCCACCTTATGCGCCATTGTCATCAACGGCTAGCTTTACCACTTATGTTGGTACGGGTTTTTCATTAGATGACCAAGCGCTGCTGGCAAGGAAGTCACGCCACACCGCCATTGAACGTGGTATACCGGTGCTGATCAGTAATCATGATATTCCACTGACCAGAGAGCTTTATCACGGCGCAACGTTTGACTCGATTAAAGTGCAGCGTAATATTAGTCAAAAAGGCAGTAGCCGTAAGAAAGTCGATGAGTTGATGGCGTTATACGATGATTCATATAACAGTGAAAACGACTAGATTTAGCCTACGACTTGACTGACGATAAATAGCAGCCCTAATACAAACACAATAGCGAGCAAGATACCCATCACGATGAAGGGGATAGGCGAAGAGGCTTGAAAGTCTTTACGTCGGTTTTGCTCTGTTTGTACGCCAATAAAGGCAGCTAAGGTACTCAAGAGTACTTGCCACCATTGATTTAGCATATGACTCTTTATTCGCCCTTGATCGGTGAACTATTGCTAATGGGCGCACTTTGGTGGCCATAGAGCAGCTCAAATAGATCGATGAAATGTAATTGATTGGTCTGACTTTTACCTGATAACCAACTTTTCCAACTCAAATCATTTGCTTGAGAAGCGCAGCGGTTGCTCGGGTGGCTTGCGGGTAGGGCTGGGTTGTAGCTACTGGTTGCGGTATCACATGCACAAGCGATAGAGGCTGAATCAGAAGGTTGAGACGTTAAGCTAATGGTTCCAATGGCTGCAGTCACGACAGCAAGAACAGCAGTGGCTCTAAAAGTCGCTGTTTTCTTGAGTAATCCCTTCATGTCGTCCTCCTATATTTCATGCAGTCGAAACATTATAGCAAACAAGGTTATATTTTAAACATATTTTACATATAAATTCATTTTTGCCGCTGCGATGAATTTTTTAGCATACCAATTTCGCTAAATAAGCATACAGGTATAGAGCGCTTGAGCTGCAAAAGGTAGAATAGTGCACTTCTTAAACATACTGGTGGGTTTGTTATGCGTCCATTTTTGATTGCTCCTTCTATTTTATCAGCTGATTTCGCTCGTCTAGGTGAAGACGTTGACGCGGTATTGAACGCAGGGGCAGATGTTGTTCACTTTGATGTAATGGATAACCATTATGTGCCAAATTTAACCATTGGACCTATGGTGTGCAAAGCCTTGCGCGATTATGGCGTAACAGCCGATATCGATGTGCATCTAATGGTTAAGCCTGTCGACAGTCTGATCCCGGACTTTGCCGACGCGGGCGCCTCCATTATTACCTTCCACCCTGAAGCGAGTGAGCATTTAGATCGCAGTTTGCAGCTGATCAAAGAGTCTGGCTGTAAAGCGGGTCTGGTGTTTAACCCTGGTACTCCGCTACATTATTTAGACCATGTCATGGATAAGCTCGATGTCATCCTGTTGATGTCGGTTAACCCTGGTTTCGGTGGACAGTCGTTTATTCCGTCAACATTAGACAAGTTACGCCAAGTGCGTAAGCTGATTGACGACAGTGGCTATGACATTCGTCTTCAAGTTGATGGCGGCGTTAAAGTCGACAATATTGCAGCCATTGCTGCTGCGGGTGCGGATATGTTTGTCGCTGGTTCAGCTATTTTCAACAAACCTGACTATAAAGCGGTTATCGACGAAATGCGCAGAGAATTGGCAAGCATCGAGGCTTAACTGATGGCTGACTTTAGTCAAGTTAAAGCGATTGCGTTTGACTTAGACGGGACGCTCATTGATAGCGTTCCTGATCTTGCTGCAGCGACTAGCGCTGCACTGCAAGAGTTAAACTTACCTTTATGTACTCAAGACCAGGTGCGCAGTTGGGTCGGTAATGGTGCTGAAATGTTAATGCGTCGTGCACTGAGCTTTGCATTAAATACTGCCGTTAGTGATGAAAGGCTTGCGGCCTGTATGCCAAGGTTTATGTATTTCTATCAGCAGAACTTACAGCAACATAGTCGCTTATATGATGATGTAGAACGAGTGTTACAGCAGCTTTATGCTGCAGGTTATCAGCTCGCCATCGTGACCAATAAGCCCTATGAATTTACCGTTCCACTGCTTGAAGCTTTTAAACTCAATGGTTACTTTTCTATAGTTTTGGGTGGAGATTCATTGTCAAAAATGAAACCAGATCCTATGCCGTTAACGCATATATTGCAGCAGTGGCAGCTTGAGCCGGAACAAGTCTTAATGGTTGGTGACTCAAAAAATGACATATTAGCCGCTAAAGCCGCTGGGATAGCATCAATAGGCTTGACCTATGGCTACAACTACGGTGAAGATATTGGGCTGAGCAGCCCAACAGTGGTTTGCGAACAATTTAATGAAATTTCAGGGCTACTAAATGTAAGCGCTGAATCAATGGAGCAATAAAAGAATGACTGCAAAACCTATCGTGTTTAGTGGTGCTCAACCATCTGGTGAGCTGAGTATTGGTAATTACATGGGTGCACTACGTCAGTGGGTTGGTTTACAAGACACTCATGACTGTATTTATTGCGTAGTTGATTTACATGCGATTACCGTTAGACAAGATCCAGCACAATTGCGTGCAGCGTGTTTAGATACCTTAGCTATCTATCTTGCTTGTGGTATCGACCCTGAAAAGAGCACCGTATTTTTACAGTCTCAAGTGCCACAGCACACACAGCTTAGCTGGGCATTGAACTGTTACACCCAGATGGGTGAACTTAACCGTATGACACAGTTTAAAGATAAGTCGCAAAAACACGCTAACAATATCAACGTTGGTTTGTTTGGTTACCCAGTACTGATGGCTGCCGATATTCTTCTTTATCAAACGAATGAAGTGCCTGTTGGCCAAGATCAGAAGCAGCATTTGGAGCTAACGCGCGATATTGCAACTCGCTTCAACAATGCTTATGGCGATACGTTTGTGGTACCTGAGCCATTCATTCCAGAGATGGGAGCTAAGGTGATGTCACTGCAAGAACCGACGAAGAAGATGTCTAAGTCGGACGATAACCGTAACAACGTTATTGGTTTACTTGATGATCCTAAAGCGATTATGAAGAAAATTAAAAAGGCGATGACTGATGGTCAAGAGCCACCAGTAGTGCGTTTTGACGTAGAAGAAAAGCCGGGTGTATCTAACTTAATGAGCTTGATGTCTGGCTGTAACGGTCAATCAATTGCATCAATTGAAAAAGACTTTGAAGGCAAGATGTATGGCCACTTAAAGGTCGCCACTGGCGAAGCTGTTGTTGCTATGCTTGAGCCACTACAAGCTCGCTTCCACAAGTTTAGAGCTGACGAAGCTTATCTTGATTCAGTCTTTAGAGCTGGGGCCGAAAAAGCGAAAGCGCGTGCTGAAGTGACGATTAAGCAGGTGTACGAAAAAATCGGCATGATTGTCTAGTTTAATAACTAAATCATTGTGATAAAAAGCCAGCTTAATACGCTGGCTTTTTTGTGGGCTACGATTGCTTGCTGAGCCAATTAACAAATGCGTTAATAGCAGGCTCTTTTAACCGGCGCTGCTTACAGCTGAAATAGAATTCAAACCCGGTCAATATGTCAGGTAGCGCCAACTCAACTAACACTGTTTTTTCAATATCAGCTTGCACCATAAAGTCAGATGCCAACGCGATACCTTGGCCTGCTATTGCCGCTTCAATCGCCAATAATACATGGCTGAAGATATGTTGCTGTTGCTCCGGCGGTAAAATCATCTTATTAGCCACAAACCAACGATCCCAGTCTAAGCCTAAGGCCCCTTCGTCGACGGTAAGTAGCGGATGTGAGCTTAACTCATTGAGCGGTTGGCTGGCAGCTGTCAGCAAGCTAGGGCTAATCACAGGCACCAAGCGTTCTTTATGTAGTAGCTGGTGGTAATAGCCGGGTTGTCCGCTCTGGCCTGTAATAAACATATCGGCCACACTATCGCTAAGTTCAGGATCATCAGTGATCATATCTAAACGGATTTTTATTTCTGGGTGCTGCCTTCTAAAACCGCTTAACCTTGGGATTAACCACTTTATGGCAAACGAGCTATAAACCGCGAGTCGCAGCTGATCATTGCTATCGCCACTTATTTGCATACTCAGATCGCTGAGTTCATTAAAAATCCGCTCCAATGACTCATAGAGGTGTTTACCTTTGCTGGTTAAGCATAGTTGGCGCCCCTGTCGCTTAAATAAACGCTCACCAAAGTGCTCCTCTAGCAGTCTCACTTGATGTGAAACTGCGCTTTGGGTAATGCAAAGTTCGCTGGCTGCTTTGGAAAAATGTGCTTGCCTTGCAGCCGCTTCGAACACTTGTAAGGCTCTTAATGGCGGGAGTTTTCGCATTATTTGGCCTTAGTTAATATGAGCTGAAGAAGTGATCTTGTTCATAGTATTAGTTTAATTCATGTATGCGTAAAAAACATCATTTCATGTCGAAATTTAAGCCCTATATCATCCGCGAATATAAAGCGGGTGGATGGAAATGAAAATGAGATCAAATGTCATGATAGGCATAGGGTTACTGGTGTTCGGCAACCTTTTTAGTGCGCTGTACGATGTATCCATTAAGTGGATGCCAGAGGGGAGCAATGCCGCGACGTTTCTATTGTTGCGGCAAGTACTGTCGGTAATGATGTTACTGCCTTTATGGTTTGCAGCTCGCCGTCCAACGACCTCTTGCCTTAAGTTACACCTTTTTAGAGCTAATACTGGTGCTATGGGAGCAGTGTGCTTAATCATGGGATTGATGGCTTTACCTATGGCAACGGTGAGCTCGCTGTTTTTCTCGGCGCCGTTAATTATCGTGTTGATGGGGTGTGTATTCTTAAAAGAGAAGGTCACGCCAGCGCAGTGGTTGGCAACTATACTTGGCTTTATTGGTATTCTAATTTTGTTAAGGCCAAGTGAGATTAATTGGTTTGGTGTGGCGGTACTTATTGCCGCATTTACCTTTGCTATTAACCAACTAGCACTGCGAAAACTACCGGAGACAGAAGATCCAACAGTGACACTAATACTCTATAACAGTCTAAGCATTCCGTTAGTGATGGTGATGGTTGCCGTGCAAGGATTAGAGGGGTTAAGCTGGCAATTAGTGGCCATAGCGGGATTAAGTAACTGCTTTCTACTGGCATATCAGTGGTTTTGTGTATTGGCTTATCGACGTGCAGAGGCGAGTAAAGTCGCGATTGCTGAGTACAGTGGATTATTGTTTTGCGTGTTTTTCGGTTGGTTGTTATTCGAGGAGTGGCTGGATGCATTAAGCTGGGTTGGGGCTGCTTTTATTGTACTACCGTCGCTTATTATTCCTTGGTTAAGTCACAAAATAACCATGCAAAAAAAATCATCGAACATAATGCACGATGATCTTTTAAGCTAGTGTAGTCACAGAGTCGATTAAGGTTATGAGTCGGTGTACTCAAATACCTTAATCACTTTACGTACACCAGCAGTATTACGCGCAACATCCACAGCAAGCTCGGCTTGCTGTCGCTTAACTAACCCAATCAAGAATACTTCACCGTTCTCGGTCACCACTTTAATGTTGGTCACATCAAGATTATCCTCACTGAGCATTCGACTTTTGACCTTGGTGGTTATCCAGGTGTCGTTACTTCGAGTGGTAAAGGAAGTAGGGTTTCCTATGCGAATTTGATTATGGATCTTGCCGCCAATCTTAAGATCTTGCACGGTCCGAATGGCTTTATCTCTCAGCATTGAGTTGGGCGCTTGGCCTATCATCAATACGTTGCTGTTCATCACCACACCGGTTACGTTCGCTTGGTTTTTGAGATCATCATGAGATGACAGCGCACTGGAGATATTGAAATCTGCATTGGTGTCATCCAGCTGAGTTTGGAAACTGCGTTCATCATTGACCATCATAGCGCCACCAACAGCACCCACCATTACAGCGCCTGCACAGCCTTGTAGCATGAGCAGTATGGCAATTATTGGCAGCCGCTTTATCATGCGGGTTCGTCCTGCGGGAATAGCGTGCGGTCAATGTTGTCACACAAGCAATGAATCGCAAGTAAGTGTACTTCTTGGATACGGGCGGTCACATTTGACGGCACACGAACCTCAACGTCATTGACACTTAATAAGCCAGCCATAGCGCCGCCGTCTTTTCCGGTTAACGACACTATGGTCATATCACGGCTAAGTGCAGCTTCCATCGCTTTAATCACGTTACCAGAGTTACCGCTGGTTGAGATAGCAAGCAAAATATCACCAGGAGAACCCAGTGCCATGATTTGCTTAGAAAATATTTCATCGTAGCTATAGTCATTCGCAATCGCGGTAATGGTTGATGTGTCACAGCTCAGTGCGATAGCGGGTAAAGGTGGACGCTCTATTTCGTAGCGATTCAATAACTCTGCAGAAAAATGCTGCGCATCACCTGCGCTACCGCCATTACCACAAGCTAAAATTTTATTGCCATTTAACAAACAATTCACCATCATTTCTGCCGCTTTGGCAAGTGACTCTGGCAATGCTTCTGAAGCATCAATTTTGGTTTGAATGGATTCAGTAAAGCTGTCTTTAATGCGCTCTAACATGGAGTTACCTTATATCTATATATAGCGTTTTAGCAAACGCGCAAATTAAAATTAAATCGGTTTAAAAAGCGTCGCGGATCCATTGTATGCCAGAGGGATCGGCGGCGATAACATCGAATCGGCAGATAGCGTCGATTCGGTTTAATTGTATGTAATGGCTCGCCGCTTTTCTTAAGCGTCGAACTTGAGCCAAGCTCAATGCGTTAACGGCTCCACCATATTGGCTATGGGTGCGATACTTAACTTCGATGAATACCCAATCGTTACCATCGCGCATAATAATGTCTATTTCACCAAAACGATAGCGTACGTTTTGTTCGACAAACTTAAGCCCATGGTGTTCCAAATATAGTCGCGCGGCGACTTCAGCTGCTTTTCCTTTAACTGCTGTTTTCTCTGTCAAATTCGCTGCATCCTTGTGGCGGTATTTGAATATAGCGCAAAAGCCCGAAGTGTTGTTACTCAGCGTTGGACATTTACATGTCAGCTTAAAGCGGGCGCAAGTTACCTCGTTGGTAGCGACCCCAGCTCAATTGACGATTAATCGTGCCGTCGGGTTGGACTGATAATGTGCCGCTACGGCCAGAAAACTGGTAGCCAGGCAGTGCACGCATCTGTGCAAGTTTACCGACTAAATCAAGCGCGTCATAGCCCATAATGTATAAGCGTTTGCGACTGTTGCTCCAATTAGGCCATAACTCATTCACCATACGGGTTTCGGTATTGGGGGTGATTAACCAAGGAATGTCGCTAATGGTGAGGTTATTCAACTCGGTCGCGGTTTCACGCGTATTGCTTTCAACTCGGCTGCGGCTGGTGGTATAGAGAGGCACTGGCTGTGCAAATACGCTGAAGTTGACATCAATAAACGGTTTCAATAAGACTAAATCACGGCTAGCAGAGATCATATAAATCGCGTCGATATCGCGGCGCGAACGAAAATCAGCTTCAATCTTCGGCTTCAGAATAGCTTTAATGCGCGCAATACGCTCCTTGCTGTCGATAACGCCCAGTGCCTTTTGGACTGTGACCTTCATTTTATCGCCAGCATCATAGTAATGAATCTCGGCAGGCTTACTCGTCAGTTGTTGCCAAGCATCGCTAAAGCTCTCTGCCATACGGTGGCCGACGGCATCATTACTGACTAACAGTAAGGGTTGATCTATGCCGTCATTATACAGTCGTTGAGCCGCATCAATCGCTTCATCTGTGGGTGACAGCGCAAAGAAAAATTTATCATCATGTGCGGTAAAGTTATCAATATGGTTTAAGTACAGCTGCGGAATACTCTTAGCGGCAATTGATTCGCTTGCTGTTGTCGGGGTGACCGCTGTTATTGCTGAAACGGGGGGCATATCTTGTAACTGTTCCACTTCAGATTGCAGTAATGGCCCAATAATAAACTCAGCGCCTGCCGTTACCGCCTGTTGATAAGCCAGCGGTGCCCCTAGGGCGGTATCAAAAAAATTAACGGCAACACTGTCATCGCCGGTCGCCATGTAATTAGCAATAATACCTTGCTTTACGGTATCTGCAACAACGGCTCTAGGGCCCGTGAGAGGTAACAGCACCGCAATGTTTTTAGGCTGATATGGCTTAGTGTTAAGGGCCTTTTCGAGATCGGTTGGTAACTTTGCTGCTGCAGGGTGATTAGGATTAAGTTGCTGCCAGCTACCGAGTTGGCGAACCAGATCATTTGGGTTAATGGCGTAATGTTTAGCGATATACGCCAACTGTACCCAGCCTGCAAAAATAGGATTGGTGCGATCATCGCGAAAACTGAGTAGCGTTTTTTCGTTAATGGGCTGCAGTGAACGCCAGATTTGATTGTTAACATCGTAAGCCTGTGTCGGCGGTAAGTACTGGCTCAATAAACTCAGCTGTCTAACTTGCTCTATTGGCTGATTGACCTGCTGATAAAGTCGCGCCTTAAATTGGTAATAGCTCACCCACTGCCAATTTGGCAATGTCCAAGTGCTAGGATAGTCGAGCGTTTTCAGCGCATGATCATACGTTGAGATCACCTCTAAAACCCGCGCGGTAAGATATTTGTGCTCTGCGAGTAGCTCAGGTTTTTGCGTCATATCTTGTGCGATAGACTTTAATGTCTTGTCTGCAGTGTTGGCATTACCTTCATTGATAAATGCATGTGCTGCCAATAAAACATACTTATCACGAGTTTCACGGTTTTTTTCATTGGCGGCTAGCGCCAAATACTGTGATGAAGCCATTGTCACCGCAGACAAAGAAACTTGTGTCTTTTCAGTATTTACGGGTGCCGTAGAGGTACCACAACCGAACAAAACTGCAGATAAAATCGCGATTGAGATAAATTTAGTTGAATTCAGTCTTTTTAACACAGGTCTTCACTCTGGTAAGATGCTGTCAATAGTTTAACCTGCTCTTACGCTTGGCGAAAGTCTTGTTAAAAACTCTTGCTATAAGTTACTACAGAGGTAGATATGGACCTGTCGGTCGCGCTTTACATTGTTCCCACACCAATCGGGAATTTAGGGGATATTAGTAGCCGTGCAATTGAGGTGCTTAATCAAGTATCGCTCATCGCCTGCGAAGATACACGCCATAGTGGTAAGTTGCTGAGTCACTTTGGTATTGAGACGCGTAAAACCGCGCTGCACGACCATAACGAACGTGATAGAGCTCAGTGGATTATTCAAAAACTGGGCTATGGTGAATCGGTGGCACTTATCTCCGATGCTGGTACACCCCTGATCTCAGATCCTGGATACCACCTAGTGAAACAGGTACGTGAAGCGGGCTTTAATGTTATCCCACTGCCAGGACCTTGTGCAGCTATCACCGCGTTGAGCGCTTCAGGCTTACCTTCAGACCGTTTCACTTTTGAAGGTTTTTTACCGTCTAAAGAGAAAGGACGTTTAGATAAGCTCACTGCGCTTAAAGAAGATCCACGCACCTTAATCTTCTATGAGTCACCGCACCGTATCGTCCACAGTTTAGAATCAATGGTCGCCGCTCTTGGGGCCGATCGTGAAATTGTAATGGCACGCGAAGTGACCAAAACGTTCGAGACCTTTTTGTCTGGTCCCGTAGGCGATGTGCTACAAACGGTTAAAGATGACCTTAACCAGCAACGCGGTGAAATCGTGTTGATGTGTCATGGCTACCGCAGTGATGAGGAGTCAGAATTCTCTACCGTGGTGATTGAAACACTAAAACTGCTTTGTGAAGACTTGCCATTAAAGAAGGCTTCAGCGATTGCTGGACAGATCTATGGCATTAAAAAGAATGCGCTTTATAAGCACGGTTTAGCGATCGGCCTCTAACGTTAGCCACATTGCGAGAGACTAAGTGTGAAAGTAGTTGGTTTGTTGCTTGCGCTTAGGCTATACTCCGCGCCGAGTTGGCTAGACAGTTGCCGCGTTCGCAAGAACGGGGAGGAAAGTCCGGGCTTCAAAGAGCAGGGTACCAGGTAACGCCTGGGCGGTGTGAACCGACGACAAGTGCAGCAGAGAGAAGACCGCCAGCTTTAGGGCTGGTAAGGGTGAAAGGGTGCGGTAAGAGCGCACCGTGCGGCTAGTAATAGTCCGTAGCAAGGTAAACTCTACCCGAAGCAAGACCAAATAGGGTCCCGTATGGCGCTGCTCGCGTTGGGACCGGGTAGGTCGCTTGAGCCTGTGAGTGATTGCAGGCCTAGATGAATAACTGTCCACGACAAGACCCGGCTTATCGGCCAACTCACCCATTCCGCAAGTGGTTGTATTGCATGGTGTTTCTAGATTGAGTGCCTTAATTGGTACAAGGTTTGGTACATTATGCAGTACATCCATCTTCGCAATAAGACTTATCATTTCCGCTTTGTTATCCCCAAACGATTCCGTCATCTATATCCCCATAGAGAAATAAAACGCTCCCTACGAACAGATTCCTATCGCGTCGCTGTTGCGCGGATAGCTAACCAATTTCCCTTGATACAACAAATAATCCAATTGATTGAGCCCAATTTTCATGCGGTTACGCTACTGAATAATCTGAGTAACTGTACTTTTCAGCCGCTAAGCCATATTGAACCTTCAGTTCCGAAAGCAGCCTGCAAGGTTGATCTAGTCCAAACTAATCTTATATCCGGTGCTGGTGGTTATTTACTTAAGGATGCCTGGAAAGAGTTTGTTCAATGGAAGTCCTGGACCGAAAAGGTAGAGAAAGGGGCTATGCGATACTTTGAATTTATGCGGACCTGCTTTGGTAATGTGCCGGTGGACTCAATTAGCAAGCAAGATATCAAATCGTTATTGAGGCGCTATGCATTGACGCCAAGGCGAAACATAAAGCCTTATCACCTAATGACACCACAAGAGTTACTTGAGCTCAATGATGTTGAGTCTGGGCACCTTGTATCCTCTAAGACAGTAAAAGAGTTGTTCAAGCTCTGCCAAAGTTTTTTTAGCCGCTTCCTCACCAAAGAGAAAGATATATTGGCTGAATCACCTACCAATAATGTTAAGTGTGAAGCTAATTCTACTCGGTATGCTGTGTTTTCTGATTCTGAGGTAAGGGATATAGAGTCATCATGTAAAGAGTTAGATAGCTGGAAGAAATGGGTTGTACTTATTGCTATATATTCGGGAGCGAGACGAAGCGAGATAGCTGCGTTGAAGAAGGCTGATGCCGATAGTCAACGGCACTACTTCTGGATAGCTCAAGGCAAGACTAAGGCTGCTGTAAGGCGCATACCTATCCATCATAAGCTGATTGATTTAGGGTTTTTAGATTATGTTCGCTCTGCTGCGAACAACTTGTTTCCTGAAGTCGCAGATCGTAGCTACAACATCACAGAGCACTTACAGAATAAGTTATTAACCCTTGGTATTAATCAGCAAAACGATCTTGGAGAGAGGAAAGTTTTCCACAGTTTTAGGCATACTTTCATCACCAAGTCTCGCTCACAAGGTATTGAACTTGGATTACTGCAAGAGGTGGTGGGACATGAAAAGTTCGAGTCCGGTATAACCAAGAGGTATACCCATAGTTATCAACTTAAATCGTTGTTAGTTGTCGTAGACGGTATTAACTTTGAAGCTTAAAAGAAAACCGCCGATATTGGCGGTTTTACCTAGTGTTAATTCCAACTATCAGCCAATGCTTCGGCTTGTTCAAAGATAAGTGACAGGATGGGGGGCATCAAGTCATAAAGTTTAAATGAGGGAAGTGGTAGCTGGCATGGTATGTGACATACGGTTTCAACTCAGCTCAAATATAAAGCGTGCTGCTCAGATATATTCGTAGGTGCGTATTCCGCCTATTGCGAACGGTCATTTTGGTTTATCTCGGAATAGGTAATGGGGTTTATCCGATACATGGAATCCCATTACACGAATAAAGTTTTACAGATTTTCTCATATTGAAGTGGAGCTTGCTGTTAGGTTTACGTTACGCTTGGTATAGCGCTTTTCTTTATCATGTCTTCAGGTATCCATTTTCCCTCTCGCCGTAAATTTTAACTCCGTTGATTCAACCTCAATACGTGTCACAGTGGCACGGTTTAGTGAGTGATATTTAAGTTTTAAGCTAGTTTACTAAAATAAGGGGTGCCTTTGTAATCATCATTTTATATTTTTTATTATCGATATCTGTTGGAGGGCTATATTGGGATTAAGAAGCATTTAGATGGGGTCTTTAACGGGGATAGGCTGATTTTATTAAAATGTACACCGATTTATAATGCTGTGTAACTGTATTTGTTTGTTATTAAGGTTGGTTACGTTAAAATAGTCAGACTATAACTTAGTTGGTCATGGGGAATAATTCTTTATTTCGTAGTTAAATTAGGCTTAACTTATGCTCGGCTATTTTCTTTAAAACTGTGTCAAGTGTCATACTATGCTAGTAAGGTCGATGTTATTATGCTTATTATTTATGGGTTATTAGATTTTTGATGACGTTTGAAATATTAGTTGTTTAGGTGCTCAGTTTGTGGGATTTTTTAGTAGATAACAATAAAAATTATTGGAGATTTTGAGATGAGCGAACGAGGTAAAAAGCCTGAAGGATATTGCAGTGCTGACAAGTACTTAACCATAATTTCAACGAAATGGACTGCTCATATTGTTTGGGTTATAGGTCAGCATAATGAAATACGTTTTGGACAAATTCAAAAACAGCTTGCCTTAGTATCAAGTAAAGTATTAAGTGAACGGCTCAGAATACTAAAAAAAGAGGGCTTTATTAGCCGCAGGCCTGAAGAAACAGTTCCAATTACAGTTTACTATGGGTTAACTAGTAAAGGGGTTGAATTGTTTGAAGTGATTGATGTAATTGTTAAAAAAGCTGATTTCTGGGATGGTAAACTGGTTAGTGTTTAGTACCCTATCTAGGAGCGGTATAAGTTTGGGGACTGACTAAACTATGTATTTATTGCTCCTTTAAAAATACGCTAATAATTAAAATAATGTCGCTTTATTTTTTAATTGTACGTATCATAAATGTTTTAAAGTCCTTTTTGATTGAATGTACATGTGTATTATCCACTGCGTTATGTGTTTTTCTGCTCCGGGTTTTTTTGGTTGTTATTCTTTATGTTAATCTAGAGGTAGTTCAATATACTTCATTTCTAGCTCGCGTGATATCGTGCTGCTTCTATATGGTAGTGACGATTGACTTATAAGGGATATGTTAAATTTTAATAATGTATTTAGTCGTGGTATTTGTTCATTGTTTTTTTAAATGATTTTATTTATTTATTTATTGCTATTGCCGAGATTAATGTGACATTGCGTCAGGATGATTAATTTCTTTAATAATGTCTAGAGCGTAAAGTTATAATTTAACTAGTATTAAGTATGTTATAAGCATAGTTTGGGACTGCTGTTCTTTTCGAGGTTTTGTTGTGAATAATAACTGTAGGTTATTTGCTGGTGTGAAAGTGTATTGTAAATAACGGAGGTGTTTTAAATAAGTGCAATCACAAATTTTATATTGTTATTGGCTGGTAGTGAAATTATTCTGTTGTGTTTCTTTCTTGATATTGGTTGGTGATCATTCTACTTTAGTTATTTTCATGTGGTTTTCGAAGGTTTAAACTCTTGGTTTTTATATTTTTATATTTTTATATTTAATTCTATATTACGGTCATATTAACTTCGATGAGTGAGTAATAAGCCTAGTTACTACTGGGTGACTGGTTACCGCTGGGTAACTAGTTACAAAATTAAAGGTTTTTACTTGTGTGATATCGGTCAATGTTATTACATCTAATTAAAATCAATAATATTGTTACCTACTGAATTATATTTTGAATAAACTATGAAAAGGTTATTGTTTTTAATTGTTATGGCAGTTTCAATTTCACCATTGGTGTATGCAGATGCTATTCGCTGGAACCAACTCACTGGTGAACAACTGGAACAGCAACTGACGGAGAAATTTGCTCAGGGTAAATATTCCAACAAAGGTGCCGAT
>NZ_PJBL01000009.1:0-55339 GCF_002836135.1 Shewanella sp. GutCb | reverse complement strand
TTCAGTGAGCTATCAGTTCTAATTATCATTAAACTGATTTTAGTTCCCTCTGTGATAGCAATAAAAAAGACACCTTGCGGTGTCTTTTTTATTGGTTGCTAACTATCTCTCTAAGCTATTTCCCATCTTGGGTACGCCTATTTTTAAAGTCAGACTCTTCTAGCCATTTAGGCCAATCATCATTATTGGCAAGCGTCGCAAGAATGTCGGAAATTAGGCTGATATCTTGGCGTACGCCACCTAAGGTCCAATTCGGATCATAGTCATCCGCTTCCTTATGGTATTTATGGGCAATGTAATCAGGATCTGTGTCACCAAGGCTCATAAATAGCAAACCCGGCACGCCTTCTTGCGCTAATGCGAAATGATCAGAGCGGAACATAAGTCCATTTTGCGGCAGAGGATCACCCTTTACAAAACGATCTTGATGCTTAGCAGCATCATTCAGGTAATGCTCCATTTCTGATACGCCTTCACCATAACGCAATATGTAATCGACGCTATTATTCACGTTCATGCCATCTATATTTAAGAAAGAGACAATCTTTTTGGTCGGTATAGGCGGTTGTTTTGCGAAATGCTGTGCACCTATTAAGCCCGTTTCTTCAGCGGTGAATGAAGTAAACAGTATTGAGCGCTTAAAGGGTTGCTCTTTAGCACGTAAACTAAATATTCTGGCAAGCTCGAGTACACCAGCGACACCACTGGCATTATCAACCGCACCATTATAGATATGCTTGACCCCTTTTTTATCGGTTCTGGTACCGAGGTGATCCCAGTGAGCATGCATCACCACCATTTCATCAGCACGGTCACTCCCTGGGAGTAACGCCATAATGTTGTATGACTGAGCACGTTCAATAGTGTTATTTAGCGCTAGGTTAGCCGTGGTTTTTAAAGAGACAGCCTTAAAATTGGGCTTAGCGGCTTTTTGCTTTTGCTGCTCATAATCTAAACCTGCCTCAGCAAAAATCTGTTTTGCGTTTTGATGCTGGATCCAACCCATTACACCCACTTGACTTAGGTTGTTATCATCATCAATTAAGGTGAATTTACTGCCTGTATTTGAGTTTTGCACCACGCCCCAACCATATGCCGCTGGCGCAGTTTCATGCACAATAAAAACGGCCTTTGCCCCCTGCCTCGCCGCTTCCTCATATTTATAGGTCCAGCGGCCATAATAGGTCATGGCATTACCTTTAAATAGTGCCGCATTCTGGGTAGCAAAGCCTGGATCATTAACCAATACAATGACCGTTTTATCTTTTACATCAATGCCTTGATAATCATTCCAGTCATACTCTGGTGCGTTTATGCCATAGCCGACAAAAACCACTTCGCTATTTTCAAGTTTAATGCGCTCGCTTATTTGCTGTGTGCGCGCGGTAAACTCGGTGCCATTGGTCAGGTTTAACGAACCAATATTCAAGGTCATATTCTGATCTGCTGTAACTTTTGCCAGTGGCACAGGCTGCAAATAACGGTCGCCAAAACCAGGTTTTAAGCCAATTTTCTTAAATTCGGCTTCAATATAATTTAGCGTCAATGTCTCTCCTGCTGACAAAGGCGCGCGTCCGCCGTACTCATCGCTAGCAAGTGTTTTAACATGGGTTCGATATTTATCAAGATCTAGCCCAACAGGGCTTTTATCTGAATGGGCAAATGATGGTATGGCTAACGCAGACAACACGCTTGCTAGTATGAGTTTTTTCACTGATTATCCCTTAATGTTTATAATCTTGTTTTTATTTTAATTATTTGCTTCTTTGTGGCTTATTTTCATTAAAGAGATGTATCCACAAAGGTAAATCATAATAGAATGGCTTTATAAAATGCACAATGATGCTATCTCTCATTCGCATAATAATGACAAAGTGAGTCAATTAATAAAGTTAAGGCAAGAAAATGTCAAATCAATTGCTAAGGGAAGCCGCGGCTAAGTTAAAAAAAGCCATCCCCTTGATGCTAAAACACCAAATTCCCACCACGCCGACCAATTATGCTTTGTGGTATGCGTATGTCGGTCAAAGTAGTCCAGAGCTCAATCGGCAGTTAGATGAAGTGATCAGTCAATACCGTACTTGCCCCCCGAGTCAGGGCGAGCGCTTATATCAAGCATACCTTTCAGATCCAATAGAGTTAGACGTTATTGAAATGCGTCAAAATCTCGATGCGATGGTGACGGATCTATCGCAATCATTGAAAGATACCAATCTCGATGCAAACCAATATCAAACTAAGATTAACACCAACTTTGATAAGCTAAACAAAATTGAAAACGAAGGTTTCTCTATTGAAGAAGTACTGACACTGGTTAAAAGTCTCGCCAGCGACGCACACGATATTAAAAACAGTACCCAGCACTTTACTGATCAGTTAGCCCATGCACAGTCAGAGATTAATCAGCTTAAAATTCAGCTGAAAAAATCTGAGCATGACATGCATTTTGATGCGTTAACTAGCGCGCTAAATAGAAGAGCATTTAATAAGGATATCAAAGGACTCATTGAGCAAACTCCCGAGGGATTATGCCTAGTCATTGCCGATATAGACCACTTTAAGGATTTTAATGATACTTATGGCCACCAGCTGGGCGATCAGGTGTTAAAAGCGGTTGCAAGAAGGCTCAATGAAAGTTGTCATGACGGTATTAAACTCTATCGTTTTGGGGGTGAAGAGTTTGCTTTATTGGTGCCAATGAGCCAATTAGGTCGGGCGAGACAACTTGCAGAATCAATGCGCCGTAGCCTTGAAAAATTAATTTTAAAGGATAAACGTAAAGATCAACGTGTCGATAATGTCAGAGCATCATTTGGTGTCGCTCAATACCAAGAAAAAGATACCGATTCAACATTGATTGAACGTGCCGACAAACAGCTCTATGAAGCAAAGCGCCTTGGTCGCAATAGAGTGATGCCGATGACTCATTAAGCTTTTCCCCATTCCGACTAAATCGCTTCTACTTTATCAAACGGCACTGCGGTAACCACATAACGCAGTGGCCCACCCGCCACAGCACTATCAAACGGATAACAAGTCACTAATGTTAACTTCGTCTCTCCGACATTGTCCATCACTGAGACGTCACTTTCATGTACAACTTGAGTCTGCATTACTTGATATAACACTTCTATGCCCTCAGCATTTTGTAAGGTGATGAGTTGCCCAATTTGAGTACCACTTAATAGCGAAAAATGGGTATCTCTATGGCCGGCTATGACAGTATTACCACGGCTATTAATCTTTGCAGAAGACAATACTTGAGCGGGACCAAAGGCTAGGTTACGACCCGATGCACCCGATAACACGTATAGACTGCGGTTTTTCGTGACTGATGCATTCTCCCTTTGGATAGGTGTTGCTGTCACCTCACTGTTTGAAGCAATAAACTCAAGTTTGGCGACCGGATATGTGTCAGCCCACGACCAAGGTTTATGTTGCTGCTGATCATCAAGTGTTTTCTGCCACGCTTGCTGTATTAAGAATTGTGCAAAGTAGGCTTTGGCTTGCATATAAGCTCCTTGACTAACAAACGTTAGCCCTAAAATGAACAGTAAACAGGTAAAACCAATATGCAGCCGCCGATATGTAAAGCTGAAGCGCACTGCTGCATGCCGATAAGCCATACTCATGTAATAACCTTAGTGACTTGACGGCGAGTACCACTGCCATTACCGCAAAAGGACACTGAGTAAAGTATCGACAAACCCAATAGCATGCTACCCAATATTAACCAAGCATAGCTACTGGTCGCGGTTTGCGGTAAACGCTGCCATCCCTTTGGCATATGAGGTGAAACCTGTCCGTCAACAACCATGACACCATCAGGTCGAGCTGGTGTTTTATCAATGGCAACTAAACTGGTATAAGCACTCATCACATGATAATTAAGCGAGATGGCCGTGATCTGCTTTTCAATTCGATCATTATTAGCCGCTTCTTTTGATAGCTCCAATGCTGCAATCTGTTTTCTGGCCCAAATTAAGTCTAAGCCCTTAGCGCCAGTGCTCTTTTCTATTGAAAGTTGTTGCTGCCAAAACTGGCCCGCTAACTGACCGCTAACGACGAACTCTTTCTCGCTATAACTGGGGAGCTTCATTGCAACCATAATGGGCTCGTGAGCATACAAATCGGGAATAGTGGCTGGCCAATAGTCAGGAATACTGCCATCAGCAAAGCGCAGCTCCACATCGGTGACCGTGGGTTTTTCAAGTTTATCGAGCATCGCGACCATTTTACTCTTCACTTCCGATTGCTTGCCTATATAGGTATAAGTGCCACGCCCCAACTCTGCTGCTCTTTGCATAAAATGGCCATTAGGGGCGGCGCCAATGCCAATCGTAAATAACCTACTACCTTGTAATTGATTACGAATTTGGTTGAATAGCTGCGGTTCATTACCCACGGCACCATCAGTAATAAACAACACCTGACGTAAAGACCCAGTTGAGCTAGCTTGCTGATTGAGCGCTTTATCTAAAGCAAGTGACATCTCTGTGCCACCATCAGCTTCTAAGCTTTTCACATAGGCTTGAGCCCTTCCTATGTTCTTAGCATTCGCCGTAAGGGACTGCTCTGCCAGTGCATACACGCGAGAGTTAAACTGCAAAATATTAAAGCTGTCTTGAGATGAGAGTCCAGATAACGCATAAATAATTGCAGATTTAGCTTGCTCAATAGCCTCTCCAGACATTGAGCCAGATGTATCTATTACCAAAATGAGTTCTCTTGGGGCGACCACTGTAGAGATACTCCCTTGTTGTGGCGGAAGCAGCATCACCAGTGCATATTGCGCTTGTGGTGTTATCGGTCTTTTTCCGCTCTTAGCGTCATCACTAGAGTGTGAGATCAGGCTTAACGGTGAGCTTGGTTGTGGGTCTAATTGTGACTTTGAAGCTTGATTAGTGTTTTGATTTAGCTGATGACCTAAATAGGTTTTACCCTGTTGGCTGAATATTGCAGCCGTTGGTGTACTGCCGACACTCGGTCGCCAATTTAATACAAAGTCACTGTTGGCCTTTGCGGCGATTAAATGAATATTGGCTTGACCATCATCGTTCCGCCTAATGTTCACTTGATGATACGGGCTATCAATCTCACTGATTGCCAACCCCGCATCTAGCTCTACTTCGATATCAACGCTATTGATCCAGTTTTGGCTTTTATTTTGACTGACACTATTCCAAACATCCACTGCTGCAGTGGCATAATTTGCAACTGATGTAGCAATGAAAGTTGAGTTTGAGTTTGAGTTTGAGTTTAAATATGCTGCAGCGGATCCCGATTTGGGATAATACCTTGGCGCCACAACCATAGGAAAACGCAAACTAAACATACCTTGGTCATAATTGACCAGCTGTTGATAATTGAGTTCCACGACCAAGGTCTCTCCAGGGGCTAAGTTGGCGACTTGAGCGCTGAAAATATTAGCTTTTTTTTGCTCCAGTAAACTGGCTTTTTTACCGGCCTTTTTTGCTTCATTAAATAAAGCTTTAGCCTTACGTTTTTCTTTTATCTCGCCCTCGATGACTCTATCGCCGATCAGCATTCTGAGACCATCGACGGCTGCTTCACTAGGCAGAGGGAAAACATATTCACCATTGACCCAAAACGGTTGGTCATTATGAAATTCATGCCGCACAGACACTCGGTTGGTCCAGCCAGAGACCTGCATATGGACTTGTGTTTTCATTGGCAATGACACGTTTTTGTTCCCCATGGCATCAAAAGTAATCAAGCTACCTTGCTGGATCTCATCATTTAATCGATAAGCACTATCGGCTGATTCAAATCCAGCGGGTTCAGTAGATCCTGTCGCGCTCACTGCTGCCGTATACATCGTCGAAACTAACAGTAACAAAGCACGTTGCCAATGCCGTACTCCTTGGCGTTTGTTAACCAATATCATTTGCCTAGCCATCTTTATCTCCTTATAAACGCTAAGCAATCTGAACAGAGACTTCAGACTGCTATATCAGCGTGACTCTAGATGGGTTAGCGAGCAGGATTGGCTGCTAGTTCGCTATCATGTGATTGCAGTTTTAGGGTGACGCGGCGGTCAAAAAAGTCATTTTCAAAGTTCTGTTCCGCCGTTAACGGCGATGTCGCGCCATAAGCTTGATAATGCAAACGGTCATTAGCGACACCTTGTTTCACTAAATAGCTTGTCACTTCAGCAACACGCTGCTCCGATAACGCTTGGTTATAATCGCTATCACCACGTCTATCTGCATAACCAGTGACATCTAACGTCAACTCAGGTGACAGCGACATCGCGTAAGCCACATCATCAAGTTGCTGAGCAAAGTGAGGTTCGATAGATGATGAGCCCGTTTTGAATTGCACATTAAGACCCAATGCTAATTCAGTTAGCTTTTGCTCCTGTGCCATTTTAAGTGTTGTTAGCTGTTGCTGAGCAGCTTCATATTGAGTTGATAATGCGATTAATGATTCATTTTGTTCATTAAGAGTGGCGAGCTCACCTTGCTTACTATCTAGCATCACTTGCTGGTTTTTTATCTCATCATCATCGCCTACAGACTTGCCCAATAAGCTCCCTGCAAAAGCTCCAATAATGGCGCCGACAGGGCCACCGACGACAGCGCCAACAACAATGCCAGAACTTAACCCAATGAGCTCTTCGTTATGACTACGTTCTGTGCTTTCTGCCGTTTCAGCGGCGCTAGCGTGAGATGAAAGTGTGATAGCGGCAATAACCAGTGATGCGATAATATGCTTTTTCATAATATGTCCCTTTTAAGTGTTAACTCATATTCAGTTGCCGAGATACGGCGTCATTTCAATAACGCTATTAAACCGCAGCCAAATGTCTTCAAAAGGGAGCAAACATGGCAATTTAAATATCAAATGTGGCAACAAAAAGGCAATCGACTCTACTGCCTTTAAACGCAGATAAAATCCTGTATAGTCACAATCAATTACAGAGATAACGCTATAAGTAACAAGCCATGAAACGAATCGCGATAGTAGAAGATGAAGCCGCCCTTAGAGAAAACTACAAAGATGTTTTGCAGCAGCAAGGTTATAGCGTTCAGGCTTATGCTAATCGACCTGAGGCAATGCGCGCTTTCAATACTCGACTACCTGATTTAGCCATTATTGATATCGGCTTGGAGTATGAGATCGACGGTGGATTCACTCTTTGCCAGTCACTTAGAGCAATGTCGAGTACAGTACCGATTATCTTTTTGACCGCTAGAGACAGTGACTTTGATACCGTATGTGGTCTACGACTAGGCGCTGATGATTACCTCAGTAAAGATGTTAGCTTTCCGCACTTAATTGCTCGACTTGCAGCGCTGTTTAGACGCTCAGAGCTTAAAGATACCAGCAATGACAATAATCCATTGGTCGAACATGGTTTGCTGTCGATTGATATCAACCGCATGCAAGTGTATTGGTCAGGCATTCAGATTGAGTTGACGGTCACCGAGTTTTGGATGGTGCATGCACTTGCGAGGCGACCAGGCCATGTCAGGCAGCGCCAAGAGCTAATGCAAGAGGCTAAGATATTTGTCGATGATTCAACCATTACTTCTCACGTAAAACGGATCCGTAAAAAGTTTCTCGCCCAAGACACGCAGTTCAACTGCATTGATACGGTTTATGGAATGGGTTATCGATGGGACGCACAAAGCTAATAGTTATTCTATATCGAGAAATATATGTTTAATCTTCCTATAGGCCTACGTGCCAAAGTCGGTGTCTTATCTCTATTCTTGCTGTGTCTGCCATGGCTCGGTTACGAATATGTGTGGGAGATGGAAAAGTATTTACGCCTTGGCCAAGAAAAAACCCTCGAAGGCACCACTCAAGCACTTGCCACTGCATTACACGAGCGGCCAAAACTATTTGATAGTCAAGCAAGCTTCCTAACTCAGGTAGAGAAAGGTCGCGATCTATACGCTTATCCATTAGCAGGCCCTATTCAACTTGATGGCAAGTTAGGTGACTGGCAGCCGTACCGTCACAGCTCACTGCACTATGGTGAAGATTATCAAGTATATAAGCACGATCCAGCCAAGCCATTAGGCATCGAATTTACTCATATGGTGGGCAAATATGCTGGTTACCTTTATGGCTTTTTTGAAGTCACCGATCCGCAGGTTATCTATCGCGGTAAAAACAGCTTAAGCATTGACCGCAATGATCATATCGCCATTGCAACTTTAGCCCCCGATGGACAGTTTCGCCGCTATGTTGTTGCCACCACTAAAGATGGTTGGATCAGCGCATTTGAGCTACCAGAAGATCCAGCACTGACAACGCCTGTGACACCCGAAGTCAAAATTCAGGGTAAATGGCTTAAATCAGCTAAAGGCTACAACGTCGAACTGCGGATCCCACTCGAGATGGTCGGCAGTAAACTCGGATTTGCCATCTATGATGTAAACGACAGTAATACTCGACAATTAGAAGCGATTGTCGGCACCTCAGCGATTGATGATGTGAATAAGCTCGGCACGGTATTAGTGCCTTCGCCAGAAATCGAAAGCATCATTAAGGGCATGGCCCACAATAGCTCAAGGATCTGGGTCGTCGATAGGCATGGGCGAGTACTGGCCAAGTCTGGTGATATCCGCTCCGACAATAGTGTTTGGGCGCGCTCCACAGTCGAAAAAGAGGGTAAGAGCACCTGGGACAGGTTTAAGCAGCAATACCTATACCCGCTTTATTATAAAATTTTAACTATCCCTGCTAAAGACTTTATCGATTCATTACAAGACTCAACCGTACTGCAAGGCAGTCACATCAATAAAGCATTAAAGGGCAAACAGGGCTCCACATGGCGACTCACACCCGATAAC
This sequence comes from Shewanella sp. GutCb, assembly GCF_002836135.1. Lineage (NCBI taxonomy): Bacteria > Pseudomonadati > Pseudomonadota > Gammaproteobacteria > Alteromonadales > Shewanellaceae > Shewanella > Shewanella sp. GutCb. Next base: position 46,511 of record NZ_PJBL01000009.1, on the reverse strand, counting down.
AAAGCAGTGGTTTTAGCCGCTGCCAGCCCTATTTGGATCGATGATAAAGTCATGGGTGTGGTCATTGCAGAAGAAACCACTCATGGGATCCGCACCCTTCGCAATAAAGCCTTAGAGAAGCTGTTTAATGTGATTTTAACGATTATGAGTATGGGGACATTGGCACTGTTCTTTTTTGCGTCCAACATCTCTAGCAGAATACGTAAACTGCGTGATGAAGCCGAGCGAGCAATTGATAATCAAGGACGTATTAAAAAGGCAATTAAAGGCTCGAAGGTCCGTGATGAAATTGGCGATCTGTCTCGTAGTTTTGCCAGTATTGTAAGTCGATTAGGCGAATATACTCACTATCTAGAAAACATGTCTTCGCGCTTATCTCATGAGCTACGTACGCCTGTTGCTGTGGTTCGATCGTCACTGGAGCATCTGAGTCTGCAAACGCTTAACCCTGATAGCCGTAAATATGTTGACCGGGCACAGGAAGGTGTTAACCGCCTTAATATGATCCTCAATAATATGAGCGAAGCCACACGACTCGAAGAGAGTTTAACCCATGCTGAAAAGTCACTGTTCCCACTAGAGAAAGTGATTAGTGGCTGTATGCAAGGGTATCAAATGACCTACCCTAATCAGCTTTTCAAGATTGATGTCGACTCACAAGCTATGTATGTCGAAGGCGTACCAGAATACATTGCGCAGCTAATGGATAAGCTTATTGCGAATGCGCTGGAATTTAGCACCCCAGACAGTGCTATCGAAGTGAGCCTTAAAGCACACAATAAAGTTGCCCATTTATCGGTAGCCAACTATGGCACGCCCTTGCCTGACAATATGTCACAGCAGATCTTTGAATCTATGGTCTCTGTCAGGGCTCAGAAAGCCCAAGATAAGCCACACTTAGGACTTGGACTTTATATTGCTCGATTAATCAGCCTATTCCATAAAGGAAAAATCAGCGCACAAAATAGAGTCAATGAACAAGGCGCTGTTTTTGGGGTTGAGATTTTAATCCAACTGCCTATCAGTAAAGAAAAACCAGCATAGCGAAATGTATGAACATATTGACACTTCACTTTAGCCGTTTAGATGTTAAGATGGCTAAAACTAAAAAGCCCTATTGTGGAAGTAGAACCCTATGAAAAAAGAAACGCAGATAATTAGTCTTGGCCGTGACAAAAAGTGGACCCAAGGTGTAATAAACCCACCCGTTTTTCGCGCATCAACCATGGTGTTTGATACGATGGATGAACTGCGTTTTGCTGCTAAAAATAAGGCCAATGGCGAGATGTTTTACGGTCGCCGTGGCGGACCGACTCATTTTGCATTTCAAGCAGCAATTGCCGAACTTGAAGGTGGCGTAGGCACCGCACTTTACCCTTCAGGTAGCGCAGCTATCAGCAATAGCTTGCTGTCATTTTTAAAAGCGGGCGATCATCTGCTGATGGTCGACAGTGCTTATGAACCTACCCGCGACTTATGTAATAAGTTATTAGCAGGCTATGGCATTGAAACCACTTACTATGATCCTATGGTAGGTGAAGGCATCCGCGATCTTATTCAACCAAACACTAAAGTGTTGTTTTTAGAGTCTCCTGGTTCTATCACCATGGAGATTCAAGATGTGCCAACCCTAAGCCGTATTGCACATGAACATGATATTGTGGTGATGCTGGATAATACGTGGGCATCCCCCATCAACTCACGTCCATTTGAGATGGGCGTCGATATTTCGATTCAAGCGGCGACTAAATATATTGTTGGCCACTCCGATGTAATGATGGGCACATCCACCGCCAATGAAAAACATTGGGAACAGTTACGCGAAAACAGCTACCTTTTAGGCCAATGCACCTCACCTGATGATGTCTATCTTGCCAGTCGTGGTCTGCGTACCCTAGGTATTCGTCTAGCTCAACATGAGCAGAACGCATTAAAAGTCGCTAACTGGCTTAATAGCCGACCAGAAGTTGACCATCTGCGTCATCCAGCTTTTGACACTTGTCCTGGTCACGAGTTTTTCAAACGTGATTTTACAGCTTCTAATGGTTTGTTTTCATTTGTATTAAAACAGGGAAACCTGCAATCCGTCACTGCTTTTGTTGAAAACATGCAGCACTTTAAGATGGGCTTTTCATGGGGCGGCTTTGAAAGCCTTATTTTGGGTGTGTTTGGTATCGATAAAATACGTACCGCCACTCAATGGGACAGTAGCAAGCCGCTTATTAGGCTGCATATTGGTCTGGAGAACGTCGATGATCTGATTGCCGATCTCGACGCCGCATTTGACCGCTTCAATGCCGAACTAAACCGATAGTATTAGTACTAACCGACATAAAAAATCCGAGACCTAGAGATAGGACTCGGATTTTTACTTTTCATCAGCTTACTAAATCGTAAATGTCATTAACTAAAGAGCTGATCAGCAACAAATGGGTTTTGTACCCGCTCTTCCCCAAAGGTAGACAGCGGACCGTGACCGGGAATAAATTGTACTTCTTTACCCAAAGGCCAGAGTTTTTTAGTAATAGAGTTAATTAAATCTTGATGATTAGATTGAGGGAAATCAGTACGGCCTATTGAGCCTCTGAATAACACATCGCCAACCCATGCAATGTCTGCCTCTTTGGCAAAAAAGATCACATGACCAGGAGTGTGTCCAGGACAATGGAGTACCGATAAAACTTGATTACCGACATTGACTTCATCGCCCTCTTCTAAATAACGAGTGGGAGTAAATGGATCGCAATGTACAAAACCAAAGTGCTTACTTTGTGTTGGTAACGTTTCTAACCAAAAACTATCCGCCACGTGTGGGCCAACAATCGGTATATCTAACTGTTCCGCAAGAGCTTGCGCAGCGCCCACATGATCGATATGTCCGTGAGTCAACAACACCTGCTCAACCACTACATTATTTTTGGCTGCTTCTTCTAAAATACGCTCTAGATTACCACCGGGATCGACCACAGCTCCTTTCAAGGTTTGCTCACACCAAATTAAGCTGCAATTTTGTTGAAATGGCGTGACGGGTATTAACTGATACTTCATCGTTACTCACCTAAAGGTTATTTAGCCGTGGAATGGCTAAAGATTACGCCACCTTGGCCATTTCCTCTATTAATAAATGATAGAACATGAACTAACGCTCACAAAATGTCATATTTATCGTTTACAAGATCCAAGCTGATTAGCCATAAGTTGAAACCATTCACCTAGTGACTATTTCGGTCTATACCCATCCGACTAGAAGATGTTCGTTTCAGAGGCCTTGTGCTCGTTCAATTCTAGGCGCATTAGTCTGTGTTACTGCTTTTACCAAGGTTTCCACTGAGTCCTGCACCTTCAGGTAAGATGGGTATATAATCTTCAGCTCTGTTGCCCCTAAAAATACTCAAAAAACTAAGGCTTATTCAATGACAACACATCTCACCTTTGCAGGCATGGTTGCTCGTAAACACACCTTCACACTCCCTCTTGATTACCAGCAACCTAACGGTGAGACAATAAACGTTTTTGCGCGCGAGCTTGTCAGTCCTGAAAATCAACATAAAGCGCTGCCTTTCATCGTCTTTTTTCAAGGTGGCCCCGGATTTGGCGCGGTAAGACCTGCTGCTAATGGCGGCTGGATAAAGCGAGCTCTGCAAGAGTTTCGAGTGCTTTTGCTCGACCAACGCGGCACCGGACTGTCGAGCCCTGTGAGCTCAGCTAGCCTTATACATTTATCCACAACGCAGCAAAGCCAGTACCTAAGCCATTTTCGTGCAGACAACATCATTCGCGACGCCGAAGCTATTCGTCAACAGCTTGTTGGCGATGAGAAATGGTCTATTCTCGGGCAGAGCTTTGGTGGTTTTTGTGTCTTAAAGTACCTCAATGATGCACCACAAGGCCTTAAAGAAGCCTATATTACGGGTGGTATACCCTCTTTGACTCGTAGCGCTGATGAGGTCTACCAAGCCACTTATCAACGTGTTATTGCTAAGAATAATGATTTTTTCAGCCGTTTTAGTGACGCACAAGGTTTAATTAAAGCCGTAGCGCAACATATCAGCGAACATGATGTAAAGCTGGCGACAGGCGAGCAACTCACTGTTGAAATGTTACAACTGCTGGGGATCAACATCGGCATGGAGCAAGGCCCTGAGAGCGTCTACTACTTATTAGAACAAGCACTCATTACCACGGCTAGCGGCACTATAGTTAACCCACTATTTCTGGCCCATTTCTGCCAAATGTTAGACTATAATAGCAACCCCATTTTTGCGCTGTTGCATGAGTCTATTTATTGTCAGAATAATGCTTCAAATTGGTCTGCTCATCGCGTTAGAGCGCAATATCCACAGTTCAACTACACGTCTGATAAGCCTTTCCTCTTTACTGGAGAGATGATCTACCCGTGGATGTTTGATCAGTTCAGCAATCTAAGACCATTAAAAGAAGCCGCGACAACGCTCGCAATGAAGGACGATTGGCCTGCACTATATCAACAGGCGGTATTAGCAGAAAATACCGTGCCTGTAGCAGCGGCGATCTATAGTGAAGATATGTTTGTTGAGATGCGTTACAGCCTAGAAACTGCCGCCAAAGTGGGGAACTTAAAGTACTGGTTAACATCGGAATATGAACACAATGGTATTCGGATGGATGGAGAGCACATTTTAGATAGATTAATTACAATTAATCGTGGGGAAAACTTGCGTTAATTAAGAAACACTTAAGATTACCACGACATAATGTAATCTGTTCCTCACCCAGTATCACCTTTTGCAAGCCTTTTTAAGGCTTGCTTTTTTTTGCCTAGAAATCCATATTTAACAGACCTTCCTCTACTCGGTCATCGCTGATGGACATTACTCATCTTGAACAGCTTAGTGCTGAAACACTGCTAGGGATCGTCAACGAAAAGTTGCGCTTAACCTGTGCGGATCAAGCCGCACTCTTTTATGAACTCGATATCGATAAACGGTTATTAGAGTCTAAACTTGCCGACATAGGCTTTCACTATAGTGCGCTAAGCAATCAATATCGAAACCTAAAATAGACGATAAAGCGCAAGGCCCTATCGTCTATTGATATGGAATTGAATATCACTGTGCTACCAGTGCGACTCTATATTTTATAAGCAGCTATTTAAGCGGACTATTTATGCCAAGTCGGGTCTGTCCTTACGGGTATAGCGATACACCAATGCGTAAAGCACAGGCAAAATCACTAAGGTCAGTAACGTCGATGAGATAATACCGCCAATCACCACTGTAGCTAAAGGTCGTTGCACCTCAGCGCCAGTACCAACATTAAGCGCCATCGGCACAAAACCGAGACTGGCGACTAGCGCCGTCATCATCACTGGCCTAAGACGTTGACTTGCCCCTTGCTTAATCGCCTCAATCAGCTCTAGACCTTGCTGTTTAAGCTCCTTAATAAAGCTCAACATCACCACACCATTGAGAACTGCAATCCCCGATAGTGCTATAAAGCCAACCGCTGCCGATATTGATAATGGCATATCGCGCAGCACCAATGCCAGCACGCCGCCAGTGAGTGCTAAGGGCACGCCACTGAAGATGATCAGCGAATCACGAACAGAGCCAAAGGCACTGTATAATAAGCCGAAAATTAACAGTAACGTCAACGGTACCAAGATCATTAAACGGTTTGAAGCCGATTCTAACTGCTCAAAGGTGCCACCATATTCACTCCAATAACCACTAGGGAGTGCGAGTTGCTCGGACATCACTTGCTTAGTATCGTCAATAAACGAACCTAAGTCGCGGCCATCAACGTTAGCGGTCACCACCACGTGGCGTTTGCCACTTTGACGATTGATCTGGTTGGGGCCAATTTTGAATTTAAGTTCAGCCACTTCTCCCAGCGGAACATAACTTAGATCGGGATTTAGCTCCGTTGGCAGCGCTATCGGGATATTGGCGAGCTTGTCGAGATCTTGGCTGATGCTATCGGCCATTCTGACGACTAATTTAAAACGCCTATCACCTTCATAGATAAGACCAACGGGCACACCAGAGACAGCTGTTTGCAACGCTTGTTGTACATCAACAATGGTCAAACCGAGCAGTGCTAAATGGTCGCGATTGGGCTCGACAGATAATGTCGGTAATCCCGACATCTGTTCAACACGCACATCCGTTGCCCCCTCAATACCTTGGAATAATCCAACGGCGCGATCGCCGGCATCTTTTAAGGTATCAAGGTCATCGCCATAGATCCTTAATGCCACATCCGCACGCACACCAGCAATAAGCTCATTAAAGCGCATCTCAATCGGCTGGGTAAACTCATAGTTATTACCCGGTACTTGCTCAACATGCTCACGAAGCTCGTCAATGAACTGCGCCTTAGTTTTACTTGGATCAAGCCATTCTGAACGCGGTTTGATGATCAAGATAGTATCAGCAACACTTGGCGGCATAGGATCGGTCGCCACCTCGGGAGTACCGACTTTAGAGAACACCCGCTGCACTTCATCTAACTCGCCGATGATAATTTCGAGCTTTTTCTGCATCTCAATCGATTGCTCAAGCCCGGTGCCGGTGATCCGCATTGCATGCATGGCGATATCACCTTCATCGAGCTTAGGTAAGAACTCTGAGCCTAATCGACTTAGCTGCACAATAGTGACTATGATGAGGACTACTGCACCTGCAAGAATGATAAAAGGACGTTTAAGCGAGAAAAACAGCACTGGCTCGTAAGCTTTACGTGCACTTGCCATCAACCAGTTTTCTTTCTCGTTCACTTTGCCTTTAACGAATATGGCAATTGCTGCAGGGACAAAAGTCACTGAAAACAGTAATGCACCAATAAGCGCTGCAACCACGGTAAAGGCCATTGGGTGGAACATCTTACCTTCTACGCCATTGAGCGCAAAAATAGGCAAGTACACCAACATAATGATCAACACACCGAATACTGCAGGGCGGAACACCTCTTTAGTGGCGTCAAAAACCACCTTGATGCGCTCTTCGAGAACTAATAATCGACCGTGTTGATGTTGTGCCATGCCTAATCGGCGCAGCGCATTTTCAACAATAATCACCGCACCATCAACAATGATGCCGAAATCAATGGCGCCAAGGCTCATCAAGTTGCCTGAAACACGGTTAGCTGTCATCCCCGTAATGGCAAACAACATACTCAGAGGAATAACCAATGCCGCTATCAAGGCTGCGCGGAAGTTACCTAGCAGTGCAAACAACACCACAATAACTAACACAGCGCCTTCAAATAGGTTTTTCTGTACTGTTGTTATCGCTTTATCCACTAAAGTGGTGCGGTCGTAAACCGCTTCAGCAACAATACCCTGTGGCAGACTCGCATTAACCAGTTTAAGCTTTTCGCCAACTTCTTTGGCAACAACGCGGCTGTTCTCGCCGAGCAACATAAACGCGGTACCGAGCACGGTTTCTTCGCCGTCTTGGCTGGCCGCACCTGTTCGTAGTTGCTTACCGTAAAAGACCTCAGCGACATCACCAATACGCACTGGAGCGTCATCACGTTTGGTGACTACCACTTGGCGAATTGATTGCAAATCTTTGAGCTGACCTGGTGAACGAACGAGCCACTGCTCACCACTGCGCTCGATATAACCTGCTCCAGCATTACGATTATTAAGCTCTAATGCCTTGATGACATCATTGACTGTCACTTTATAAGCCAGCAACTTCGCCGGATCTGGCGCTACTTGGTACTCACGCTCATAACCGCCGAGGCTGTTAATCTCAGTCACGCCCTTAACTTTGACCAGCTGTGGACGAATGATCCAGTCTTGTATGGTGCGTAAGTCTTCGGCGTTATATTCGCTGCCGTCCTCTTTTAGCGCACCGTCGAGTGCACGAATAGAGTAAGTAAACACTTCCCCTAAACCACTGCTCACAGGCCCAAGTGCAGGCTCTGCCTCAACAGGCAATTCACTGCGCACGCCTTGCAAGCGCTCAGTGATCTGTTGACGAGCCCAATAGATATCAGTGCCCTCTTCAAAAATCACCGTGACTTGCGATAAGCCATAACGGGAAATTGAGCGGGTGTAGTCAAGGCTTGGGATCCCAGCCATGGCATTTTCAATCACATAGGTCAGCCGCTGCTCTGATTCGAGCGGTGAATAACCAGAGATGGCCGTATTAATTTGTACTTGTACGTTGGTAATGTCAGGCACTGCATCAATCGGCAGTTTAAGGGTGTTATAAACACCCAGCGCGGCAATGAACAGTGTCATTGCTAATACCAGTAATCGCCGTTTGAGGGCGAAAGAGATAATTGTATCCATATCAGTTCGTCCTTAGTGTACGTGCTTTGCAGCGTTTTTCATGATGTCAGCTTTCAACAAATAGCTATTCTCGGTGACGTACTCGGCATTCGCCTCAAGCCCATCGAGCACCTCAACAAATTCGCCATCGGTCTCGCCTAATGTCAGCAAACGCACTTCGAAGGTATTACCGTATTTAACAAACACTGCTGGTTTGTCCATGAAAGTTTGCAATGCATCAGCGCGCACCGCTAAAGGCACTTGCTTGGTACGTGTCTCGATGTTGGCTTGAATATGCATGCCTGGACGCCAATGGCCCTCAGGGTTAGCAATAACGGCACGCACTCTGGCAATATGACCACCGGTCATTACTGGTGCAATATAACTAATAGTGCTGCTGGCACGGCCTTCACTGTGAGCCTCTTCACTATTACTATGGTCGTCATCACCAATCGTAACAGCCTGCCCTAAGGCGATTCTGCTTAAGTTTTTTGGAAACGCCGACATATCAATCCACACGCTCGAAAGGTCGCTAATTTGCAGCAGAGCTTGATTAAAAGTACTGTCGCCAACCGCTAACATTTGTGCGGTCACTTGGCCATTCGCAGGACTTTTTACACCGTAACCTTGTAAGGTTGCTGAGTTACGAACCGTGGCAATCACTTGGCCTTTAACGACGGTATCGCCAATAGTGACATTAAGTTGCTCAATCACCCCGGTATAGGGCGCAGAGACACTAAACTGCTTATCGGAAATGGGGGCTATCACACCAAAAAGTCTATCAACAAAGGTAAGTTTTGCTGGCGCACTGAAGCCCGTTTTTACACCTGACAATGCCAGTAAACGGTCATTAATAGTGACTCGCCCCATATGATTCTCATAGTGAAAATCATATGTTTCACCTTTGAAGCTCGCGTCTATTTCAACATCAAAAGAGTGTGGTTCACTGACGCTTTTATCGCTGACAAGGTACATCTCTTCAGCTACAAAACTCACACTGTCGATAACGCCTCCCAAACGGGTTAACGATGCCGATAAAGCAACCTTTTCAGGGGACACTGGCTTGCCTTTATAAAAAGCGTAAACCCGCATCTCTGGTGGGATCCCAGATTCAGCCATGGTGATTTCTAAGGCGAAGTCATCATGTTTGAGCAAACGACCACCGTGTGGGCCTTCTTCATCATCATGGTGATCCTCCTCTTCTTCATGGCCGTGATCACCGCTAGCTTGAGCCGCATTGAACGGAATAAAAGCACCCGCAGCCAGTATCGATAGAGACATTGCGGCGGCAATGAGTTTTGCTTGTAATGCGTTAACATTGATATTCATTATTTATTTTCCATTGCCACAACAGGCTTAATATTGGTGTTTGCAACCGTCATTGATTGCCCTGTGATCCGCTCTATCGCTAACAGCTCCAGATAAACGGCTGTTTTAGCTTCAATCAACTCTCGTTCAATACTAAAGAGCTCAGATTGAGCATCAGCAAGCTGCAGCACATTGGCTTGTCCTGTTTGGTAGGCGGTTTGCGTGTGGGAAAGTAACTGTGTGGCCAGTGGTAACACTTGCACCTTGAGCTGTTGCACTTGTTTGGCGTTGTTAACCATAGACTGATGCAGCTCTAACAAGGTCAGTCTTAACTGATCTCTGGCTAAGCGTTGTTGCTCGTTGGCTTTGTCTTCTTCAGCTTTAGCCGCCAGAATATTGCCTTCATTAGGGTTTGAGAATTGCAGCGGCATTGAGAAGTTAACCATTAACGCACCGTCATCAAAGCCGTCGTAGCTTTTAAGGCCTACGCCAACGGTGATATCGGCACTCGCTTTTGATTCTTCCATACGACGCTTGGCGATGAGCATGCGTTCAACACTGAGCAACTGTAAATATTGCGGCGCAGTTTCGATGGCATTGAGCACACTCGCAGCGGTCGGCAGTATATGCAGCGAATTAAGCTCGTCATTAGCCATTGAGAACTGAACATCGCTCGACCACATTGCCGCTAGCCTTTGTTTAGCGACATTAAAGTCGCCTGCAATACGTTGCTTTATCACCTTTGAGCGCGATAACCGCAGCTGCATTTTACTGACGTCGGCTTGAATAACAGCGCCCGCTTTAGCGCGGGTTTGAATCGCTTGCAGTGACTTATGCTCCAGTTGGATTCGACGTTCAATCCACTGCTGTAACGCTTGTAGTCGCAATAACTGGTAATAGCGTTCGGTCGTTTGCGCCAGCACCTCTAACCGCAGCATTTCGTACTGGGATAATTCTTGCCTTTGATTCGCACTAGCATAATCAATGCGACGTTGGCGCTTATCCCCTAACTCAATAAGTTGGCTCAACGCTAAGGTGATCTCAGCATTGTCGACCCCTTGCATATCACCAGTACCGAGAATGTTTTCCACATTAACCGATAACTCAGGGTTAGGCGTGATCCCTGCTTGCAGCGAGAGTGCTTCACTTGCTCGAAGCGAGTATGGATAGGCTTGCAGCGAAATATTATGCAGTAAGGCTTGCTCTAATGCCCACGGTAACTGGATACCATTGTCAGCCGTTGTGGCATCAGTATCCTGTTGTTGTGGTTTGGATGCTGCCATGCTTTGAGCGCTATACACGCCCAAGAAACAGATAGCTAAAGTGACTAATGCCCGTTGGCATGCCACTAAGAAGATATTTATATATCTCATCACGAGATTAAACTCCTGTGAATTCAGTCAATAGATATTGCCACTGCAATAACATGCAGCGCTCAACAGCGTATTGGCTTATTGACTTGAGCGGAGGTATGGCAAGGTAATGTACGTTAGTAAACGCCTTGGTAATCCATCATCAGTAAACAAAGGTTAACTTGAAATGGTTTTACACAAAGGCACACAGCGCACGACACACTCGATGACCTAATGACTCAAAATTGATTTAATGAAATGGAACAGGAATTAACAGTACGGAGGAGGAATGGGTGGCGCGTAGCTTCTGTCTTGATAGCTAATAAGGAACTGACTCTTGTCTTTGACACCATTTGATTGGGCGAAAAAGCTCAACTGGGCAGGAGGATGGCAAGCAGTATGGAAGTCGTTATCATGTTCATCTTGATCACTCACTTCGACCATATGGCTGCAGTTGTTAACGCCTGTGTGACAGCAGTCTTGTTGCAGTTCTTGCGCCAAACTGTTTTCTAAGTGATGAGGCTCACTGAGACTCATCTCTGCATAGTGAAGCTCAGTGCTGTGAAGGTCTGCAGCTACACAAGTGGGAAATAATTGCGACACAAATACCACCAGTAATAAAACTAGTGTCAATTTAGACTGAAACATCTGCATTGATAAATGTGAGTTAAACAACCATATTCCTAAAAGCTAAAACAGATTAACTAATGACTTACTTATTAACGGCAGATGATAACCGCTTTTATCTCAGGTAAATAGTGCTCAAGGCAAAACATTTAAAAAACATGACCGCGGTCTAAAGCATTGATAGCCGTCAACATCAGCAAACCCATCCTAGGGTTAAGCTTTGCTTTTAGTCGTGCGTGGCTTATTAACCGCTTTTTTTGGCGTTGATGCTGTTTTAGTGCTCTTACGCGCGTAGGACTTCTTCTTAAACGGCGTCGGGCTTTTAACCCCTTGCAAGGCGGTGGGTAACACTGAGCCCGCTTGGGTAATTAATTCATCTAATTTGCTGATAAGCGGCTGCATAAAGGCTTGATACTGGGTTTCCTTACGGCTCATAGAATCTAAGGTATTTTCCCACAATGCCGTCATATCTGGCGTCGTTGCACTGAGCGGCAAACTATTGATCAGACCTTTGCCCACATCCGTCGCAATAATGGTTTTACCTTGTCTCACTAAAAAACTGCGCTTAAATAGAAGTTCAATTATGCCAGCACGGGTCGCTTCAGTACCCAGGCCATCGGTGTCTTTAAGGATCTTACGAATTTCAGGGTCGGTAACATAGCGGTTTATCCCCGTCATCGCACCAAGTAACGTCGCATCAGTAAAGTGCTTTGGGGGTTGAGTTTGCTTTTCCAATAACTCTCCACGTTGGCACAGTAACGATTGCCCCTGGGTTAATGGCGGTATGGTGGCTAACTCCTCGTCATCACCTTTCTCAACAGAGTTAGCGCCATTGTTAGCATTAGACTGAGCTTGTTTCAGCAACTGCTTCCAACCTATCGCATTTTCTTGTTTGGCTTTGGTCTTAAATAATCCACCGGCGATGACAATCTCTACCACTGTTTCTTTATAGAGATACGCAGGATAAAACTGCATTAAATATTGCCGCGCAACTTGCAAATAAATCTGCTTTTCAGCTGGACTGAGGCTAGCTAAGTTGGCGACTTTCTCTGTGGGAATTATCGCATGGTGGGCATCGACCTTTTTATCATTCCACGCTTTTGACTTAAGTTTAGCATTGGGTGCATCAATGCCTTGCGTCAGCTCTGCTGCACCTTTATTAACCGTCGCGATGACGCTAGGCGCCATCGCGTGTTGCTCTGCAGGCAAATAACGGCTGTCTGAACGAGGATAGGTGATCAGTTTATGACGTTCATATAACGACTGACAGGTATCTAGTACCGTTTTAGCGCTCATGCCGAAGCGTTTAGCGGCATCAATTTGTAATGAGGATAGATTGTAAGGCAACGGTGCATTTAATTTTTTATCTTGCGCCGTGACTTTTTCAACCGTGCCATTTTTGCCGGTTATACGCCCGACCACGTTCTGCGCGAGGCCTTTGGATAGCACTCGCCCATCTTCGTCCATATAAGGCTCACACGCCTCACTGGGTTGCCATTTGGCGGTAAATGCTTGTTGAGCGTCTGTGGTTAGATGCGCCACAACCTCATAGAATGGTTTTGATACAAAATCGTTAATCTCTTCATCACGCCTGACCACTAACCCCAATAACGGGGTTTGTACTCGTCCAACGGAGAGCACGCCTTGATAACCGACTTTACGACCTTGGATGGTGTAAGCCCGAGTCATGTTCATCCCATAAAGCCAGTCAGCGCGAGAGCGCGCTAAGGCTGAAGTCGACAATGGGATAAACTCACGATTTGAGCGTAATTGCCCTAAGGCACGAGTCACGGCTTGGGGATTTAAGTCGCTGATGAGCAGCCGTTTGGCTTGCTGTAACTTAGCGCCTTTAACGCCTAAGTGAGCAATGATCTCGTCGACCAACAGCTGGCCTTCTCTATCAGGATCGCCGGCATTCACCAGTTGAGTCGCCTCTTTAACCAGCCCTCTCAGCACGGCTATTTGACCACGCATCTTATATTTTGGCTTCATCTTCCACACATCTGGCACTATCGGAAGATGTTCAAACTTCCAAGACTTATATTCTGGCGAATACGCATCTGGCTCTGCTTGCTCTAATAAATGTCCAACGCACCAGGAAACACAGTCACCGTTCGCAGCACGTATAAAGCCCTCGCCTTTTTTTAACGGTTTAGGTAACACGTCGGCGATGGCTCTACCAAGACTGGGTTTTTCTGCAATATATAAGATCATCGGTGTACATTTACTATCACTGTATAAATTAACAGTAACTGTAACCTGAGGGGAGCATAGGTGCAATAAAAAGCCAGCTAACTGCTCAAAGATTGTAAAGTTTATTGCGAACGATTCTCATTTGAGCTTTAATCTTTACTCTACTTCGGAGGAACGATAATGTTGACGACGCTAAGCAACCCAGCAACAAGACTCGACAGGTTACTGCTCTATCACTTTCTACTCGTGACTGCTTGGGTCATCTTATGCGCCCCGCTATTAGCGCAAAGCCCGAGTGTCGAACCATTAGTGTTGAGTAGTTTGGTCATTTTTCTTACCAGCATCAGCACCCTGATTGGCTTGAAAATGGCACATGGGTTCAGCAGAAATACCTATTCTTTGTTGTTTATCAGCTGGATGGCTGTTTGGGTAACTCAGCTGTTTAGCTTTTAATACCAATGCACTAAGTATTTGACCCATTCAGAGCGCCGACGTTTAAAGCAAATGGCAAAGCCCTTTACGACTAAATGGTCTATTTTGTTCCATACAAAATAAGACATTCCCATCCTATATGGCGGTCAAGTGCAGGAGGTACCAGTCCACGGATGGACGGAGGTAGAATAATGCAGCTGCAATTATCGAGAGTCATGCATGGAGCAATTACCGAGGATGCTAGAGCCGAGAATTACGATTAGCTTCAATCCCCCATCTTGCCTACAGGGCTTTGAATTCCCGCGAATGGTCAAACTTTTAATGCAATTGGTATAAGTTCTATTTACGGCATAAAAAAGCCGAGCTATTGCTCGGCTTTTTTGTCAAAGATCTAGATTAACTTATGGATGGCAAACGTTATGCATCTCTAAGTTAGTACCAACATCTTTGCTGCGATTAGCTTTGGCATCATCGTTACGAAGCTGGGTAATATAATCTAAGTATTCTTGGTTAACGTCATTGGTGACATATTTGCCGTCGAATACCGATGTTTCAAAACGCTTAATGGCGGGGTTTTCTTGGCGCACCGCTGCGATCAGATCAGGCAACGACTGGAAAATCATGCCGTCTGCGCCAATTAGCTTAGTGATCTCTTCAACATCACGACCGTGAGCAATAAGCTCGTTAGTGGTCGGCATATCGATTCCGTAAACGTTAGGGAAACGAATTTCTGGTGCCGCAGAAGCAAAGTATACTTTCTTAGCGCCAGCATCGCGTGCCATCTGAATGATCTGCTCAGAGGTTGTACCACGAACAATAGAGTCATCAACCAGCAATACGTTCTTATCTTTGAATTCGGCTTTAATCGCATTTAATTTACGACGAACCGACTTCTTACGCTCTTGTTGCCCTGGCATAATAAAGGTACGACCGATATAACGGTTCTTTACGAAGCCTTGACGATATGGAAGGTCCATATTACGTGCGATTTCTAGTGCAATATCACAAGATGTTTCCGGGATGGGTATAACCACATCAATATCATGATCTTCCCACTCTTTCTTGATCTTCTCGCCCAGCATAGTCCCCATGTTAACACGGCTGCTATACACAGAAACATTATCAATAGTGGAGTCAGGACGCGCGAAATAGACAAATTCGAAAATACACGGTGCATAGCTTGGAGTATGCGCACATTGACGGGTAAACAACTCACCTTCTAGGGTAATGTAAACCGCTTCACCAGGTGCTACATCGCGCATAAACTCGAAACCAACCGCATCCAGCGCAACGCTTTCAGAAGCAACCATGTACTCAGTACCGGTTTCAGTTTCATGCTTACCAATCACTAATGGTCGAATGCCAAATGGGTCTCTAAATGCCATTAAACCTTGGCCGATGACCATAGCGACGACAGCATAAGCACCACGTGTAAGCTCATGTACTTTAGTGATCGCATTGAACACTTCATCAGAAGTGAGATGTTGCGTTGTAGTATGTTGCAACTCATCGGCAATCAAGTTTAATAACACTTCTGAATCAGAAGTCGTATTAACATGGCGACGTTGCTTGAGAAGACGCTCATGCAGCTCAACCGTATTGGTTAAGTTACCGTTATGCGCTAATGAAATACCAAAAGGTGAGTTAACATAAAATGGCTGAGCTTCAGATGCACTAGAGCTCCCTGCCGTAGGGTAACGCACATGACCGATACCTGCATTTCCCTGCAAGCGTTGCATATGCTTTGGCTCAAATACGTCTTTGACCAAACCATTGGCTTTACGCAATCTAAACGCGTAGCCGTCTACGGTCACAATGCCAGCAGCATCCTGTCCACGATGCTGAAGCACGGTCAATGCATCATAAATGGTTTGATTAACCGATGACTGACCAACTATTCCGACAATACCACACATGGGTAAGCTTCCTCATTGTAAGATGTTCTATTATTTAAATATTTTTGCTTTAGTTAAGCTTTAACTTAGCTAAAGGCCAAATAATGCTTTAGTGCATTTTATATTTTAGGTACAAAGCTTGAGGTATTTTCCAGGTAGTCAAAGAACCACTGGATCACAACTCCAAATTCGGGCACAAGCGTTGAACTCTGCCACCAATCTGCATTGGGCGCTCCGGTAAAAGCATCCAAGAAAAATAGTATTGCGCTTACGATGAGTGCGCCTCGAAGCGCACCAAAACACAAGCCAAGCACTCTATCAGTGCCAGACAAACCGGTCTTTGAGACCAATTGGCCAATTAAATAGTTAACTAATGCACCCAGAATGAGTGTTGAGACAAATAGAATAGCGACTGCGACGCCATTACGAACGAGTTCATCTTGTATCTGAGTAAGATAAGTGGCGAGTTTGAGGTAAAACTGACTGGCGATGAAAAATGCGGAAAACCACACGACGAGAGACATCGCCTCTATTACAAAGCCTCGTACTAAACTGATCAACGTAGACAGTCCAATAACGATTATTATGGCGTAATCAATCCAAACCATTGAAGAGTATATCCGGCATAGGGGTTAAGACGGCGCGATTCTAACAGAGACAGAGTTATTTCACACGCTTTAGGCACGAAATAACTATTTCTCGGATAAGGACAATCACACCTTGTTATTTTTCGACGGGGTTGTACGCCACGATGCGGCCTTTCAACTTCGTCAGCTTTTCAATATCAGCCTGCATTACGACTAATTTTTCTTTTGAAATATTCGGTCCAACAAACACTTTGGTTAGCTGGCCATCAATGGGTTTCGTCGGCAAGGTATAAGCGGTCAAGCCCTTGCTACGTAAGCGTTTAACTAAAGCCTGTACATTAGCGGCATTGTTAAAACTACCCAGCTGAATTGTCCACGCACTGGCGTTAGACGCCGCCACTTTTTTACTCGCTGTGGCAACGGAGCTTTCCGCTTTGACAACGGCTTTTTTTGTCTCCGTTTTAGGCTCAACGGCAACCGCTATTTGATCTTGTTTTTGTGCTGGCTCAATTTGCCAGCTGTCATCACCATTTGAAGTCGCTGACACTTCATTATTGAGCTCTAACGTTCCAATGGTTTGCTGCGGTAACGCTGCGTCTTCGACCTTAGGTCGTAACGGGATCTCGGCAAACTGTTCTTCTTGACGCTGTTTTTTACCGTCAAGAATATCGGGTAAAAAAATGACTCCTAACGCGACAATGACAATCACACCTACTAGACGATTTTGAAAATGACTAGACAAAACTCTCTCCCTTTAGTAACTCTTTAAAACCGGCCACGGTGTAAAATGAACCGAACACAATAACCATATCGTCGGCTTTAGCATCTTGTTTAACAGCATCCCAGGCCGCGCTTATATTCGCAAAGCAACTCGCTTGGCTATCGGCGGGTAACAACGCTTTTAACGCCAACGCCGTTGAGCCACGTGCAACATTTAAATCAATAAGATACCAATGCGTGATGTCTAATGACAACTCAGCCAATACAGCTAAAGCATCTTTATCCTTTAACATGCCACAAATAGCAAATAAGCGCTGCTTATTGATTTTTTTTAATCGAGAACGTAAATACTTTGCGGCATGAGGATTGTGTGCCACATCAACCATCACTGATGGCTTATCACAGACATGCTCTAAACGCCCAGCAAGCTGAGTCTTGCCGACAGCATCAGCAATATAAGCTTTATCGATTTCAGGACATAAATGCTCTAGTACCGCAATGGCAGTTGCTGCATTGGGTTGCGGTAACGTTGGCAATGGCAAGGAACTCAATTCGAAAAGTTGACCGCTATAGTGCCAATCTGATTCATCACACTGATAACTAAACTCATGACCAACGCGGTACAGGTCGGCCGAAATGCTTTGTGCATAGTCAATCAGGGTTGACGGGCAATCTGGCTCACCCACAATTGCAGGTCGCCCCGCTCTAAATATACCTGCTTTTTCGGCTGCCACTAATGCGCGCGTGTCGCCTAAATACTCTTGATGGTCAAGGTCTATCGAGGTGACGACGCTAATATCGGCGTCAATAATGTTAGTCGCATCGAGTCGTCCGCCTAAGCCCACTTCGAGTAAAATCACATCGAGATGTTCACGCTTAAACAGCACCAGTCCTGCGAGTGTTGCGTATTCAAAGAAACTTAACGAAATCTCAGCACGAGCGGCTTCGATAGCTTCAAATGCACTAACAAGTGCTTCATCTGTGGCATCAATGCCATTGATCCTAACTCGCTCATTGTATTTGAGTAAATGGGGTGAGCTGTATACCCCTACCGTTTTACCCGTCTGCTGCAACGCCGCTTCTATCATGGCGCAGGTCGTCCCCTTGCCATTAGTACCCGCAACGGTAACAACCTTAGTCGTCCCCAGTTCTGTGAGTCTTAGACGTGTCGCGACCTCAGATACGCGTTCAAGACCCATATCGATTTCAGTTGGATGAATCGCCAACAGATAATCGAGCCAATATTTCAATGAGGCTTGTGCTTTGGGGGCTAGAGGCTTCATGGATTCAATCACAGCGTTAGTCCAACATAAATAGCGGGCCTAGGGCCAACTTAGGCAATTCGAATTGGTCCGGATAAGTCACATCAACCAGATACAAACCATTAGGTTTTGCTGTGGCTGCTGCTTTGGATCTGTCTTTCAATGCGAGCAAGGTATTAACCCATTCAGCTTGCTGCTTACCTTTACCAATCTCAAGTAAGGTGCCAACAATATTACGTACCATGTGATGTAAGAAGGCATTGGCTTTGATATCAACACAGATATACATACCTTGGCGAGTCACATTCACTTCATGTACTTTGCGAAATGGTGTTTTTGACTGGCATTGAAGTGCTCTAAAACTAGTAAAGTCATGTTCACCGACAAATAGCTGCGCCGCTTGGTGCATCTTGTTCTCATCAATTTCGCCACGGTAATGGCTAACGCCACTTCTTAAAATGCCCGGACGTAATTGGTGGTTATAAATCATATAGCGGTAGCGTCTTGCGGTCGCCGAAAAACGAGCATGAAACTCGTCGTCCACGACTTTTACCCAACGCACTGCGACATTATCAGGTAAATTAACATTTACCCCTAATGTCCAAGCTGTATCTTTGCGGATAGCATTCGTTTCAAAATGCACCACTTGGCCAGTTGCATGCACGCCAGTATCCGTTCTTCCCGCACATTGGACCGTAATAGGTTCATTCGCAACAATAGAGAGCGCTTTCTCTAACTGGGCTTGCACAGAGTCGACATCGAGTTGGCGTTGCCACCCGAAATACTGACTACCATCATACTCTATACCTAACGCAACCCGCATCACACACCTCTTAACTCGGTTCAACTATGTTTGAACGACAACGTCAAAAAGATTAATCGACAGTATCGCTAAACGAAATCATTTAATAGGCGGCGATTCTAGCATAACAGTGCCAAACGATAAGCATAAAAAAGGCGCCTTAAGCGCCGTTTTTAACTGATTATTTTACACTAACTCTTTTATCAATCCTGCCGCTTCTTCTTGCTGCCTTTCATTGCCATCGAGTTCAACCTCTTTAAGCAAAGCATGAGCGCTGTCATTATCATCGATTTCAATATAAGCACGCGCTAAGTCGAGTTTGGCATTGATTGAGTTTTCCGCATCATCAACGTCAACCATCGAGATATTGCCCATAAACGTATCAAGCTCGCCCATGTCGACGTCTAACTCTTTATAAAGATCCGTTTCTACACTATCTTCGTCTGCTTCATTGAGTAATCTATCGATATCAATAAAGCCGTTATCTTTTTGGAAAGACGTTAAGTCATGCTCTGGAATATGACTCGCGGAAACACTTCCTTCATTAGCATCAAGTGCGGCCAATGCTTGATCAACGGTTAGCTTGCTATCATCTTCGATGATAAACGAGTTAATGTCCTCTTCGTCTTCACCTTCGACAGCTGATGCCCCTGTTGCAGCAAGTGCACTGAGTAATTCATCATCGGTTAGTGTCGAATTGGTTAACTCAGCGGATGCTGCATCCCAATCAAGTGCTGCAGGTTCAGCTTTTTTAGTGCCTTTAAGATCATCAAAGAAACCACTGTCTTTTTCAACTTTTACGCTTGGCTCTATCGGTGTAGAAGTAAACTCAAGCATGTTGTCTGCAGCTTCTGGCTGTTCATCTACATCTATCTTGAGATCAATGCTTGAGTCGACATCAGTTTCAACATTGTTTTTGAATTCAGCAAGTTCAGTCCCATCTAGCGCAGAGGTATCAAAATCCAAGCTGAAATCAACATCGGCAGCCTCCGTCATTACACTCTTGGTCTCTTCGCTGCTATGTAACTCACTAAGAACATTATCTGCAGATGTTGCTGACAAATTAAACTCTGCCAATAAGCTATCAAGTTCACCCTCTTCAACGGGTTGCTCTGGCACTTCTGTCGCTAACTCTGCAGCAATATCATCAACTAATGCTTTTGACTCTTGCGGGAGTTGAATTGCATGTTCATCAACCGGAGCGTCTAAATCGGCGAGTAACGCATCCAGTTCATTATCTAAGTCCGCTTCATTCACGCTTATATCATCAACACCAAGATCAAGCTCGGCGGCAATTTCTAAAGGCAGCTCAAGCTCAGCAGCAATTTCGTCAGACAATGCATCAATATCGCTATCATTGGCCAATGTATCTTGCTCATCAGCTGTGATATCAAACTCTGCAAGCAGTGAGTCTAAATCATCGTTAGGAGTAACGTCTTCCTTTATCGCTGGGCTGTTGGCCGCCAGAAGCAAGTCTAGTTCATCAAGTTCAGGCTCGCGGTTAAGCGCTTCATTGGTACTATCTTCATCAAATCCCGCTAACAGTGCATCGAGAGCGTCTTCATCAGCGATTGATTCACTTTTAGTCTCTTCATCAAAGCCCGCTAGTAATACATCGAGATCGTCTTCATCAGCGATTGGTTCACTTTTAGTGTCTTCATCAAAGCCCGCTAGTAATACGTCGAGATCGTCTTCATCAGCGATTGGTTCACTTTTAGTGTCTTCATCAAAGCCCGCTAGCAATGCATCGAGATCGTCTTCTTTTGCGATTTCAACCGTTTTTGGTTCTTCGTCAAAACCCGCTAACAAGGCATCAAGGTCATCTTCGTTTTCTGCCGAGGGTTGCTCTAGTGAATCAAGGGCTTCAACTTCGCCATCTTGCTCACCCATCGCCTCCGCCCACAAATCATCTAACGACTGCCCTTCATCTGCTGCCTCTTCAACCACAAATTCAGCTGAGTCGTTCAACTTTGGCTGTTCAATCTCATCCATTGAGTCAACTGAATTTTCAGCCTGCTCAGAATCTAAATGTATTGCTAAACTATCATCGGTATCAGACGCTTCATCGCTCGCAGCACTCTCAGTCAATACATCAGCGTCACTGGTTTCTGGATTAGCTTCCAAGGGGGTGTCACTGTCATTACGGCGACGGATAAACATCCAGAAAATCCCGAGCATAAGAAGCGCTGGAACCACTGCACCGAAGATCAGCAACAAGGGGTTATCCATCAAAGAGCGCCAAAGTGTTGATGTTGGTTGCTCTTTTTCTTGACTCAGTAAATCAATCTTTTCTTGCTTAGCAATAACGTCACTCTTAAGCGCGTCATTTTCTAAATTTTTATCTTGCAACGCCTGCTTTAGCAGTGCGTTTTCTGCTTTCAACTCTGAGATCTTTTCCTGAAAGGATTCAGTATCAGTTGAGCTGATGGTAATTTCATCTGTAGCCCGAGCCAATTCATCTGTCAGTGCTAAATTAAGTGCTTCTGCTTGCTCAAGTTTATCACTGAGCGATTTAATTTCAGTGGGTGTTTTAATTGCTTTGATGACAGGTTTGACGGCCGGGGTAACCCGTTGCTTAACTATGCTCTCGGTGGGTTTCTCTTTCGTTTGCGCCGTTGACGACCAACCACGATCGTTATATTCAGCACGTTTTTTAGCATCTGTTGTTGATACCTGCTGCATGACGTCTTTTGACGGCACCAGTAAGATCATTCCGCGTTCTAAGCTATTATAATTCTTTCCGCTAAAGGCGTGAGGGTTAGCATCGAATAGTGCCGACATCACTTGATAAACCGTTACGCTATTATCCGGTTTTACAGCCTGCGCGATACTCCAAAAGGTATCAGATGATGTAGTAGGACCATATTGTCGCTTGACCGACTGAACTTGGCCTTCAGGGCCGGTGATCTTTAATGATTCTGCGACTGCAAAATTAATCGAAGGGCCAACAGTTAAGACAGTTAAAACGACGGCAAAAATGCCAACAAGATGTGAAGTGCGAAAATTCATCAATCCTTCCCTTTGAAGCGTAGGAGCCACTGTTTAGTGACAAGCTTTAGGCAATTGTATTTATTGAGATTACTATAAACTAGATTAAGTTGCCCTGCTACTGTTCACAACTCTAAAACATAAAAAGCCCGCATAGTGCGGGCTTTTTAAACAATTATGTTCAATGCAGGATCAGATTAATAATAATCTCTGATAAGCACTTCTGCAATTTGTACGCTGTTTAAGGCAGCGCCTTTACGAATATTATCAGAGACAACCCAAAGGTTTATGCCATTGTCGTGAGAAATATCTTTTCTGACTCGACCAACATAAACAGGATCTGAGCCCGCACCATCGGTGACTGCAGTCGGATAATCTTCATCAGACTCAAACAGTTCAACGCCAGGAGCACCGCGCAACACTTCTTTAACCTCTTCAGCATCGACAGGTTGTAGTGTTTCAAGATGGATAGCTTCTGAGTGACCGTAAAATACTGGTACACGCACTGCTGTTGGGTTCACTACGATATTTTCATCACCGAAGATCTTTTGCGTTTCCCACACCATTTTCATCTCTTCTTTGGTGTAGCCATTGTCCATAAACTTATCAATTTGCGGCAATAC
Source organism: Shewanella sp. GutCb (assembly GCF_002836135.1). Classification (NCBI taxonomy): domain Bacteria; kingdom Pseudomonadati; phylum Pseudomonadota; class Gammaproteobacteria; order Alteromonadales; family Shewanellaceae; genus Shewanella; species Shewanella sp. GutCb. The sequence goes on along the minus strand of NZ_PJBL01000009.1, from coordinate 23,459 downwards.
GTTAAACGCAATTTGTTTTGAATAGGTTTTCGGTTCAACAGGCAGACCTTGCAGTAACTTAGAACACTGCGTCGCTAGCTCTTCTACTGACTTCTTACCTGAACCTGATACAGACTGATATGTCGCGACATTAATACGCGAGATCCCGAAAGCATCATGGATCGGTTTAAGTGCAACCAACATTTGAATCGTTGAACAGTTAGGATTCGCAATAATATTGCGATTTCTAAAGTCGGCAATCGCTTCTGGGTTAACTTCAGGGATAACAAGTGGCACATCAATGTCATATCTAAAGTGCGATGTGTTATCGATAACAACACAGCCTTGCTCTGCAGCAATTGGCGCCCACTTTTCAGACACATCACCACCCGCGGAGAAGAAACCGATCTGAGCTTTCGACCAATCAAAGGTATCCACGTCCAAAATTTCGACCTGTTTACCATGGAAGCTGACCGTATTACCGGCGCTGCGACTGCTGGCTAGAGGGTACAACTTTGCAACCGGAAAATTACGCTCTTCGAGGATCTCAATGATAACTTGACCCACTGCGCCCGATGCACCTAATACGACAACATTATATTCCTGCGACATAATTACAGCCCGACTCCTGAAAACCCTAAATTGGATAACCAATTTACATTAGTTTGTCCCATATTGCTTACCTTTAATGCGCTAAATTCACGTCTATGCTTGTGATTTTTTCTCATATGATCAAACCCCAGGTTATTAAGAAAGTTTTTTCTGAATAACTCATCATCATCGCGCAAATCATATACAAATCTCGCCAGCTGTAATAACGCTCTTTCGGTAGCGATTTCAGTCACTGTCACTTGTTCACTCCACAATGCGGGTAACAAGGCGTCCATCTTATTTTCACCCTTAATGTTTAGTACCTTAGCCACCTGCTGATACAGCATGTAAGTCCCACGCGCTTTACCCTCTAATGAGTAACCGGCAATGTGCGGGGTGCAAAATTCGATATAAGGCACCAGCTCGGGCATTGGATGAGGTTCACCTTCCCACACATCAAGTACAACTTTTATGTCATCTCGTTGCTGTTTAAACTTAAGTAACGCACGATTATCAATCACCTCACCGCGACAGCAGTTAAGCAGCCAAGTGTTTTCACGCAAACGATTTAAACGAGCCTCATCGAATAGATACCATGTTTTATGTTCACCCGTTTTAGTAATCGGCGTATGCAAACTAATCACATCGCATTTATCAATGAGGAAGTTTAAAGAAACAAAACTGCGAGGGTCGCCTTTTGCTTCGAGTACAGGATCACAAAGCAATACTTCAATCCCATAAGCTTCTAGACACTTGGCAACGGCAGTACCGGTATTCCCTGCGCCAACAATCCCTACCACTTTACCTTTTAAAGGACTTTTAAAGCGCTGGGCAAGTTCTAACATGGCTATAAAAGCAAACTCACCAACGGCAGTCGCATTGCAGCCAGGCGCATTGGAGAATGGAATATTACGGCTGGCAAGGTAGTCTAAATCAATATGGTCAGTGCCAATTGTTGCGCTACCGACAAACTTAAGTTGGTTATTCCCTGCGAGTAATGCTTGATTCACCTGAGTAACCGAACGCACCAACAATATATCCACGTTATTAACTTGCTCTGCAGTTAACTCTCGGCCATTAACGGTTTCTATGGTGCCTAAATGGCCAAATAGCTGTTGAACATAAGGCATGTTTTCATCGGCAAGGATCTTCATAATGGTTCCTAAAACGTGTGCTGAATCCGTAAGGAGTGCATTCTAGCAAGATGGTTGCAACTTGAATATCGAGCCGAAGGTATTTTCAGACATGTTTTACCAAAACCCTTAATTGACTGGTTTAGCTTATTCCCGATAGCCTTTCTCAGCTCAGTTACGTTACGTTACGCTCAGAAGGTTGACACAGAAAATCATAAGCATTACCAACACCCGAGAAAGTGACAACAAACACAGAAGGTTTGGTTTAGCCACGTTAAAAGGTTATTAATATCGTCATTATTCAAGCTAAATATTAGGAGAGCTGCCGAACGGCTAAAAGGAGTCAACAGCACTGATAAAAATGCTATTTTTCTGAGTCACACAGTAACGGCTCAACATCTGTAGTAATACAGTTACGCTGTCTATCTCTTTAACCTCGCTAAAGGGTAAAAATAGCAAAGCCGAAGGGGTAGCTCCGAACTTTCTATCTTAACGTTATACCGAAATAGAGAAGATGGCGAAATGAAATAGGTCATATCAGCATATGGTAATCTACAGTTTACTCATTGTTTACTCGCTATTTTTCTCTTTCTATTAGTGATATTTGTTTATCTATTTGGTCTGCTTCATAACTCAGTTGAGAATAACTTTTTATGTCTCCATTTCTTTGAGCATGCATAGCTTGTTCAAGTTTTATAGAGAGAAGTTTATTCAATTTTTTTGTTGGATTTGATTTAAATATAGAAAACATTTACGAGTCTCAATCAGGTCTGTTAGTTCCCTATACGGCTAAATACCACTATTCGATTACTTTTCTTGCGAATTAACTCCCAACGAGCCGATTACGCTAGGAAATAAGGCGCGACTTGTTCCGAGTTTCGCTTGTTGACTAATCAACTGATTGATTGGTTGGTTGACTGGTTGATTGGTTGATTGGTTGATTGGTTGATTGGTTCAATATACCTTAGCCACCTCAGATATCGCTTGCACAGTCTGAAGCTTTGGTGAAACATTCGCTATATGAGATCAAATTTGGATAGCACGGTAAAATATGCTGTGAACCTGTATTTCTTGGGATTTAACTTGTTATACATTCTTACACCTTAATTACAAACCCCCTCACAAGTGGCAACATAAGATTAAAAAGTTAGATTTGATACTTGCCATATTCCTTTACAACATTTAAACCTACAAAAACATCCTCCGCCGACTTATCTTGCTAACATAACTCAAAAAACAGACAACTATCCTGACAGGGTGGCGCTCATATAAGCTATAATATCCCCCGTAAAATCAACAACTCAATAGTTAAAATTCGTTGGTTAGCTTGATGACCATACTAATTAGTATCATAGAAGATTGATACATCCATGTTTCCACAGCTCCATGTTTCCACGGCTCCATGTTTCCACATCTCCATGTTTCCACATCTCCATGTTTCCACATCTCCATGTTTCCACATCTCCATGTTTCCACATCTCCATGTTTCCACAGCTCCATGTTTCCACATCTCCATGCTTTCATATTTCCAAGGGCTTATATTTTCAAGAGGCTTAAATTTAATAACATCTTGAATAAAAACATAAAGACAAAGGAATAAAATGAAAATCACCATAGTTGGAGCAGGCAATGCAGGTTCTGCTTGTGCGTTTATGGCTGCTGAGGCAGGACATAAAGTAACACTACTGAAAACTTCGAATCGTATTACTCATGATGATCATTTTGAAGCAATGGTCAAAAACAAGGGCATATACTGTATCGATAACACCAAAAATGGCCATTTTACCGATAGCGCTGATGATGCCGAAAAAACTTTTCAACCACTGGAATTGATTACTCGAGATCCCAAAGAAGCGATTAACGGAGCTGATGTTGTAATGGTTTTTATTCAAACCACATACCATCCAGCTTTAGCAGAAAGAATCGCAAAGTATTTTCAGGATGATCAGCTTGTTATCTTAATACCTGGATACGCTGGTAGTATCTTTTATAAAAAATATTGCACCAATAACCCTATCTTTGCCGAAGGAGAATCGACTCCTAACGATGCAAGAATTGTTGCACCTGGCACAGTGAAAGTCTTGTTCAAAAATGCTAGAAACTCACTATCGTTTTTCCCCGCCACAAGAACAGCTGAAGGCATGACCATAGCATCGCGCTTATTCCCGGCCTACGACATTGAAATGAACAGCGTTCGAAAGCATATATTTGAATCAGCACTGCATAATCCCAATATCATTGTTCACACAATAGGCTTGTATGTGATGTATCCAATGCTTGAGTATTGTGCAAAACATCATCCTGATGAAGTCCCCTATATGTACCGGGATGCGCTTTCAACTGAAATGGCATGGTTGATGATTGACAAATTAGACGCTGAAAAAATGGCGGTGTTAACAGCCTTGGGCTGTGAACCTATCCCCTATCTAAAAGCCTGTTTATTTAGGAATGAAGAAGATCTTAACCAAAATCCTAAAGCCGTTTTTGAAAGTTATAAAATTTCATCGCCTCCTGGACCGTATAGTTTCGATAACCGCTACGTAACTGAAGATGTGCCTATGGGGCTAGTTTTGTTATCATCATTAGGTGACAAATTAGGGATTAATATGCCTGAATGTAACCGTTTGATTGAGATGTGTGGCGGGATTTTAACAAGAGACTTTTTTGCAGAAGGCAGAACATTAGCATCACTCGGGCTTGATGAACTATCAAAAGAGGATCTGTTAAACTTTGTCATTGGAGATGTGCTGCCAACCAAAAAACTCATCGCGTAATGACCAAGAGTGAAGTGTCACCCACATAGATTGTATCTTCGCTCAGTGCCACTCATCCAAAGCATACTTTGGATGAGTGGCAGGTTTCAAGAAGGCTGCCGTAAATGAGTCAGCACCGCATGTCATAAGCAGTTTACAGCGCACTAAGATTAACCATCTTGCTGGGTGCTAAATTTCGAGCCTCTTCATATGAGCAATTCAATATCAACAACAGCGTAATGGTAGATTATTGAGGACGTCAGTCAAGTATTCATCTCATATGCACTGTTGGCTCATTGCTCGCATCGTTGATGCATTAGACACTATACTGGCCGTTAGTCTTACTCGGTTTATGGATAGACGACGAGGACAACGTGTTAGCAAGTCCAATGAGATTGGACATCGCAATAATAAACGACTGCTTGTTGAGTTTCATAAAAGTCGGATACAAAAAAAGGAAGCCTAAGCTTCCTTTTTAGATGACAACCTTTGGCTTACTTATACTTTCGCATAACCAAAGTTGCGTTTGTGCCACCAAAACCAAAGCTGTTACTCATCACAGTGTTCAGCTCAGCTTCACGGTATTCAGTCACTACTGGCATACCAGCTGCTTTTTCGTCTAGGGTATCGATATTGATGCTTGGTGCAATAAAGCCTTCTTCCATCATGATCATACTGTAGATAGCCTCATGAGCACCCGCAGCACCGAGTGCATGACCAGTCAAAGACTTAGTTGATGCAATTGGAGGTAAATCTTCACCAAATGTTTCACGTAATGCTTCAAGCTCACGCATATCACCAACAGGCGTTGAAGTGCCGTGTGTGTTGATATAATCGATTGGGGTATCAACATCAGCTAAAGCCATCTGCATACAACGTACAGCGCCCTCACCTGATGGAGCAACCATGTCATAACCATCTGATGATGCGCCATAACCAACAATTTCTGCGTATATTTTTGCACCACGTGCAAGCGCGTGTTCTAGCTCTTCAACGACAACGATTCCGCCGCCACCAGAGATAACAAAACCATCGCGGTCTGCGTCATATGTGCGTGACGCTTTCTCAGGTGTATCATTGTACTTAGTTGACAATGCACCCATCGCGTCGAAGCCCATTGTCAGCGTCCAATCGACCTCTTCTGAGCCACCAGCAAACACCATGTCTTGCTTACCCATTTGGATAAGCTCAGCCGCATGGCCAATACAATGTGCGCTAGTTGCACAAGCAGAACTAATTGAATAGTTCATGCCTTTAATTTTAAATGGTGTTGCAAGACAAGCACTTGCTGTGCTCGACATGATGCGCGGCACAATATACGGCCCAACGCGCTTCACACCTTTTTCTCGCAAAATATCAGCTGCTTGTACTTGGTTGGCTGAAGATGCTCCACCCGTACCCGCAATAATACCGACCCGAGGATCTGAATATTGTTCTTCAGTTAGACCCGCATCTTTAATCGCTTCTGCCATTGCAATATAAGCGTATGCCGCAGCATTGCCCATAAAACGAAGTGCTTTACGATCAATGTGCTCTTTAGGATCTAACTTGATATCGCCCCAAACATGGCTGCGCAGCTTCATTTCTTCAAACTGATCGGAGTGAGTAATACCACTACGACCCGCTTTCAATGATTCAGTGACTTCTTGCTTGTTATTACCGATGCTTGAGACAACGCCAAGTCCGGTGATCACGACTCTTTTCATTATTAATGATCCATTCTATACAGGTAGTACCCATTTTGCTGAGCCAATGGTAGCGCTTTTATTCCATTTAAGTGGTCAGCTTTCCATAAAGAACACAAAAATAATGCCTAATATGGGATATTGAGTAAAATCCTTGCCTAAATTGTAGGATTAAAATGTACAATTTAACCCAAGTTCAGCAAATCCTACCCTGTTTTTATGAGGGTTTAATTTAACATTAAAGACGTAATCATGACAGTGAGTAAAATTATTCAGTCTATCTTAGCCATTAAAAACACTAAAGACGCCGTCATAGCCATACTCGGATTGGACTCAGTAAGCACAATAACGGATCTCATTGAGTATCAATCTGCATCAAAATCCAGGTTAACAGTTAAAATATTTTGCGCTATTGATGAGCATATTGAGCAACTATTTTCATCGCAAGCATGTAGAGATCTGTTGCAGACTCGTCCCGAAACTCAGCTTGTGGCTATCGAAGGTTGTCAGCGTGTCAAATTAAACCAAGGTGCCCTAATCATTGATTTTCATCTTGGTCATTATGAACAGCAATTACGTCAGATCTCCGTTAGCAGCACACATTTAATAGCGCATTGGATTTGCGCCGCCGCAATCAATTTACACAGCATTGAAGAGACCCTCTTCTGGCAAATGGCCAAACACAGTAACGATAGCTGCGATTGCTTAATCTCAGATAAGTTACCGGTCGATATTCAACAAGAACTATACAAACTGAGTCAATTGGTCGGTTTTAACGGTTTAAATTCAAGCAACACCGATAATGTGCCTCTGATGGAGCGTCAAGCACTTAGAGCACAACAATTAAGTCAACAAGCCCCCTATCCTATTCATGCAGTCAATAGCGCTGATGAAATAGCTGTCATTGGCGGCGGCATTGCTTGCGCAAGCTTAGTGTTGTCGCTCGCTGAGCGTAAACAAAAAACCGCAGTATTTTGTGAAGACAGTGATTTAGCCCAAGCTGCATCAGGCAACAGACAAGGGGCTATTTATCCACTACTCACGCCTGATAACAATACCTTAAGTCAGTATTTTCAACAGGCCTATCTTTTTAGCTTGCATCGATTAACTTCACTCTCCAATCAAAATCATGCAATCGACTTTGATCTTTGTGGTGTGTTGCACACAGGTCATGATGAGCGTAGCAGAAAACGGGTGCTGAAAATTGTTAACGGTCACCATTGGTGCGTTAATATTGCACACGCCGTTACTGCACAGCAATCGAGTGAGCTAGCTGGTATAGACATTGACGAAACTGGAATATTCTATCCATTAGGCGGTTGGGTTGCGCCGCAAGACCTCTGCAGAGCATCACTTGAACAAGCAAGCCGATTATCGGATGTATCAATCCATTTAAACACCCAAATAACAGCACTTGAAAAAAGTGATGCTGGCTGGTTTTTAGTCAGTAATAAACAACGTTTAGGCCCATACAAAACAGTGGTGGTAGCCAACGGTAAGTCACTCACTCGGTTTGAACAGACTAAGCATCTACAAGTTACCGGGTTTAGAGGTCAAGTCAGCCATGCGCCAACGAGAGCAAAATTGTCTAAACTAAGCACGGTTTTGTGTGCTAATGGCTATATGACCCCGATGAATGACGCCCTACATTGTTTAGGCGCCAGTTATATCAAAGATGCTGCCAATTTGGATTATAGTCCGCAAGAGCAAGTTGATAACTTACACAAGATCCAACAGAGTTATTTAAATAAGGACTGGAATCGTGATATCGATATATCCAAGCACAGCGCCCGAGTCGGCGTGCGGATGGTAACTCGCGATCACGCACCGATGATGGGGCCCGTTCCCGATCTAGAGACCATTATGGCGCTCTACGATAAACATCAGCTCACACCAGAAAGTAGAAAATTTTGGCAAAGTAATGCCGCCCCCGTTCATAACGGACTCTATTTATTAGGCGGATTGGGCTCTAGAGGATTAAGTTCAGGTCTTTTAGCGGCTGAAGCGCTAGCCGCTCAAATTTGTGGAGAAGTGATGCCAATAAGCACTGACTTCATCGCACTGTTAAACCCAAACAGAATGTGGATGCGTAAACTGTTGAAGGGGAAATCCGTAGAGAGCGGCTCAGAATAAATGAGCCTATCTGCGATCCGAGTTTAACATTTGAAAAAATGTTTATGTTGGGAAGAAAGACAGTCTTCCCTAAACAATCTAGACTTCATCAACAACCATAAGCTAAGTCATAAAGTACCAGACATTTCTAGACAAAAACGAGTTGTATTTTAGCTTCAAGGTTTAACGTTCGTATGACCTTGAGTATAACGCCTCTCGATTCTGATTAGGTACGATGACAGGGCTACAACAAGCGATGAGTAATTCAAATCTTGCTGCGAAAGGTAAGCAAGTTGAATAAAATTTGCTGAGAACTGAATGGATCGCTCTCACCTCTCGGAATCAGCTTAATGAGCAGGAGAATCGATCAAAATGAACTCACTGTCCTCTAGTACCTCAATCGTGATTAGCTTTTGCTCCGTAACCTCTGCTCCGTCGCCTTTATGCATCACTATAGACGTTTGGTTATCGCTCACTTTAATTTTCCCGGATGATGCTAACACATACATTTGATGATCAATATTTTGAATATATTGAACACCTTTTTTCAGTTTCCCTCCATAAATTCGGGCAAGTTGGTTTATGTATAATGCTTCGTTTTTATCTTCAGGGTAGCCCGAGACTATTAGTGGTAGCTCGTTATTATCACCGTCCTTAGAATAGAGGTTACTTTCCCATCGAGGTTCTACATTATGTTTATTAGGCTCAATCCAAATCTGGTAAAAAGTCAGTGGCTCTTTGCTTAAGTTATATTCAGAATGACTGATGCCAGTCCCAGCACTCATCACCTGAACTTCACCTACAGGTGTTAGCCCCTTATTACCTTTACTATCTTTATGTGTGATGGCGCCACTGCGAATAAAGCTAATAATTTCCATATTACGGTGTGCATGTGTTGGGAAGCCTGTGTTTGGTTTAACCCAATCATCATTAATCACTCTCAGCGTACCAAACCCCATACGCGCAGGATTGTAATAATCTGCAAAACTAAAGTGGTGGCTAGAGGTTAACCAACCATGACTCGCTTTACCTAGTTCATCAAAAGGGTAATGTTTGATCATGTTGTTATCCTCGTTGACTATTTGTTGAAAGCGCTTCTCTATCATGCTTGACAGTGAAGTCTAACTCTGGCCCTTTTGGCACAATCAACGTTGGGTTAATGGTGTCATGGCTCGCGTAGTAATGAATTTTTGTATAAGGCAAATCCACTGTTTCTGCCACAGACCCAAACTGGTAAAGCTCTCGTACGTAATTGCTAATATTATGAAATTCACTTAATCGGTTACGGTTACATTTAAAATGGCCATGGTAAACTGCATCAAAACGAAGCAAGGTAGTAAATAAACGCCAATCAGCTTCAGTTAAAGACTCGCCCACCAAATAACGGTGTTCACCAAGGTGCCCCTCGAGCCAGTCTAAACTTGTAAAAAGTTCATCGTAAGCTGCTTCATAAGCCGCTTGAGTGGTTGCAAAACCGGCACGGTATACACCATTATTTATTTGGTGATAAATTCGCTCATTAATCGTATCAATTTCACTATGTAACGCTGCTGGGTAATAATCATCTGTATTACCTGTTAAGTCGTTAAAAGCAGTATTAAAGATGCGTATGATCTCACTTGATTCGTTGTTAACGATTTTATTAGTTTGTTTGTCCCATAAAACAGGCACTGTTACGCGGCCTTGATAATCGGGTGCAGCTTTTAAATAGAGTTCATACATAAATTCACTTTCAAACAGTGAATCCGTATATTCACTATCCGCATCGCCAAACTCCCAACCATTTTCTCTCATTTCAGGCCTAACCACGCTGACAGTAATAATATCTTGTAGTTGTTTTAATTGACGGAAAATAAGCGTGCGGTGTGCCCAAGGACATGCCAGCGATACATACAGATGATAGCGTCCGGCTTCAGGCTTAAAAGGGCCGTCAGCTGAAATAGTGTGTCTAAAGCGACTCTCCTGACGCTGAAATTCACCTTTACTACTTTCTGTGTCATACCATTGATCGACCCACTTACCATTGACGATTAAACCCATGATTTACTCCACTGTTTATAAAGAGCCCTGTGCCGGGCGTATAATAATGATGTATTAGTTAGCAATACTATTGAGTGCGGTCGGCAATAATATTATCGAGTGATAAACGTCCGCCACCTTGCAACATTAATGCAAGACTAATGATAATTAACGATAAGCCGAATTCGTAACCGTTGTTGCTCATAAATAAACCGTTTTCTAAATGCACTGTCAAAATAGCAACGATCATGGTAAACGCTAAAACAAGTGCAGTAGGCCGCGTTAGCAAGCCGATAATGAGGAGTAACCCACCAAAAAATTCTGCGCTGCCAGCCATTAATGCCATTAAATAACCAGGGCCTAATCCAATTGATTCCATCCACTGACCCGTACCCTCTAGGCCATATCCACCAAACCAAGCGAATAATTTTTGTGCACCGTGAGCCATAAAGATAAGACCGACTGGAATTCGCAATACTAACGATGACCAGTGCGGGTTAGATGTAGTTAATTTATTCAGTAGTAATGTAGACATTTTATTCTCTTCAGTTCATTGTTTTTGAATGTTGGAGCTATTATATTTAATAGCCAAAAGAATGAATAACGGTAATAACTGACCAACCAATTCAAAAGGATTGAACTAATGAATTCTCCTATCACACTAGATGCATTAAAGGTGCTTGATGCCATTGAACGTAAAAAAAGTTTTGCAGCTGCCGCCGATGAATTATTTCGTGTGCCTTCAGCGATCTCTTATACCGTCAATAAGCTTGAAGAGGATTTAGATATTGCGCTGTTTGATCGCAGTAAACGCAAGGCGGAATTAACTGCCGTAGGCAACTTAATTGTTGAACAGGGCCGACTTATTTTACAGGCCACCGATGAACTCACCTACATGGCTAAACAGAGTGCCAGTGGTTGGGAGTTAGAGTTACGCATCGCTGTCGATAGTATTTTACACTTTCAGCCGATCTATTCACTGATTGCACAATTTCAGATTTCGCACCCATGGATAGATATTAAAGTCACTGAAGAGGTATTTGGTGGTACCTGGGATGCGCTAAGTGCGGGGCGATGTGATCTCGTTATTGGTGCTGCGGGCACTGCTCGTGACAACAGTTTTAATATTCATCCGATAGGTGACATTGAGTTTATTTTTGCAGTCGCTAAAGATCACCCTCTTTGCCAAGAGCAACAACCTTTAAGTAATACAGTGATTAAAAAATATCCCTCAGTGGTGGTTGCAGATAGTTCAAGAGAGCTAGCAGCACGTTCAGCAGGCTTACTCGATGGCCAGCCGCGTATTACGGTGCCCAGTATTGACCAAAAAATAGAAGTTCAGCTACTTGGCTTAGGAGTCGGCTATTTGCCTGTTCATCGTATACAGCAACAATTAAAGAGCGGACAATTGGTGGCGTTAACGCTGGAAAAACCTGACAACAGAAATCATGACATGTGTGCAGCATGGCGAAAAGAGAATAAAGGCAAGGCACTAGCCTGGTTTGTGGAAAAAATAAAGGCACTGAAAAACGATGTATTTTTTACCGAAGATCCACTAAATTAGCCGACATTTAATTAGAGCATTAATAAAAATGAGTAAATGACCCATATCAGGAATGCTAAGAGTAACAGCTCTAACAAAGAAAGCGGCTAAAGTGAGTTACCCTCAGACTAAATGGTTCCAATGACCTGCGGTCAAACTACTGCAGTGGCTCTAATAATGTCATTTAGCCTCTGCCAGTGTTGCGATGCTAGTTAGCCCCTGCTGCCATCAAAGCATTTTTAAAGTCATTGACCCAGCGACGATAAACCGTTTTAACATCCCCCCAGTTAAATACTTGGGTGTTTAGTTGCCACTGGTCAAAACCCTCAGCCCGATCAGCCGCTTTTGCTAACACTTCGCCGGTCTGACCGTCTTTAATCATTGCCAGTAACATCATGGAGCCTGAGTTTTGAGTATAGGTTTTTCCCATTGAGTTATAGCTTCGTCTTGAAGACTCTATCGGTGCACTCAGCCGAATATCGGTTACCGCAACTTCAATGACTAAGGTATCTGGTCCTGCTTTATCAACAAGCTCAAACGGCTGATCTTCATTGAACACACTGACAACCATTGTCGCAAATTCAGCGGACATTCTTTTGAGGGCTTCATCAGGCAGATCGTAGGTTGCATTAAGCCCATCAGCTCTTCGGTCGATACGTGGCTGTGTATAATCAGTCGGATGATCATTAGTCACCGTGGCGGGTTTAAAATACAGTGTTCGATATTGACTCCAATCGACATTTGGCCTAGCGAAAGAGATATCTAACACCGAGTTGTCAATTTTAACCAAGCCCTCTTTAGTCACTTGTGCATCAGGCCCCGATTGCATTGAAGGAGGCGCTGAGGAGCAGCCTACTAGTCCTATCAATAGCGCCAGCAATACGGTTTGTTGTTGTCTTAATAGTCGCATTGAATCAATCCTTTAATTAAAATGGTCCTAGTAAATATGAGTAGCGATGGTCTATACGTCAATTAAATAATCGGCACAATTTTTTATTTTCAGAGCAAGCACTTCACCAAAACAGCCTGCAACGCTTATATACGCTCATTAACATTTACTAAAGCTGCAATTGACTAAATAAAAAAGGCCACTTTTTAAAGTGGCCTTTAATTGACGCAGTCTTGTAACCTACGCACCTTTAGCAGCGCGCGTAAGCTTCAAAGCGTTAATCACTTGGGGAAATTGAAACTACGCTTAACTTTAATACGATTATTTTTGTCACGACTAGAGCGGATCAAATCATCACCGATGATCATCGCTTTCGACTTTGATAGTCGGTCATAAAGCAGCACGTTAACTGAAGCCGCTAGGTTCATGCAGCCGACAGTCGGCACATACACTACTGCGTCAGCTCTATTGATAAGTTGCTGATTAATAGTGCCGTCTTCTGGCCCAAAAATATAAAGCGCTTTTTCTGGATGTTCAAATGAAGGCAGTGGTATTGCCCCCTCTACAAGATCAACGCACACAATGCTGACATCAGGCTCTACTGCATCAATTAAAGACTCTACGCCTGTTAGCGCTATGATTTCGCTAGCGGCTTGCGTATCAGTATTATATTGTGAATTGCCGTTGCTGGCTGCCAATGCGTAGCGTTTGCCGGTATAAAACACATCCTCGGCTTCATAACATCCCGCTGCGCGCATTACGCCACCGACATTGGTTGGACTTTTAGGATTCACTAACCCTATTGCGCTATATCGTTTGCTACTCATACTTAATCACTCAATCGAAAAACTAACTGCCGCAATAAGACCACGGCATAACACCTAACTCGTTAAGCCGCTAACTTGCAGCTTAGCTGTAACCAAGCATCGTTAACCAATGCATAGTCGTTATCATCGAGCTCTTCTCTAGCAAGTGCTAGACAATCAGCCATTTTAGATTCGAGTGCTTGTGCACCTTGATCATGTTCGGCTTCTAACTTCGATAACACAACGGCAAAATGGCCTTGAAGATATCCGCTTGCGAATAAGGCGTCATCATCACCGTCAGCAACAATACTTTCAATCCAATCCTGAAGTGTTTGCTCATACTTCTCTAACATTGAGGGCTCCACATACTCAAAACTATTGGAATCATTCCAACATTTAATTAATAACAGTTAACAGACTCAGTAGTTGCAGTCGTGATTACTCGACTAAATCTGGATTCGCAACCTGATACATCACATAATCATGATAGCCGGTCACCACTTTGTAATAGCCTGTAAGTTCTTTATCTAATTCTGGGTCGCCACTATCCACAATTAGTGGTCGTCCTTCAAGTGCTTTTAACTTTGTTTTTGTCGCTAAAATAACAATATTGTTCTTACCCACCCGTCTTACTAGCTCGGGGGATAACTGCTGGTTACCTCGACCTAAAATGTGGCCTTGGCCGCCGATAAGGGTAATGTATAGCTTAACTGATTGGTTTTCGGTTAATTTTAGTAATTCATCAGCCGACAAATCACTGGCGACTAATTGTCGCGCTTGAACGAGATCGACACCCAATAAGGTATTGTCGAGTCCAAGCTCTTCCATCACAGCCGCAACGGTGCTGCCAGAGCCTATAACAATGACATCATCTTCCATGAGTTCAATCGCTTCAGCAGCAATATCGGCCAGCACGAGTTCGTCGGTTTCTATGCCACCCATTTTTACCGCTTGAACATAACGCGGCTCAGCGGGAACCAGCATTTCACCAAATCGCTTGGCTTTGACTACGCCGGTTCTAAAGGCAACTTCATCGATATCCATCACATCAGCGCACATCAGGCTGACTAATTCACCCTCTAACAACATCTTGACCACCACGCCTGATGCATGGGGCGTTATCCCGTAAACCCCTGAATGAATCTTCACCCCAGCGGGCACACCTAACACTGGGATATTATCGTCAGCGATGGCAAAAATATCCCTTGCAGTGCCGTCCCCCCCTGCAAATAAAAGCAAATCGAGTGTTTCACTCAGCAGCTTCTCAACGACCAATTGAGTATCTTGCGCCGCTGTGAGCGCGGGCGCATGATAGACAACACGCACATTAAACCCCATTTTACGGGCTAACGATTCGCCCATATCACCTGATGCGGTGATGATCTCAAGCTGATTTTTATAGGGTAAAATGACTTGCAGAGCTTGTTGCATTCGCAACTGTGATTTAGGGACTGCGCCTTTAGCGATAGCTAAGTCAGCCACACCATCGCTGCCTTTTAAAGCAACACTGCCACCTAAACCCGCAAGTGGATTAATAATTAAACCAAGACGAAACCTGCTCACTTCATTGACTCCATTTAAAAGCAGTTAGAGACGGACTCATTAGCTGTTTAGGCCGTAGTGACCGATCTAGCCGGCGGGCGCTGCGATGACGGAATAAATAACACTGCAATCATTGAAAGCACGGCGCAGAATGCAGCAAAAATCCACGTTGTTACTGCGCCTGAGCCGTCACCCCATATTATTCCACATAACCAAGTACCCAATGCACCGCCAACACCAAAGCTCAAGCTGGCATAGAGCGCCTGCCCTTGGCTACGACGACTGATATCAAAATGCTTATGTACAAACTGAATTGAAGCGGCGTGGGTTAACCCAAAAGTGAACGCATGTAATATTTGACTTAGGCTGAGCCACAATAAGCTGTCGACCCCAAACGCAAGTAATAACCAACGAACAGCGGTTAACGCAATACTGATAAAGAGTAAAAATTTCACCCCAAAACGTCCAAGGAGTCGCGGCGCATACATAAACATAATGATCTCTGCCGCCACGCCTAAGGCAACAAAAATACCCGCAACGGCTTCGGTATATCCCGCTTGCTTGAGATATAGAACAAAGAAACCATAGAAAGGTCCTGCGCTCATTTGCAATAACATCGCTGAGATAAGAAACCAAATAACGGCTTTATTAAACACTAACGGTGGACGTTTAACATCCCGCTGCACCTTAGCTCTGTTAGCGGGTAGTGGGAGTGCGCTGACCAGCATACCGACAAATAATGCCATACCAATATAGGGCAGGATCTGTGGTCCCCAATGACCGATGGCAAAACCACCACCCACCACAAGAACGATATAGCCAACACTGCCCCAACTCCGTATTGCGCCATAACGGGTGGTATTCTCCCCCAGTGTTTCAAGTGTTATCACTTCTAACTGGGCAAGGATAGCGTTCCAAAAAAAGGTATATACCGCCAGACTGATAGCAAGATACATCAAGCTACCATCATAGAAAAAACTGAGGTAAGAGACTGCAGCAGCGCCTGCGCCTATCTTGATTAGCTCAGAGCGCATTCCGGTTCTATCAGCCACTATTGCCCACAAATTTGGGGCGATAATGCGAGTCCCCATGAGGATGGCTAATAAAAAACCAATCTCTTGAGCATTAAAACCGCGGCTATCAAAAAAGACACCTAAATAAGGTACCATGACGCCAAGAATAGAGAAGAAAAAGAAATAACAAGCACAGAGCCAGCGTAATTGCTGCTCTGTGTTTTTAGGCTGAAACATTAACGCATTCCAATGACAGGTGTACTGCTATTCACATCCATATTTTGTGCGCGGTGACGCAGTAAGTGATCCATTAATACAATCGCTAACATTGCTTCTGCGATGGGTACTGCACGAATGCCCACACAAGGATCATGTCGACCTTTGGTCACTACTTCAGCAATGTCACCTTGGGCAGTCATACTCTCGCCCGGCACACTGATGCTTGATGTCGGCTTCATCGCAATATGAGCGACGATAGGTTGGCCGGAAGAAATCCCGCCTAAAATGCCACCCGCATGGTTAGAAGCAAAACCTTCTGGCGACATTAAATCACGATGCTCAGAACCTTTTTGATTGATAACTTCAAAGCCATCACCAATCTCAACACCTTTGACAGCATTTATTCCCATGAGTGCATGGGCAATTTCAGCGTCTAATCGGTCAAATACAGGTTCACCCAAGCCAACAGGAACGCCCGTGGCGACCACCGTCACTTTAGCGCCTATTGAATCACCACTTTTTTTAAGATCGCGCATGTATTCGTCTAAAGCCACAAGCTTCGACGCATCAGGGAAGAAGAATGCGTTTTTCTCAATTTCGGCAAAATCAACAGACTCTGCTTTGATTGGACCCAGTTGTGACAAATAGCCATTTATCTCAATACCATGAACTTTCTTTAGGTATTTTTTGGCCACAGCACCAGCAGCGACTCGCATTGCTGTTTCACGCGCAGAAGAGCGACCACCACCACGGTAATCTCTTAAACCATACTTTTGTTGATAGGTATAATCGGCGTGCCCAGGACGAAACAAGTCTTTAATATTCGAGTAATCTTTACTGCGCTGATCAGTGTTTTCAATCAACAGACCGATTGAAGTCCCCGTTGTTTGACCTTCAAACACGCCAGATAAAATGCGCACTTCATCCGCCTCACGACGAGCGGTGGTATATCGAGAGGTCCCTGGGCGACGGCGGTCTAGATCATGCTGCATATCCGCTTCATTTAACTCAATCCCAGGAGGGCAACCATCAATAATACAACCTAAGGCAACTCCGTGGCTCTCACCAAATGTAGTGACTACAAAATTTTGACCAATACTGTTTCCCGACATCCGCTTTCTACACCTCAATTACGCAAATTAAACGAGCATCTACAACTAAAAAGTAGATACACAAATTAAATGGCCTCAATACAACCAGCATTGTGGCTAGTTTCTATTATTCACTATCTTTATAGATAACAAATAATGATTCATTCTCAACAAGTTGATCACGCGTTAAAATGAAAACACCGTCTCCGCCATTTTCAAAACTTACCCATGTGAATGGCACATCCGGGAATAGCGCGATTAAATGCACCATTGAATTACCCACTTCAACCACCAGCAGGCCATCTTCAGTCAAATAATCAGCTGCATTGGCAAGGATACGCTTGGTGAGATCTAAACCGTCACGACCAGAAGCAAGACCAATTTCAGGCTCATGATGATATTCATCCGGCATATCACCGATATCTTCGGCATCAACATAAGGAGGATTAGAGACGATTAAGTCGTAGTGTGGGCCTTTAGGGATGGCAGAAAACAGATCAGATTCCATTGGGAACACCCGGTCCATAACCCCAAGAGTTTCAATATTAATCTGCGCCACGTCTAAGGCATCTTCGCTGATGTCTAACGCATCGACTTCAGCATTTTCAAATTCGTAAGCACAAGCGATGGCGATGCACGCACTGCCTGTACACAAGTCCATTACGCGATTAACTTGTTTGTTATATAACCAAGGGCTGAAACGGTTAGCGATTAACTCAGCAATTGGCGAACGAGGAACTAATACCCGCTCATCAACATAAAATTCTAGACCCGCAAACATCACTTTATTTGTTAGATATGGAACAGGTAAACGCTCTTTGACACGGCGAATAATGAGTTCAACAATTTTATGTTTTTCGCTAATAGTCAGATTAGAGTGAATGACTTGTTGGCCGAGCTCTTCTGGTAAATGCAACGCATGAAAAACCAAAGCAATGGCTTCGTCCCACGCATTGTCGGTACCGTGTCCGTAATAAATATTTGCATCATTAAAACGACTGACACCCCAGCGTAACATATCACCAATTGTTCTTAATTCAGTAACGGCTTCATCAACAAAAATCTTATCCAAAATTCACTCCAACATTTTAATTCCGACTCATTGTAACTGAACTCTATTCATATGGCATCGGATTCAATAAAATACCCTTATGAATAAAAGAACCGATAAAGATGATTTGGCACTATTTGCAGAGCAAACAAAAGGAATGAAACCTTTTGAGCAAAACAAACGCCACTTTAAATCAGCCCCTAAAGACCGCAAAGTGATTGAGGAAAAAGAGCAACAGCTACATGCTGACAGCTTCTTCTCTGATACTTATCAACCACTACTGCCCGAAATTGGTCCGATGAAGTGGGCAAGAGATGACGTTGATAGCTATGAAGTAAAACGTCTGCGCCGCGGAGATTACGTGCCAGATCTATTGTTGGATTTGCATGGTCTACGCCAATCAGAGGCAAAACTTGAGCTAGCCGCTTTGATCCAAGCCTGCATTAAACAGCAAAGCCATTGCTGCTGCATTATGCATGGCCATGGTACGGGGGTGTTGAAACAGAATATTCCAATGTGGTTAGCGCAGCACCCTCACATAAAGGCCTTTCATCAAGCGACTAAAGAATGGGGCGGCGACGCGGCATTACTGGTGTTAATTGATATTGGCGACCAACCGTACCGACGTTAAGTGTAGTCTTGCAGTGCAATTAATACAGACTAAGGCTGCGCACACAAAAAAAGTGAGTCTTTTGGGACTCACTCCTTCCTAAACCCTAAACCCTAAACCCTAAACGATGCTAGCAGATCATATGAGGTGCATATTGCCATTCTACAGAAGCTTGCGTCGTTTGCTTATTAATAAGCGTAACACCTGAAGTGGCAAACAATGGCGGCTCAAAGCCTGGTACCAACTCACTCACCAAATAGCCTAACAGTGGCATATGTGCCAAAACCAATACATTTTCAGCTTTATAATGTTCAGCATAAGCAAGGACGGTTTCCGCAACTGTCGCAGGGTCTCCCGAAGGTACCAGTTCATCTAATGTTAACCATTGACGAGGTTCAGGAAAATGCTGATGCATTTCTTGCCAACTTTGTTGCGCTCGCAGATACGGACTGACAAGCACTAAATCAAACTCAGTAACGCTCTGTCCTAGCCAATTACTCATCAAGCCTGTGTGCTGGCGACCAGTATCCGTTAATGTGCGTTCTCGATCTGAATGGGCATTAAAGCCCGCTTCACCATGTCGCATTAAAAATAGCTGCATACCGCTTTGCTACTCCCAACTTTTTATTCTTATTAACTAATTGTAGTCTGAATCTTAACAGCAACATACCGTTTTTTAGTTATTAATTAGTCGAATATAACTTGTGGTGGTTTTAAGATACTAACCATAAAAGAGTCAAAAGGTTAATTGAACATCAAATTGAACCAAAATCAGCCAAACGACAGATTATTTTACCGTTTGGAGATCTTGTGTTTGAAGATAAGTAGAAATAATGGCAAGTTACATTATTACAGCAACCTAGAATCATTTACATCGCTAGCCTATCGACTCAATCCCACAAGCCGACCAAGAGATGTAAATTGGTTTTTTTACGTGCTTTATCGACAAGTGATTACTAAAGTAAGTATCTAGGTTAGATGCTGTTCGATCAATTGGAGCCATGCTTTTGCCAAAAAACAAAAAAGTTATCACCAGTCCAAATGACCATCGCAAGTACCGTAATATCACCTTAGAAAATGGGTTGTCGGTATTATTGGTTGAAGATCTGCAGTCAACAGAAGCGGCAGCATCAATGGCTGTGGCCGTAGGTCATTTTGACGACCCGGTTGCTCGTCCTGGTATGGCACATTTTCTTGAACATATGCTTTTTCTTGGTACTGAAAAATTCCCTGACTCAGGAGAATACTCAGCCTTTATCAACCAGCATGGCGGAAGTAATAACGCTTGGACTGGCACTGAGCACACCAACTTTTTTTATAGCATCAACGCCGCACAATTTGAAGCTTCGCTCGACCGTTTTAGTCAATTTTTCATCGCACCATTATTTGATGTAGCGTTAGTTGATCGCGAGCGTCATGCTATCGAATCTGAATTCAGTATGAAGTTAAAAGACGATATTCGACGCGTCTATCAGGTGCAAAAAGAAACGGTTAACCCGGCTCATCCCTTTTCCAAGTTTTCAGTGGGTAACCTAGAAACATTGGCTGGCGAACAACAAAACTTGAGAGAGGAGTTAATCGCTTTTTATAACGAAAAGTACAGTGCTAACATTATGACATTATGCATTGTGGCTCCCACCTCTTTGGATGATTTGGCCAAGCTTGCTCACACTTATTTTGCTGCGATTACCCACCATCCAGAACCTACTCAATATCCAGATACCCCAATTTATCTAGCAGAACAATTACAAGCAAAAATCAACATCGTTCCTCTCAAAGAACAGCGACGAATTGCGATTACGTTTGCTTTGCCTGCGCTTGAACGCTTTTATAAGCGTAAGCCTTTGACATTTATTAGTCACCTTCTAGGTTACGAAGGCAAAGGTAGCTTGCTCTCCTATTTAAAAGAACGAGGACTAGCCAACAACTTATCGGCTGGCGGTGGTGTAAACGGTTACAATTTCAAAGATTATAATATTAGTATCCAACTTACAGATCTAGGGTTGAACAAGCTTAAAGACGTTATTGATTGTACTTTTGAGTACATTACTTTAATCAGAGAGACAGGGTTAAGCGACTGGCGATACAAAGAAAGGGCTGCTTTACTCAAAGTTGCTTTTCAATATCAGGAACAAGTTAAGGCACTGGATTTGGCAAGTCATCTGAGCATCAACATGCATCATTATGATGTTGAAGATGTGGTTTTTGGTGATTACCGCATGGATGGTCTTGATGTTATCGAAACCCAGCAGTTATTAGCGATGATGACTCCGGCTAATATGCGCTTACAACTTATTGCTCCTGAGTTAGAGACCGATAAACAAGCCGCTTGGTATCACTCACCGTATCAGATCCGTAAAATTTCCACGGAAGATATCACTCGT
Source organism: Shewanella sp. GutCb (assembly GCF_002836135.1). NCBI lineage: Bacteria > Pseudomonadati > Pseudomonadota > Gammaproteobacteria > Alteromonadales > Shewanellaceae > Shewanella > Shewanella sp. GutCb. The sequence continues at coordinate 2,039 of NZ_PJBL01000009.1, read as the reverse complement.
TGGTTAGCACCTAAAGTGCGCTCCGAACTCACCTTACCCTCGCCTAACCCGTTCATTATTGACCATTGCGTCGCAAGAACAGATAAAAGTAACGGGCCAGTACCACTAGTGGTATCACAAGAACCTGGCTATCGAATTTGGCATAAAAAAGATGATGAATTTAACGTGCCCAAAGGGCATCTCTATCTTTCCTTGGACTCAGCTCAAACTGCTGCATCACCCAAACATGCTGCATTAACACGACTGTATGTAGAAATGCTGCTTGATTACCTCACCGAGTATACCTATCAAGCAGAGGTCGCAGGCCTGAGCTACAACATTTATCCTCATCAAGGTGGGATCACCTTACATTTGACCGGTTTTTCTGGCAAACAAGAAGCACTGCTCTCACTTGTTATTGAAAAAGCACGCGAGCGCAAGTTTACTCAGAACCGCTTTGAATTGATAAAAAAGCAGATCTTACGCAGCTGGTATAATCATACTCAAGCTAAGCCAATATCCCAGCTATTTACCAGTTTAACGGTGACGCTGCAAAAGCGCAGTTTTGAACCCGCTCGGATGGCTGAGTTACTTGAAGAGATCACGTTAGAAGACTTACATGCACATGTTAAAAGTTTCTATGAAAAAATACATTTAGAAGGTTTGGTTTATGGCGACTGGCTGGAAAGTGAAGCTAAGGCCTTAGGTTGTAAGCTTAATAGAATTTTATCCTTGGTCACCTCCCCAAGTTCAGAGTCTTCAAGGGAGCTTATCGACCTCTCAAATAAAGGCACATTGTTGAGAGAAGTTTCAGCCTCTCATCAAGACAGTGGCATTATTGTCTACTACCAATCTGATACTGCGACACCAGAAAATATGGCGCTGTTTAGCTTGCTAAACCACACGATGTCATCTACGTTTTTTCATGAGTTAAGAACGCAAAAACAGTTGGGTTATATGGTCGGAACGGGTTATCTGCCTCTGAATCGATACCCTGGTATTATTTTTTATATTCAATCACCGAACTCTGGACCACAGGTTCTATTGCAGGCGATAGACGAGTTCATTGCAGATTTTACCTATGCAATATTACAAATCACCAATGAGCAATGGGAATCAACTAAAACCGGCCTTGTGAACCAAGTCATGGAACATGATGCGAATCTTAAAACGCGCAGTCAACGTTACTGGTCTAGCATAGGTAACAAAGACTATGCCTTTAACCAAAGGGAAAATGTTGTAGAGCAAATAAAGACGTTAACTCGCTCTGATTTAATCAAGTTTATAATGAAGAAGATGCGGACTAAACATTGTGACCGACTGGTCCTCTTTAGCACGGGTGAGTCCCATCAAGATCAAGCGCAGCTAAAGTCCGATAATATGATCCTAGATCTCCGTGCATTCAAACTCAAAGCTGAACAATTTGATTACTAAAGCGCGGCATATTGGGTAAACAGTGAAACGATGAGAAACGGAATGTCTAAACGGATAAACATTAAAGTTAACCCGTTTAGACAATAAAAAAACACAAAGTGGACATATATCATACTGAAAGGATGTGAGTAATGATAATTAGCTACGAAATGCACGAAGACTTTTGACAATGACGTCACTTTCTGAAAAAGTGAGCATTAGATACTGTTGCCTTAAGACATTGGTTAAAAATAAAATAATAAATATGCCTAAGACACTGCTAAAAGTTACACTATTTTTGTTCCTGCTCTTCTCGTCGATGCAGTCTTCTTTAGCATTCACGCTAAACTCTGTCTCTCTAGGTGTACCTGAAGGACTATCTCAAAGTAACGTTACATCCATCGTTGAGGATGCTGATGGTTATGTTTGGGTTGGTACCCTTAATGGGCTAAACAGATACGATGGTAAAACCTTCCGCCATTACTTTCCTTCAGATAGCAACCAGTTAGCCAGCACTTTCATTCGCAGCCTCTACATTAGCAAGTCAGGATCCATGTACATTGGAACTGATAAAGGTTTATCCGTATACGATCCCAAACAGGACAAAATAGTATCTTCTAACGTATTAGGTTTTGAAATAAATGAAG
>NZ_PJBL01000003.1:0-336463 GCF_002836135.1 Shewanella sp. GutCb | reverse complement strand
TAAACGGACTAAAAACAGTTGGCTGTTTTCACTCCGTTCAACATTATAGCCAACAATTTTTAGCCGCTTATTGTGGCGTTAGAGTTTTTATTTAACTGGGGTGTATATGAAGCAAGATGAAAGAACGAAGCCTTTGCAAGAATGGAATCGTTTGGCGAGAGAAAACACTGAAAATGCAATTGTATCTTCAATGTTTGTTTCAACACTTAGAGTAAGTAATTCAATAGATGTATTCAATAATTGGATGCTGGTCGCTACTGCTGCTATTGCATCGTTTTTGATTATAAATGTTAGCGGCATTATCGACTTTATTGGACGGGAAGGTGTTGTTGATGGTGGCTATATTCTCTGCCTTTCGTGTTTACTCGGACTATTTGGTAAGATAGCCGGCTTACGTTGTAAAGTCGGTTTAGAACTATCTGAAGCCGTAAAAGAAACATTTACGGAGCATTTGACGCAATACAAATCTGAAGAAGAAAAAATCCAACAAGGCGCTAAGTTTTGGGGGATATCTCTTGAAACAGGAGTTCGAATTGAAAGAATTTTAAAGGAGTACCTTGCCCCATTTCCTAAACCAGTTCGTTGGCTTGCAGATCGCAGCTTAAAAAAACAAAAGCAGAATCCTCAGTTACCATACGTGAAGCAAGTTACAAGCTTTATGATACAGTCAACTACAGTCGTATTTCAGGCTCTGTTCTTCATTTTATTCTTTGTCGAAATGTTCATGTCGATAGCAAAACTCTAACAAACGTGTAAGAGTGATTCCAAATGCGTGCCTGTTTCGCTTCGCTCACCATTATGGCACACGATTGTCACACCTTAACGTGGCGTTAGGCAGTAAGGATATATTGTGAATTCTGAACCAAATTACGAAAACTCCAATTTAGAAGAATTGGAAGATGTACTTGAACATATAGACAGGGAAGCGTACCCAGAAAGAACTAAAAAAGTCCAAGAAGAACGAAATAAAAGACTCGCGAAAAAGTCAGAATCCAATACAAAACTATCGATTAATCCCAAATTAATTGGGGTGGCAGGGGTTGTTTATTCGCCAACTCAGGCGGCTCTTGGAGCATTTCTTGGAGGCCCTTTTGCTTCACTCTATTTCCTCAAAACTAACTTTGAAGTACTAAAAAGTGAAAAGAGCAAAAAAAATACTATAGCATTAGGCAGTATCATTATTTTTTCTTTGTTATTAATTTTGCCATTTTTGCCAGATAATTTTCCAAATATAGTAATCCCATTACTGACCGTAACTATAACTAAAGCATTAGTTGAGAAATTCCAGTTTACTAAAGAAGATATTGAAATATCTGAAGGGCTAAAATACCAGTCAAACTGGGGGGTTTTATGGACAAGCATTATTTGCTTAGTTTTGCTGCTAATTGCAGTAACTGTATTTATCTTAATCATTGAAATTCTAGGCGTTTCAGTTACTGCCTAACAAGGCGCTCAAGAACGGACAAAAAACGGTTGGCTTTTGCTCGTTCCTCGCTTATTTTAGCCAACTATATTTTTCCGCTTAAGCGGGCGTTATACATTCAGGAGTATTTAAGTGGTAGACGAACGTATCAACAAAGCAGTATCTTTAATGCGTACAGTAAAGAAATGTATGACATTTTCTGTTCTTATTGCTATGTATATAGTCGTTGGGATTTCGATATTTGAGCTCGCAATTGCTCTTTATACTGACATATTTGATTCTGCAGGTGGTTTAATGCATGTGAAAATAGATCAGTTGCTTAAAATATTTGGTTTCTTTTTTATTATCCTTATTGGTTTTGAACTTATAGAAACAATAGAAATGTATTTCAAAGAAAATGTTATTCATGCAGAAATTATTTTGTTAGTAGCAGTTATAGCTGTCTCTAGAAAAGTGATCTTACTCGATTTAGAAAAATATGAACCGTTGGCAATAGTTGGCTTGGGGCTTATCATTATTGCTCTAGGTGGTTGTTATGCGCTAATTAAGTTTAGCTATAGAGGTAAAAATGTATAATAAGTTGCTTAAACGGAAAATAACAGTTGGCCATCGCTTCGCGAATATATCCAACTATTCTTTTCCGCTTAGCAAGGCGTTACCGCATATCTGATGGCCATACTTTCCCTTATGAAATTCATCACTCCAAGAGCTTTAGCACTAACTCATTTATGTTCAGAAATGAGCTAGACGCTACTCTGAACTCGCTGGCAGATCATCTGCTGTAGAATGTGCAAGCTTCTGAAAAAGGGATTTTTCAGCAGAGCCTACATGGAGGTATTCACGGCGGCTTACAAAGGAACATAGTGGATGAGCTGCTTTCCATCATAAGTAGATGTTTTAGGTAATGGCACTAGAACCCGGCCCAGAAGCCTTGCCGGGATGACTCCCAATTATTCCCAAGTTGTTCTGCTAAGCTATCTCATTTCTGTCCAAAACGTGTTTAAAGTGATCAAACTTAATTATTCATCGTCCGCAAGGTGCTTTCTGATTGTGCTGAAATCGAGGGGTAACTCATAAGCATTGACCCGTTAATTACCCATTGTACTTGATGACTTTGATTGGATTAAATTCGCAATAGCGGTTAAGTTCTTAACTGCTGCAGTGGTTTGTCGCTGAGATAACGTTGACTCAATATTAAGGAAAATAAAATGGGATTATTAGATTCGCTGATGGGAAATGCTTCAGAGGTCAACCTTGAAGAGCTGACTGAAGAACTTAGTCCGATAATGGCAGACAATGAGTCATTGAGCCTCGCTTATAAAGTGGTGCGTGACATGTTTGTCTTTACCAATAAGCGGCTGATCTTAATCGATAAGCAAGGCATGACAGGTAAGAAGGTGAGTTATCATTCAGTTCCTTATAAAGCGATAACCCATTTTGAAGTAGAAACCGCGGGCAGATTTGATATGGATGCAGAGTTAAAATTGTGGATCTCTGGTCAAAAAGAGCCATTAGTCAAAGAGCTAAAAAGAGGCACTGATGTGGTGGGCATCCAAAAAACGATTGCTAACTTCTCACTCTAAATCGTTATTCGACTGACCTCGCATTACGCGATTATTCCACTCGGTCAGTCCCAATAAAAAACATGACTGTTAAGAAGATTACCGCAGCGAGTTAGCTGCGGTTTTGCCAACGCCAGCTTGGTTTACTCAATATATCCTGCCCAATAATCTCTGTTTGCCCGAGCTGTTTATCCAGTTCAATTAAATTGCAATCTTCAAACTGATTGAGTGAATTAATCAACCTATTCGCGTGGGACACAACCCATAACTGGCAACGCTCTGAGGCTTTAACAATAAGTCGAGATAGTGCAGGCAGCAGATCCGGGTGTAAGCTGGTTTCTGGTTCGTTAAGGACCATTAATTCTGGTGGTCTTGGCGTTAGTAAGGCGGCAACCAGTAAAAGGTAACGTAAGGTGCCATCAGACAATTCAGCGGCATTCAGTGCTCTAAGCAGACCCTGTTGATGAAATTTCAGGGTTAGCATGCCATTAGATTCATATTCAATAACCACATGTGCACCGGGGAAAGCGTCACTCAAAGCAGTATCAAAGGCTTCTCGGTCACCAACTTCAAATATGGTTTGGATAGCTGATGCTAGATCTCTACCATCATGATGTAGCACCGGCGTTCGGGTACCTAATTGTGACTTCCTTGCTGGGGCATCGCAGTCACTGCGAAAATGATCGTAAAAGCGCCAGGCGCGAATATTATCTCGCAGGCGTATGACCTCTGGCGTTCGCTCAGGGTCAGCAAGTTCGGTAAAGATGCTGTCGCTATGCTGCATGTGTACATTGAGTGTTTGCCAGCCCGCTTGCTTTGCTTGTTCAGTGCGGCTTTTGACTAATGCTGAACGCCGCTCAACCAATACGGTGGCTGGACGATATGAATTACCGACCCAGATGGCTTCACGTTTAATCTGCGGATCTAAGCCAAACAACGTAGTGGAATCAGGCTTTGGTAACCCAAGCTCAATCAAATAACTGAATTCATCGCTAGCAAAACCGAGCCTGAGCCGTTTAACCTGCTGCCTTACTGTTGGCTCAACAGGCGTCTCCCCCGCTAACATGGCACGCGATAGCTTCTCTGGTCCAGCCCAGAAACTGGAATCTAAGCCTCCCTCAAGCGCTAAAGCATTAACCACACCGCCTTGTGCTGTTTGAGCAAGTAAGCGTAATGCTTTATATAAGTTAGATTTGCCACTGCCATTAGCGCCAGTGACAAGGTTTAGTTTCGCCAGTGGAATAGTGACATCCCGTAAAGAGCGATAGTTTTGAATGGCGAGTGTGGTCAGCATATATATTCATAGTGGCAATTGGATCTCTTGCCACTTTAACTGCCAAAGACTATTGCTGTCTACGCGCTAACTGAGTCTGCATCATTAGACCAATACATCACTGAGTACCCTTTGCCAGTTCTGCCCCATGATCTTATCGCGATCATTACTGCTAAAGCCGGCTTTACTTAGGGCTAGATCAATACGATTCATGCGGTCAATATCGTTCAACTCTGGGATCACGACATGTTCAGGTTCAATGTCGTAGCCCAGCACGTTTTTCTCACGCAGGCTATGCCACCAACTAAGGTACTGTTTCACCCCTTCAGCGTTATTGTTATTAAGCTTGAGTAAGTTCTTTTGGCCACGCAGTGGGTAATCATTGGCAATGGCGACAGCATCAATACCCCCAACATTAGCGACATGTTTTAGGTGGTTAATATAGTGATCAACCGTTGGCACTTTATCGTTAGTAAGCCAAAAGCTCATCATAAACACCCCGAACAATCCGCCGGTATCGGCAATCGCTTTAATCACTTCATCTGGGCTGCAGCGAGCATGATTAACCAAAGCACGCACTGCGCCATGGCTTTGAACGATAGGGGAGCGGCTAACCCTGGCAGTATCTAATGCAGCTTGGGGACTTGAATGGCTGACATCGACGAGAATATGGTTATCATTTAGCTTGTTAATCAGCGCCTCACCCGCTTGGGTTAGCGGTAGGTTAAGCCCGCCACTAGCATCATTATCGAGTGCACCGCCACTAAATTGATTACCGTAGTGGTGAGTCAGTTGCAACGCCCTTAACCCTTTGGCATGAAATTCATCGACTTGGCTTAAACCGTTATTAATGCTGCCCTCTACGCAGTCAGCTCCTTGGATCTGAAAGAACACCGCGGTGCGGTCTGACTGCTTGGCTCGGTTAATGTCATTAGCATTTAGCCCCAGAATGAGTTTGTCGCTGTTGGCTTCAACTCGGATTTTTGCCGCTGATATGCTTTTAATGCAAGCCTGATAAGTCCGTTTGTAGTTGGTGGTGCCATCGGTTTGTTTCATCGCCTCAATGGCTGATATATCGCAAAGATAAGCATCAATACCCGATGCACCCAGATCGGCTAAATCGTCGGGAAGAAAACAGAGGCCATCGACAAACAGACGTTTGTTTTCACTGGCTAAAGTAGGCAGTGGGCCAAGCTGGCTTAAGACGGTGCCAGCGGCAAGACCTTTAATAAGTTGGCGTCGATTGATTAGCGGTTGCATTTTTTTCTCCCACTGTAGACCTTGATTAGCCTACTTTTATTGTTATCCCCCCATAGTATCCTATCGACTTCGACTATTCGATATCTTGACAATACTTGACCCTTAAGTGACTATCGAGGCCAAATTGAAGTGAAATCATTAATAATTAAAGGCTTTTAAATCAAAGTCTAATATACATACGCAAACGACTTCTAACACGAATATTTTGAAGTGGCAAAGGTATAAAATTGAACAAAATTAAGGGGAAGGCTATGTTTTATCGCGCGTTAGCACTTGCACTACTGTTGGTATTGCCTGCGTCGGCTCAGGCTGAAAATTACTCAATCGGCACCGGTGGTCAAAGCGGGATCTATTACCCTTTTGGTGGGGCATTAGCCAAAGTATGGTCTGATAATGTTCCTGACGTAAATGTGAAAGCGGAAGTGACAGCCGCTTCGGTTGAGAACACCATTAAAGTGGTTCGTGGTGACATGATCGCCGGAATAGCCATGGGCAATGTGGTACTGGATGCTTATAAAGGTGAGGGTAAATTCAGAAGTGCCATGCCAGTGAAAACCTTGTTTGCACTTTATCCAAACCTTGTGCATGCCATCAGTTTAGAAAAATCAGGCATTACTTCTCTGGCAGATCTTAAAGGCAAACGTATCTCTTTGGGCGCACCTGCGAGTGGTACCGCAGTGACCTCGGCAGCATTGCTTGAGTCGATTGGTATTGATGTCAAAAAAGATATCACAGCGGTTTATCTTAATTACGCCGAAACGACCAACGCGCTAGCGAACGGTCAAATCGATGCAGGTTTTATTGTGGGCGGCCAAGGTGTGGGCGCTGTGACTCAAGTTGCGTTGACTCATAAGATCAATATTATCCCAGTATCGGCTTCTGAAAGTGCTGCGTTTATTAAACAAAATCCAGCCTATAGTAACTATACGATCCCAGCTGATGTGTATAACAGTGTGGGTGCAGTATCGACGTTAAGTGTGTGGAATGTGATTGTTGTGAGTGCCAATATGAGCGATGAGATGGCGTTTAACCTGACTAAAGCCGCCTTTGAAAACATGGGTGAGGTGCAAAAAGTGGTTAAAGTTGCTGATGCCACTACGCCAGAAAATGCTAACCGTCTACAAGGTGTGCCATTACATCCTGGCGCGCAAAAGTACTTAGACTCTCTGAGCCAGTAAATTCACTGATAATCAGCACCTAACTCAATAGGTGCATTGCATCATCGACAAAGGCAGCTAATAGTTGCCTTTGCGCTATTTAGGCTGTTTAACCTTGACTAATAACAACGTTAAGCTGCCTTGAGGACACAATATGACCCCTGTTGACGATAAAGAGGTTAACGAACAAGAGACGAGCAGTCAGGCAGATCAGCTTGATAGCAGTAAGGACGTGATTAACACCTTGCCTTATGAAACCGCGGTAAAGGTTTTCGGATACCTCATTTTAGCGATTGCCGTCGCGCTGTCGTCATTCCAAATTTGGCAAGGGATCACATCGACCATCTCAGCGACCTATTTTCGTCCAGTGCATTTATGCTGGGTGCTAGTACTGATCTTTTTACATTACCCACTGATCAGTAATCGCTATAACAAGGGCTATATGCTGGGACGGGTGACGGATTTAGCCTTATGTGGCTTAACGGTATTTGCGGGATACCGCATGCTGATTTTCGATTACAACGACATCGATCATCTACTGTATGGCTTAGGGACGGCTGATTTAGTGGCTGGAAGCGCCTTGGTACTGCTATTACTAGAAGGTTGCCGCCGTACTGTAGGTTGGGTAATGGTGCTGATTGCTACGCTGTTTTTAGCTTATAGTGCTTTTGGCGATATGTTGCCAGGTGCTTTGGCGACCAAAGCCTATTCTTTGCAAGAACTGGTTCAGTTTCAGATCTTCTCTGCTAACGGTATCTTTGGCTCAGCACTCGGTATTGCCGCAACAACGGTGTTTATTTTCGTGTTATTTGGTGCCTTCTTGGAGGTGACTGGCGCGGGTAAGTTCTTTATCGATTTGGCGTTCTCTATCGCGGGAAAATATCGCGGTGGGCCAGCTAAAGCGGCGGTATTAGCCTCCGCCGGACTCGGTTCAATCTCAGGTTCTGCCATTGCCAATACTGTCACGACAGGTTCTGTGACGATTCCTATGATGAAGAAGCTGGGCTACACGCCGGAGCAGTCAGCGGGAATTGAAGCGGCGGCCTCAACTGGCGGGCAAATAATGCCACCGATTATGGGTGCTGGCGCCTTTGTGATGGCGCAGTTTACGGGGGTGCCCTACAGCGACATTATGTTGGCATCGATAGCGCCGGCGATACTCTATTTCTTCTGTACCTTGCTCTACGTGCACTTAATGGCCTGTAAGTTAAATCTACAAGCCGCCAGTCGCACAGAGGCCGTGATGACGGTGATGAAGCAAGGCGCTCACCATCTCATTCCCTTGGCAATTATTACCACGTTACTGATGATGGCTTACTCGCCGTTATTAGTTGGGGTTGCAGGTTGCGCCGCTATCTTGCTGACCGCAGCACTGCGTAAACACAGCCGTATTGGTTTGAGTAAGTTTATCTCGGGAATGAAGAGTGGTGCCTTAATGGCATTGCCTATTTCGGTTGCGTGCGGCGCAGCGGGTATTATTGTTGGCGTAGTGGGCCAAACAGGCATAGGGCTGCAATTTACCCAGTTTGTCATGGAGTTTTCCGGCGGCTATATGCTGGTGGCATTAGGCTTGATAAGCATTGTGGCATTAGTGTTAGGCATGGGGTTACCAGTGACTGCCGCCTACATTGTACTTGCGGTAATGGCGGTGCCTATGTTGGGAGACTTTGGCTTGCCATTGCTCACGGCACATTTGATTGTGTTTTGGCTGTCTCAAACGTCAAATGTTACCCCTCCGATTGCGCTGGCGGCATTTGCGGCGGCGGGTGTTGCCAATGCTAATCCGATGAAATCCTCAGTTGAAGCCTTTAAGCTTGCGGGTGGACTGTTTATGATCCCCATCATGATGGCCTATACCGACCTACTAAATCCTGAGGCCAGCATGATGGCGTTTGCTTTTGCTATTGTGCAGACGGCTACCATCATTGTCGCCATCGCTATATCGATTGAAGGTTATCTATTACGTCCGCTTTCAAATGTTGAACGTTTGGTGGCATTTTCAGCTGCGCCGTGGGTGCTATTTGATCCCTTCAGTACGGGCTTTGTGGGGGTATTAGTGATCTTAGCTTTGATTGGCTTGCAGTGGAAAACGCGTGCGAAGGTAGGGGGATAATAGCCTAAGCTCAGCTTAAGTAAGCCCCTCGAATCGATCGTGGAACGATTGATTACATCGGTTCGGTTCGTGGGGTTGGCTTAGCTATCGATACTCGCTTAATACTGAGCTCTTAATAGAGGATCTTAATGTTTAGATCTTCATCGAGAAATATTAGTTGAGAGCGCTTCACTGACAAGTTTAGCGGGTGACAGTGTTTTTATTCACTTTCACTTTTAATCGCTTTGGCTAAGGCAAGTAAACCATTGGTGCGTGACGGGCTTAATTGGCCTTCAAGCCCTAACCGTTTAAAATACGGGTTAGGGTCAAAAAGTGCTATCTCTGCGCTGGTTTTACCATTGCAGGCAATTAATAACAGTGCGATAAGCCCTTTTACGATACGGGCGTCGCTGTCTGCGACAAAGTAATGTTTGCCCTCTATCTTGCAATGATACAGCCAAGCATTGCTCTCACAGCCCTTAACCTGAGCAGACTCGTTCCGCAGTTCATCTTGCAATTTAGGTAAGGTTTTACCGAGCAACATAATCTGACGATAGCGCTCTTGCCAGTTACCGGCATTTTCAAACAGCTGCATTGTCGTTGATACATCAGCTTCCAGTGCTAGTGTGAGAAATTGCTGTTTTGTTGGCTGGACTTGCTGACTCATATTCGACCTGACTTTAATGTGAATGATTATTTGAAAACACCGTTTTTGACTTTCCGACTCTTTCGTCTCAGTTACTACCGTCTTAGCATTATCCTGCTTTCTAGCTTCTTCAGCTTTCCGGCTCTTTCGTCTCAGCTATTACCGTCTTAGCTCTATTCTGCTTTCCTAGCTTCTTCGACTTTCCGGCTCTTTCGTCTCAGTTACTACCGTCTTAGCTTTATTCTGCTTTCCTAGCACTTAGTATCGGCTCTTAACCGTCTCAGCTGTTATCTTCGATCCTAAAGCAACAACTCTTTCACTGACTGCATTGCAGTAATAAAGTTGTCGATATCAGCCTTATTAGTATAAATACCAATAGAGGCTCGGCAGCAGCCATTAAGCTGTAAACTCTGCATCAGTGGCATGGCGCAGTGGTGACCGCAGCGTACCGCAATACCTTGCTGATCTAATAATATCCCGACATCTTGATGGTGTTCAGCTGCAAGATTAAAGGCAACGGCACCGAGATTGTCACTGTGAGCGCCATAAAGTACGACATCGCCCAAGGCTTTGAGCGAGTCTTGCAAATAGATAAGTAACGTTTGCTCTGCGGCGCTAACTTGCGCTTTGGGCTGTGCGTCGATGAAATCAATTGCTGCGCCTAAACCAATAACTTCAGCGATTGGCGGAGTGCCAGCTTCGAGTCGATTGGGCAGTTGATTAAACTCAGTGCCGCTAAAACTGACGGTTTTAATCATCTCTCCACCCGTCATCAACGGGCTAAGACTATCTAATAGTGCAAAGCGACCGTATAAAACCCCGATGCCTGTGGGGCCATACATTTTGTGGCCAGAGAACACATAAAAATCACAATCAATGTCTTGTACATCAACGCTCATGTGCGCAATCGCTTGTGCGCCATCAACTAAGGTGATGGCGCCCACCTGTTTGGCTTTAGCAACTAAATCGCTCACTGGATTGACCGTGCCTAACACATTAGACACATGGCCGAGTGCCACTATCGCAGGCTTTTCGAGTAGCAAAGTATCAAATGCTGCGCTGTCTAAACGGCAATCTGTCGTTAATGGGATTGGCTTTATTATCGCGCCAGTGCGCTTAGCGAGTTCTTGCCATGGCACAATATTGGCGTGATGTGCTGCAGCATCAATTAAGATCAGGTCGCCCTGTTTAAGTTGAGATGTCAGCCCATTGGCAACGATGTTAATTGCTTCTGTAGTGCCGTGGGTGAAAATAATCTCTTCCCGACGGCGAGCCTGAATAAACTGGCATAGCTTGTCGCGTACCGCTTCATATTGTGTGGTCGCACGCGCTGATAAGAGGTGTGCTGCTCGATGCACATTGGCATTATCAAAATGATAATAGTGATTCATGGCATCAATCACTTGTTGCGGCTTCTGACTAGTGGCTGCAGTGTCTAAATAACATAACGGGTAACCGTTGTTAGATTGGGCGAGCGCAGGAAATTGTGACCGTAACATTGTGAGATCCATTAATCTGATCCGAGGTATAAATATAAAAGGCGCGCAGATCTTGTAAGATCTGCACGACTAATGCAAGGCTAAAGCTGTTTATTATGGGCAGGGCAGGCGATATGTCTGCGCTAATTCATTGAGGCGTAGCATTAACTCTGGTGAAATACTGCAATTGATACTGTCGATATTCTCTTTTAACTGCTCAATATTGGTTGCACCTATAATGTTAGACCCAACAAATTTTTGGGCGTTAACAAACGCCAATGCCATTTGTGCAGGGCTCATATTGAACTCTTTAGCGAGCTCAACATAAGCTTTAGTCGCTTCGAGCGCCATTTCAGATCCGGTATAGCGAGCAAAACGTTTAAACAGTGTTAAGCGAGCACCTTTTGGCCACTGCTCATTGAGGTATTTGCCCGATAATGCACCAAAGGCCAGCGGAGAGTAGGCCAATAACGGCACCTCTTCACGGTGACTTATTTCGGCCATTCCGACCTCAAAACTGCGATTTAGCAGGTTATAAGGGTTTTGCACTGAGACAATCTTAGGTAAGCCATGTTTCTCGGCCAGCTGCAAATACTTCATAAAACCCCAAGGAGTTTCATTGGAAATACCGATATAACGAATTTTCCCCGCAGTCACTAGATCGGCTAGCGCTTCAAGAGTCTCAATAATGGGGGTTTGCTGCTCGCCATCATCTTGCTGCTCATAACTCAGTTCGCCAAAGTAGTTACTGTTACGATCGGGCCAGTGAACTTGATAGAGATCGATGGTATCGAGTTGTAATCGCTGTAGTGAGCTATCAACGGCTTGATGAATATTACGCCAGTCCAGAGACATGTTTGGTCTAATATAGTCACTCTTACCGCCTGGACCTGAAACTTTGCTGGCAATAATCAGTTCATCTCGGTTGCCGCGCTTTTTGAGGTAGTTACCAAGAATGGTTTCGGTAGCACCTTGGGTTTCTGCTTTCGGGGGGACTGGATACATTTCAGCGGTATCGATGAAGTTAATTCCTTCACCTATCGCGTAGTCTAACTGTTCGAATGCTTGAGCTTGGGTGTTCTGCTCACCCCACGTCATTGTCCCTAAACAGATTTTACTAACATTTAAGCTTGAGTGTGGCAGACGTTTATATTCCATAATGCAACTCACTTATTACTGAGAACGAGCAAAAGATGACTTAACCTGAACGCGGATCGATGAATGTCAGGTGAATGAACCAATCTAAATTGAGATCAGAACTTAAACATTAAATTATTGATTTAGCATAAATTCTAGCTTAGTACCGAGATTACTGCCTATGCCAAGGCGGGGGAAGGTAGGTAATAACGGACTATTACTCGCAAGCTCGACAAGGATGAGGGCAATAATAAATGGCGCTTCTTGCCTCAAGTTCAGCTTACTTAACTTGAGGCTACCAATTTTTTATCACAAAAACTATCAACTTAATACACTCGCTCTGTTTGGCTCAGGATAGGTCACGTAACATGGTCACTTCACAGGCATCATGGCCTGTGTCACCGAGCGGTGCATCTATATGCTTAAATGCCAGCGATTCGTAGAGCTTTATCGCCTCAACTAAATTCGCTGTGGTTTCTAAATAGCAGGCATTAAACCCTTGCTCTGTCGCAAATTTGATGGCTTGTAGTGCGAGTCGTCTAGCAAAGCCTTTGCCACGTAGCGCGGGTGAAAAGTACATTTTTTGCAGCTCACACACCCCTGGCTGATTGTTCAGTGACGCTATTCCACCACCGCCTAAAATCTTCCCTTGATATTCGATGACCCAGTAACAGGCATTACTTGCTTGGTACACTTCGGTGAGGTCGTCCAGCGTTGGATCTGACACACCATAGCCCTTGTCTGCCGTTAACCCATATTCTGCTGAAACCTGACGAATGATCTGTGCCATAGCAGCATTGTCATGGGCTGTTATCTCTCTGATGATAAAACCAAACTGAGCTTTAGACCGCATAACGGCTTTATTGTATTGGCGAAGTGAACTTTCTATCTGGGTTATATGCTCGTTGGGCAGCTGCGCCATGATCTCGTTAAACTGCAGATTTTGTTGTTCATCGAGTTTGAGTAGTTGTTTTTTACCATTACAGGTGAGTTGTGCCATTAGGCTACGACTATCTTTGGGGTTAGCGGCCGTTTTGGCAAAGCCCTTGTCAACGAGGTGGCTTACCGCACGGCTAGCATTGGACTTATCAATGTTTAGCCTCTCAGCTAACTGCTTTATCGAATACGAGCTTTGCCCTAACTCAATTAAGGTGTGTGCTTGGACGGGAGATAGCGGTTGGTTACCACAAGCGGCATCTAACAGTCCTAATTGGCGGATCAGTTGTCTGGAAAGACGGCGTAACTGTGAAGCTTGGCAAGGGGGATTTGGCATATCTGGTTTCATCACGGGCATTTAGTTGCGAGTAGCATCTAACTTACGAGGACTATGTAATAAAATCAAGTACATTTATTTAAAGTCATAAACTAACGGCTAATACTGACTTGATCAAACAGAGATAGAGTTTGACCAAGTACAGACAAATTACGCTGGTTATAAACAGTAGATCTCAGGATTAAGCATTGGGGCCATTGCCAGAATGATGGCTTGGGTGTAGACACTTTGACGTGTAGCATGCCCTTGAGTTAGCAGTGCTATAGCCCCGCCTTTTTGTTTGATATTAACGGTATCAAACATGCTATCCATTACATTACCAAGTTCTTCACCTTGAGTCAGTGCATGGTATACCTTTATTGGCAGTGGCAGCAGTGCGCTACGACCCACGCTGACTTGTTCATTGTGAGCAATGGCAATATGAGCAAAGGTTGCAGGGCCATGATCAAATAGATCAACCCCGCCTTCCATCGCAAGATAGTAATCTGCTTGATAGTGGCTTTGGCAGTATTTGACTCTATTAACCGCTCCAGCTTGAGTTTCAGCTTCAGTCATCGGTTGCTCAGCGACAAGAGAGGGGGCATGCACGCCTTCGCACTCAATCATCGACTCTGGGAATAAGGTCGTTAGCGCTGCTTTAGCTGCGCCCACTTTAACTGGATTTTTAGATCCGACAATCACTCGAATAATTTGTGTCATGAATTGTATTACTTCTTTAGGTAGATAATGCGAACGGCTCGTATAGCGTGTATGGGAGCTGTTAGTTATTGTCAATTTATAACTTTTAGGCGGCGTAATGTCACTGCTTAATTGAGGCTATTTAGCAGCTTTATTGGCTGGCTAACAAATAGGCTACAAATATTTATCTATATTAATCATTAGATTGACTAATCCGATCTAGAATCAGGGGCTAAAAAGGTGTGACTTACCTCAAGTACGGTACCTAGTTTGCCGGGCTAGACCTCTAAATTGCTCATTGTGGGATCTATGTCCGCTGGCTTTTTTTGTACTTTGACAGATTTATATCAGCATCGAATGAAATAGGTAAACTCAGTGTTAAATTCAGGTTCAATTGAGTTACTAAACTTCAGTATAAATGAAAATTTATTACATAAAGAAAGTGATGCGGTTCACGTTATCGCTATATTATGAAAATCAATTACATAATACGCATACAGATCAATTTATAGCCCCTGCATTAGGATTACCTTAATCGCGAAATCATTCCTTAGATATACATCTACAGGTGTTGAAAACACCTTTCAAGGTAAAGCTAATGCAAAACGACGTGATCAATACACAACCAGTGGCCCAAAACGAAGTAGCAGCGACAAATACGCTCCCTTGGACCCGAAAAGATACGACTTGGATGTTGAGTTTATTTGGTACGGCTGTCGGTGCCGGTATTTTATTCTTGCCTATTAATGCAGGAATGGGGGGCTTTTGGCCATTGGTATTAATGGCGGTAATTATTGGCCCTATGACATACCTTGCCCACCGTGCCTTATCGCGCTTTGTGTGTTCATCGAAGAAACCAGGTAGTGATATTACCGATGTAGTAGAAGAGTATTTCGGCGTAGGTGCGGGTAAAGCCATTACCATGTTGTATTTCTTAGCCATCTATCCAATTGTTCTAATTTACGGTGTAGGTATTACTAACACGGTTGATAGCTTTATTGTTAATCAGCTAGGCATGGCTTCACCACCACGCTTTATTCTTTCTGGTGTCCTTATCATTGCCATGATGTCAGTGATGGTTGCAGGTGAGAAATTCATGCTTAAAGTGACCCAGATTTTGATATACCCATTAGTCGCTATTTTGGCATTTATGTCTTTTTACTTGATCCCCGGTTGGAAAATGGACGCATTAAATGTTGTTCCTAGCACGGGTGCTTTCTTGGGTACTGTGTGGTTAACCATTCCAGTGCTTATCTTCTCTTTTAACCATTCACCCGCTATTTCACAGTTCTCAGTGGCATTAAAGCGTGAACATGGTAAGAATGCGTCGCGTAAAGCTGATACTATTTTAAAAAACACCACGATGATGTTAGTTGGCTTTGTGATGTTCTTTGTATTCTCTTGCGTATTGTCACTAACGCCAGCACAACTTGCAGAAGCAAAAGCAAGCAACCTGCCTATTTTGTCTTACCTAGCTAACATGCATGAAAGTGATTTTGTAAGTTACCTTGGTCCTATCATCGCTATTGTCGCTATCTTTTCTTCTTTCTTTGGCCACTATATGGGCGCAACAGAAGGCATGAAAGGCATTATTACTAAGCAGCTTCGTAGTAGCAAAAAAGACGTGTCAGATAAAAAACTGAACAAGTTTATCTTAGGCTTTATGTTCTTCACTATCTGGGGTGTTTCGATTATCAACCCAAGTATTTTAGGCATGATTGAAGCATTAGGTGGTCCGGTTATCGCGGCGATTCTTTACCTTATGCCTATGTATGCGATTCATAAAGTGCCTGCATTAGCACCGTACCGTGGCAGAGTGAGCAACATTTTTGTGGTGATTGCGGGCGTACTTGCTATCACAGCTATCTTGTTTGGCTTAGTTTCATAGATTATTGCTACGAATTCTACTCGGGTATTTATCGTTGTTATTGGCAGCATCAATCCCCGAGATTTTAGTGTCACAGTTCCATCAATGTTTGACCTTGGGTTAAAAAATCTATAACCCTTCCTCCTTTTTTGAGGTAGTTCTATGTTTAGCGCATTTGATATTTTTAAGATAGGTGTGGGCCCGTCGAGCTCTCACACTGTCGGGCCGATGAAGGCCGCTAAAGAGTTTATCGACGATATACGTCAAGCTGGTAAGTTTGATCAAGTGACACGTTTGAGTGTTGAGATTTTTGGTTCTTTGTCGTTAACGGGCAAGGGGCATCATACCGATATCGCCATTATTATGGGCTTGGGTGGAAATACACCTCAAAAAGTGGATATCGATGCGATTCCACATTTTATTGCTCAAGTGGAACAGACTGAAACCTTGCCGATGGGCGAAGAGCAACGCCTAGTGGACTTTGGCCATGATGCGGTTATTTTTCATAACTATGCTCTGCCAATGCACGAAAATGGAATGTCGCTTCACGCTTACGCTGGTGATGAAAAAATCATGAGCAACACCTATTATTCAATAGGCGGCGGCTTCATTGTTGAAGAAGCTCACTTTGGCAAAGAAGCACAGAATCCAATTGAAGTGCCATACCCGTATAATTATGCCGATGAATTGCTCGCTATCTGTGAAGACACAGGCATGAGCATAAGCACGATAATGTTTAAAAATGAATTGGCATTTAACAGCGAAACCGATATCTATAAAGGCTTTGCTGATGTATGGGAAACCATGCATGCGGCCATTGAAAAAGGCTGTAATACCGAAGGCGTATTGTCTGGGCCGCTGCGTGTTCCACGCCGTGCTCCAGCGCTTTATCGCCAGCTGGTAACGGGCGAAAGTCTGTCTAACGATCCAATGGAGATCGTTGATTGGGTTAATGTGTTCGCTATGGCTGTCAGCGAAGAAAATGCCGCTGGTGGCCGTGTGGTGACATCACCAACCAATGGCGCAGCGGGCATTATTCCCGCTGTTTTAGCTTACTATGACAAGTTTATTAAGCCTGTGGGTGAGCAAGAATACACGCGGTTCTTCTTGGCTGCTGCAGCAATTGGTTCTTTGTATAAGCGCAACGCTTCTATCTCTGGTGCTGAAGTGGGTTGTCAGGGCGAAGTCGGGGTGGCTTGTTCAATGGCTGCTGCAGGTCTTGCAGAAATTATGGGCGGCAACCCTGCGAAAGTCTGTATGGCGGCAGAGATTGGTATGGAGCATAACTTAGGGCTTACGTGCGATCCGGTCGCAGGCCAAGTGCAAGTACCTTGTATTGAGCGTAATGCGATTGCTGCAGTAAAAGCAATTAACTCTTCTCGTATGGCGATGCGTCGTAATTGCCAGCCGAGAGTGAGCCTAGATAAAGTGATCGCGACTATGTATGCAACAGGCAAAGATATGCATGTTAAGTACCGTGAAACGAGCCAAGGTGGACTGGCTATTAAAGTCACCAGTATTTGCGGTTAAATAGCTTCTGGCTAAAATAGTTGCAAGTAAAAGGCCATTTTCGATGGTCTTTTTTATTGTTTATTTTTCCGATAAAAGTCGATTAACTCAGCTTTCGCCATTGGTTGGGCGTAGTAAAACCCCTGAATTAGGTTAATGCCTTTTCCGGCGAGATAGTCTACTTGGACTTTGGTTTCTACCCCTTCAGCAACCATCTCTAAATTCGCCTTATGGCCGAAAGTAATAATAGCATCGAGCACGCTGCACTTTAGATCGTCGGTACCAATCGTATCGATAAACATCTTGTCTATCTTTATGCTTTGCACCCCCAGTTTTTGTAAGTAACTAAAGCCCCCATACCCCGTACCAAAATCATCTAGTTTCACCCCATTACAAAACTGAGAGATTAATTGAATTTCAGATTCGGCTTCCTTGAACTGTTTAATCTGCTCCCGCTCCGTTAGCTCAAAGCTCAGTCGTTTTATCAGTTCATTGTCGCGGTCTTTGAGCCACGGGGAGAGTAAACCTTGCTCCAGATGCTTAGCGACGATATTAATACTGACCCAGCCAGTTAACTCAGACAGATCCTGATAGACCTGCTCTAAAAGATTATCAGTAATAGCAATAATCAGATTATTTTCCTCAGCGTAAGGAATAAACTGCCCTGGAGGAATTAGGCTCTTGTCCTTGAGTTGCCATCTGATAAGCACTTCCTGACCGATGACCTTACCCGTTTTGCTGTTAATCACTGGCTGATAATGAGGGATAAATTCATTATTATTTAGTGCAGCAATGATCATGCCTTTGAGAGATGCTCTGGAGGAGCACCAGCTCCAAAACATAATATTAAGCAAGATGGCTATGATGAAACTCGAAATATACAGGTAAACATCGACCTCCTCTTCGAGTTCTTCATAGAGCCTGTCACCAGCATGCAAGGTGATGCTGTAGTCCTTATTGGAGTAATGACTGCTCGTTGAGTAGTGATGGTTCTTTTGCTGTAACTCTTGCTCGCCCCGGATCATGATAGGAAGGCCTGGGACTGAGTATTTGAGTTGATAACAATCGGCGCACTCGGAATCTAGATAATTATTGAGGAGGCGACTATTGATCACAGTGAGTAACCTATGCCCTCCATGGAATTGAACTAAAATAGTCTCTCTTCTTTGTGACTGGTGGCTAACTGTCGAGGCCAGAGTGAAGTTATGTTCGGCGACAAAAATGGCTGGACTCATATTTTTAATGATCGCAGACCCAAAATTTGAACATTTTTCACCGTTGCTTAATTCAAGTTGAATGACTCTGACATAGAGAGGATTAAAATCCTGGCTACTCAACAGTGCAATATCATCTGTTTTGCAGTCAAAATTGAGTTTATTTATCAGCTTTTTGTCTTGTAGGATTCGGCTTATGCTATTTATTTTAATGGTTATTTGTTTGAGCGTATCATTGACGTGTGAATTAATGCTGTAGCTTATAAAAGCAGGCTCCGCTGGGAACAGAATGGCAAATGGGGTAACAAACAGTAATAGGGAAACCAACCACTGATATTTTTTTATCTGTAGCAAAGATAGAATCTGTTTTTTGAGTTGCTTTAATTGGCGCATATTGCATTTAGACAAAGAATTTCAGAGTGTATGATAGCCGATATTTAAGGAGTGTGTTAATACAACTATCTGGTATGGATATAATTTTTCATGTGCTTAGTTTGTTTTTTGTATAGCTGTTGTCGAGTGTGTGAGAAAAGGTGGAAGGAAACGTCGCTGGGATAGTGCGGTGAAACAGATTTGACTCACCCAGGTGACGGCACCTGGGCACAATTGCCTTTTATTTCTCTTCGTACATTAGGTAATAGCTCTGCTCCATGCCTAATGCGCTGTAAGTTTGTTGCGCTTTAGTATTATCTTGCTCAACATAAAGTCTAAAGCTTGCTGCACCGCCATTTTGAGCGGCAATATCTTTAACGGCTTGATAGAGGTTATTGTAGATCCCTTGGCGTCTATTCTCAGGGCGAATATAGACACTTTGGATCCAGTAGTAGTCTTTTGCGCGCCAGTCGCTCCATTCAAAAGTCACCATTAATGAACCTGCTATTTCCCCATTGACTTCAGCCACCAGGTAAAAACCTTTTTCTGGCGATGTGAGGAGTGTATGAACCCCTTTTGTTAGTACATCGGTGTCGAGCGCAAGGTCTTCTGTTTCCAGTGCCATAGCTTGATTGAAGTTAATTAGCGCTTGTAAATCGGTAGATTGGCCTTTACGAATTATCATGGTATATCCCTTTTTTTTGAGTCACTTTACCATGCGTGATAATTTTAAATTGCAATTTTTCGATTATATTGATTGATTGGCATTCGACTAAAGTCTCACTCTGCTACACTTTTTTTAAGGTTAAAGAAAGTTGAGGTGATGATGGATAACACGCCCCCTTCCGGTGACAAAAGCCGTCATGCTGGCAGCGAACAACAGATTCAGACGTTTAAACCGATTAATCACCCGCGTCATTTTGTGGCGACCCTGCTGACTTTTGGCGTTTGGGGGCTCGTTTGGTGGTGGCTTATCCTGCGCTCAGAGGGAAAGCATAAACAGTTCTTTAGTGGCTTTGATGATGCCTACTGGAGTTATTTAATTGAGCGAGAACAGCCGCCAGCAGCATTGCACACAATGCACTTCTCTAAAAATGAGAAAAACTCAAAATTTGAGGCGTAAAATTACGAATTCCTTAATGACCTAGGCGTAATCGTTGCGACTAATTTATTGAAGGGGTCAGCGTGATATAGATCATCCCTGCCATTTAATGCCTATGCTAAACTGCCGCGTTATTTTTTCAAGCATGCATTTGCTTGTGTCTTCCTTTCCAATTGTTGCAAGGTTTAATTATGTCAAAACAACAAACTTCACTTTTTGGCAAAGTGTGGTCAAGCTGGATGTCTGTGCCATTGTGGCTGCAGATCCTGATCGGTATGTTGCTGGGGATCTTAACCGGCGTCGGTTTTGGTGAACAAGCAACCGTATTAAAGCCAATTGGAACCCTATTTGTTAATACCATTAAGATGCTTATTGTCCCTTTGGTGTTTTGCTCGCTTATTGTGGGTGTCACATCGATGCAAGATACAGCCAAGATGGGGCGTATCGGTTTTAAGTCATTTGCCTTCTATTTAGGCACCACCTCGATAGCGATAACTGTCGGCCTTGCAGTGGGTCACTTTTTACAACCGGGTAAAGGCCTAGGTATGGTCGCTGGACCCTCTGATGAGGTTGTTAAAGCGACGCCATCGGTGATGGAAACTTTGATTAATATCGTGCCGACTAACCCTATCGCAGCACTCGCCAGTGGTCAGATATTGCAAGTGATTGTATTTGCCGTTGCTCTAGGCGTTGCTCTGGTACTGATTGGTGACCATGGCAAGCCTGCGATAAAAGTATTCGAAAGCCTCGCTGAAGCGATGTACAAATTAACCGATATGGTGATGAAACTTGCACCTTACGGTGTATTTGGCCTTATGGCATGGGTGGCTGGCGAATATGGTGTGGGTATGTTGATGCCATTGATTAAAGTCATTGTGGCAGTGTATATCGGTTGCTTCTTACATATTGTTGGCTTCTACAGCATTGTATTAATTGTTTTCGCCAAACTAAATCCTCTACAGTTCTTTAAGGGGATCCGTAATGCCATTGCGGTCGCATTCACCACCTCTAGCTCGGCAGGTACGTTGCCAGTAAGTATGAAGTGTGCCAATGAATATTTAGGGGTGAATAAAAAAATCTCTAGCTTTGTATTGCCACTGGGTACCACCATCAATATGGATGGAACCGCCCTATACCAAGGTGTGACTGCACTGTTTGTTGCCCAAGCATTTGGTATCGACCTTAGCTGGGTGGATTACATCACGATTATCCTCACCGCGACGTTAGCCTCAATTGGAACCGCGGGTGTTCCCGGTGCAGGTTTAGTGATGCTAACACTGGTGTTAACCACGGTTGGTTTGCCATTAGAGGGGGTGGCGTTAATTGCAGGTATCGACCGTATACTTGATATGGCCCGCACCGTAGTGAATGTCTCTGGTGACTTAGTCGCAACCACTGTGATTGCCAAATCAGAAGGCGAACTCAACATCGAACATTATAATGCCGGCGCGGAAGAGAGTGCAGAAATTGCTGAGAAGCTAAAGTCATAGTCGCTAAGTAATAATAAAAAACCGCCTATTTAGGCGGTTTTTTTGTTATTGGGTTTTAGTCGTTAATACGAGCGACGAATAGTTATTTTTTACTGAGTATTAATAGCGTTTTATTGTCCGTATCTTGCAGCAGTAGTTTGCCTTTGCTGAGCTTGCCTTGGCTGATATCAGGCATCGCCTGCATAACGCGTTGCTCTTGTGCCATTAAGGCATCAACACAGGCTTTCATGGTGCTACCCGCGGGTTGAAGCTGCAACGATTGACCCGATAAAACATAACTTCCAAAGAAATTATTACAGCTATTGTTGCCCGTTAATTTACCTTCTGCTTCGAAAGTCAGTTGAGCTGGGCTATAGTCGATAACAGGTTGACCGTTTGCAACTTCAATATGCCATGTCCCCTCAATAGCTAAATCCTCGATTTGGACTTGCTGAGTTGACTGGCATGCGGATAAACCTAGTAGCAAACCAGCTACGATAAGGGATTGTTTTATCATTTTACGGATCCAAAGTGATTAATATCGATATGTTGTAAGTATTTTAGCTCAAAACCAACTGAAATAAGGCGATTGTTAGTGCAAAAAAATGTAATTAATTACCTCAAAATGCTGCATTGGGTCGGACTAAGTATGCTGTTATGCGGCATCGGGCTATTTTTCTTTACGGAAATGCAGCAACAAGTAACAGGAATAACGATTATTGCCAGTTTAGCGGGTTTAGGGATGGTGATGATGTCTCCCTTTCCCATTGCGTTGTTTCTACAATGGGCGAAGGATCAAACACCTGATCAATAGGGCTTGGTGACTAAAGACTGGCGACGCAGTTCGAGATCGTCCTCGGCAGCTTGTTGCATCGGTATTAGAGACTGCTGTGCATCGGGTGTAAAAAAGCTTTTACCGACGACGATACTTAACTTTCCAGCTTCTCTAGTGATCTGTTTTCGCAGACGAGTAATGAGGGTCTCTAAATTCGGTTCACTGTCGACAAAAGCTAAAATGATGAACTTATTCTCCTCGATACGGGCTGACATGTCAGCTTCTCGTAAGCTCTCAGCAATAATGCGTGCCAATAATCGTGCTTTTTGCGATACCGATAGCGGAGCATTACGCATCAGTGGACTGTCGATCATTTCAATGATGATGATCCCAGCATGTGAGCCAAAACGTCGGCTCAAACTCAGCTGTCTTGGCGCCATGAGGCCAAAGCCATATGGGTTTAGCATTTGAGTGGTTTCATCTTGAAACGATAAGCGTCGCACTTGCTGCATTAAGTACACTTGCTTTAGTTCGCCTTGCAGCAAAGAGCGCACCGATTCAATCACCGTTAGTGAAGCGGATGAAGCTTGAGTTGTGTCAGGATCACAAATTAAAATACAACCGAACACTCGACCATCAGGCCAAGATAGCTGCAAACTCAATACTTGCTCATAGTGTGAAAAAAGTGCGCCAATCTCATTGGGTATTAATGAGCTTGTACCATAGCAGCTGCTTGAATTTACTGGCCCAATCAGTAGTGAGCTTTCCAATAACAAGCCTGTTTTTAATGGGCTGTCAGCATGTGCTTTACCGCAAACTATTTGCGCATCTTCAGCTGAAAACTGTACGATAAGACTGGTTTTTGCACGATACAAGTCGTTAAGTAAATCGACTTGTAGTTGCCACCTTGTCATGCTTACAGCAGGGTGGTCTTGCTCTCTTAGCCAAATGTTTTGATCTATGTGCTGGGCTAACATGATTAAACTCGCTAGTGACTATTTATGCTAAGAAGTCAGCATAAAATAATGCATGAATGACGCGGTACTATACTGTGTTTACTAAGTTGTTTAAATGTAAAATTAGTGAAAATGTTGTGTAGATCTGCTTAATTAGCGCTCATCGGATCACAATGATTAAGCTTTGTATATTGCATGTTGTTAATGGGCACGTTTTAGCGCGATAAACTTGATATAATAGCCGTTGTAGTTAGTGTCATTACTCTAAAAAATAATGGAAGAAAAATATCAATATTCGGTTAGCGACGCTGGAAGATGTCTTGCCTCTTGCGGCTTTAGAGCAAAGTCAGTTACAAGATGAACTGTCGATTGAACAGCGAAATAGCAGCCTTGATGGGCAATCGTTTAGCCAAGCAGATTTAACCTGTCTGGTGACTCAACATTGGGTTGTCGTTGCTGAGCTTGACGGGCATATTGTGGGTTATGTTATTGCTGGACGTTGGGCTTTCTTTAAGCAGTGGCCAATCTATCGTAATTTACTCAATCGCTTATCAAGAATTGAATATGACAAGGCAAGATTGACTGAAAAAAATTGTTGCCAGTACGGACCCATTTGGATTGCTACCGACTACCGTGGCCAAGGCATTTTTGAAGCGCTGGTGAAGTTTGTCCGAAAAGCAGTCTCTAAAGAGTTGCCTTATATGTTGACCTTTATTGCTGAAGATAATGGCGCTTCTTTTGCTGCACATACTCGTAAAGGAGGCATGCAAGTTGTCGACTTTATTAGTTTCGATGAGCGTGATTACTATCTGTTGGTGTTACCAACGACTGAAAGCTTTTTCTAAGGATATTTATGTTGTCTGAACCTGTTGCTTCATTCTTTGCGCCTTATCAGCAATTAAATCTGCCTGCTTACGACAACCTTAAATTGGTTGTCGCGGTATTGACGGAAAAAGACGAGGAGTGCCACGCCTTGGAAGCTGAATTAATGGTTGATGGTAAGCAGGAAAACAGTTATCTAGTGCGTTGGAAGAAGCACTTTATCTATTGTGGTCGCACTAACTCTTATGCTAATAAGATTGATGAAGTAGCAGATCTAGCGGTTATTGATGCGGAATCGATAGTGGTACTGCAGCCAGCGGTTTTGTCGATGCAACAGGTATCGTTTATGTGCATGGAAAATTCGCATTTTGACCATTGTTAAAGGTGTTTTCGGGCTGAAAACGGTTTAGCTTTTTAAGATACTAAGCTGCGCTTGAGTTTTAAGTTAGACTGCGTCTAACAACTAAATCAATCAAACTTCGTTTGATAAAGGTCGTGGTGCTTCGCCCATTCTAGTAATCAAGAGCAGAGCCAAGGGGCAAAGCGCTTGCGCCCGCTCTTGATTTCATCAGGGTAACCCTCAGCGCCCCGGCGAAATTTCTGATAAGCGAAATTTCCAACGGGGGTGATTAGATTCTGTCGTTATAGGGGTTGAGGTTCGTTAATGATGTTTACTGTTTATACGAGCAAAGGATCTGTTTACTCTGACCGTCATTAATTGAAAACTATGACCACATCTATGTTTGGAGTTACACAACTCTTTTTTATAAATAGTTTCCAACGTATTTCGACAACTTTGATGGAGAAGTAGCGTTTTTTTATTTGCTGTTTGTGGCTGGTTGTAGAGCGAGTTATAGGTGAGGTTAACGAAAGCTGACTCTGTCCTGATTAATAAAATGTGTTTTGGGAGTAATCTCGACATTGAGCAGAGCTCTATTTACTTAATGTTTCTTTTTCGCTAATTTGGTTCGATGTAATTTAGCTATTTATGGCTATGTAGTTTATACAAGGAAGTATTATGCGGTGTCCGTCCTGTGATGGCAGATTAAAGTATTTTTCTAAATTTAACTTTAGGATTGCTAAGGTTAAATCCTGTCCATATTGTAATGTGAATATAAAACAGTCAACAAATTTTACATTTTTTGCTATCGGCTTTATGCCTTCAATCTATATTCAACTATATATTTTGCCCCCGATATTAATGTATTTTGATGTAAAATACCCTTCTGAAGTCGCTTCTTTCGTAGTAAGTTTTAGCTTTATTACATTAACAAGTCAGTTTAAATTAGCTGATACATCAACGGTAAATGGTTAGGTTAGGCGGATGGCACTTTGCCTACTGCTGTAGCGTATCAAGTGTGCTCTTGACCAACTTCGTGAAATTCCATTCCACATCCAGGCTCGGAGAACTACTCGTCTGATGTGGATGGCTTTACAAATGTATGGAACGGCAGCTAAGCAAGGGTTAGCGCTTGTACCTCTTAGTGAACCCTCAGCGCCCCGGCGAAATTTCTGATAAGCGAAACTTCCAACGGGGGAGATTAGATTCTGTCGTTATAGGGGTTGAGGTTAGTTAATGATGTTTACTGTTTATACGAGCAAAGGCATCTTCAACGTACTTCGGCAACTCCTATGGGGAATTGGCGTTGTCTGTGAGCCTCGCTATTGGTTTGATTTGTTCAAGTCATTGCTATTTAGTATCGAAGTTCTAGAAAATTTAAGCTGACCTTCATTTATTTACGTTACAGTCACCAGTCAGCTCTGTCTCAACAATGTTTGATGAGAGTGACATTTAATGTAAAACAAGGTATTTCGACGCAGCTATACGTTAGTGAGTATCGATACTGGCATCATAAGAGTTGCAGTAATGGTTTTTATCTTTAAATTTTTCGAAGCTTGCAAACTTCGCCTGGAAAACAACATATGAGTAGTACATCGACACATAAACCTCGGCCATTGGTTGACCTGTTAGTGAGCATTGCTATCCCCGCTTTTATTCTAATGAAGCTAAGTGGTGAAGATCAGTTAGGGGCGAGTGGTGGATTAATGTTAGCGTTAAGCTTTCCACTGGGCTGGGGCATATTTGAGCTGATAAAATATAAGAAGTTTAATTTTATTGCCTTGCTTGGATTAGCCAATGTGCTGTTGACCGGTGGGATTGGTTTACTGGCACTAGACCTTAAGTGGTTGGCAATCAAAGAGGCCGCCATTCCAGCCGCTATTGGCATTGCAGTCATTATTTCGACCTTCACCTCTAAGCCATTAATTAAAGCTATCATATTTAATCCAGCGGTGATGGATGTTGACAAGATTATCAAGCGACTGCAGCAAACCAATTGCGTGGCTGCATTTGAGCAGCGACTAATGAAGGCTACCTACTTGGTTGCGGGCTCGTTCGCGTTCTCCGCCATTATGAATTATGTACTGGCTAAATGGATCGTCACTAGCCCAACAGGTACCTCTGAGTTTAATGAACAGTTGGGACAATTGACCCTATACAGTTACCCGATGATAGCCTTGCCGTCTATGTTGATGATGATGGGAATATTTTATTATTTATGGCGCACCATCCATGATTTAACCGGGCTTAAACTGGAAGAGGTTTTGGCAAATAAGTCATAGTTGTGTCAGGTTGCAACTGACCAACGTCGTGGGATTCCATCCCGCACCCTAGCGGGTAAATCAAACTCCGTTTGATGAAAGGTCGTGAGCTTCCAGCTCACACTCGGGCAAAAGGGGGACAACAGCTTCCCCCTCTTGCATCACCTGAGCCGCCCCTAACGAAGTTGTGATCCCTCAGTTATTTTCGACAATCGCTATCACCTCATATTCGCCATCCATGGCTCACCTAATGCTATCTCGGCATCCATGCCTCGCTCACGCGATTGACTTCAATAACCTCGGCAACTCCGATGGGGGATCGGTATTTTCTGTTAGTCCTGAAGATTAAATTTTACTCTGACCCGACTAATCCAGGTATAAAGGTAGGAAGTTCTACTATTTATCTAGATTACTTTCAGCCATTATTAAGTTCAGAAAAACCAAAATCAAATGACTTATAATAAGTTGCTGAAAAACCGTTTCGGCCAAAACACGGCCTTCACTGGACTCGCTAGCGCTCGCCGTTTAGCAAAACGTTATACATGTTATAGGAAGGGAATCTTGAAGTTCATAAAGTTACTAATTGTGTTGAATGTGCTCTTTGCTACACCATCTTACTCATTAGAAGTAGAATCTGGGCTTGTTAGCCTGGATCCGAACACTGGTATTCAGTTTATAAAGGCAACAAACTCAGTTACCAAAGACAAAATATTTTCTGGTTCAGAAACCGCTTTTGGCTTCTATATTAAGCTGAATGACAACGACCCTCATCTACTGAAAACAAAAATTTTTGAATTAAAAGCTGATGGCTCAAAAGCACTCAATCTTGAGTTTGAACCTAGAATTATTCAAGCCACACCTGATATTGTGGATAGAAGGTATTTTAGGTATACACAATGGGATCTAGTTGATAAACCCGGTGTTTTTGAGTTTCAAATATTTTGGGATGAAATTGAGTTAGAGAAAATAAAGTTTACAGTAACAGATTAAATGTATAACAAGCTGCTGAATTCAGATTCTCCAAAGCTGTCACGCCAATTGCAGAGCCATTCGCCTGCATGCAGCTCACTTATTAGCAGGGCGTTAGGTGTATGAATAAGTCTGAAGCATTATCAAAAATTAAAGCTGCACTAACAGGAGATGCTCAAGTCATTACTCCTAAAGGTGAAACTTATGAAGACTTCGTTGAAAGGTTGTCTAAAGAGTTATTAGCAAACGTTATAACGCCTGTTGAAGCTACAGTTATATCAACATGTGCGGATAATGGTGATTTTGAAAAATATAAAAGTTCTAAAGTTTGGGCAATCGCTAATTATGACGGCAGTTGGTTGTTAACCTTAGAATCTGAAAATGACTTCGCTTTAGGTTTTGGTGATGATCCAGATAAAATAATGATGCATGGTTTTTCTTCCTCTGACGTTCTAGGGGAATGGTGTACATAATACCCATACAAGCTGTTCAAGCGGGACAAAATACAGTTGGCTGTTTTTCGTTCCTCAACATTTTAGCCTACTAAATTTTGCCCCTTAACAGGGCGTTATATACCACTGGAGGTTTCGTTAAATATATGGAAATTAGAAGTATTCAGTGGAAAGAGACTATTCCTCTTCGTCATAAAGTTTTATGGCCAAATGAGCCGCCTGAATTTTGCAAGGTTGATGGTGATGAGGAAGGTATTCATTTTGGTGCATTCATCAATAATGAGCTTATTTGTGTTGCTTCTATTTATCTAAAAGCAGAAAAAGCTCGCTTAAGAAAATTTGCTACCGATGCTTGCTTTCAAAACCAAGGTATCGGTTCTAAAATGTTAGATTTTATCATTCGTGATCTAAAAAACACTCAGGCGAAAGTTTTTTGGTGTGACGCTAGAGAATCTGCTTTAGGGTTTTATGAGCGTTTTGAAATGTATAAGTGCAGTGATCGTTTTTATAAAGCTGATGTTGCATATTTTAAAATGGAAGTAGCTTTGTAGTGCACTAAAAAGCATATAGCAAGAACTTTAAACGGAACATCAATAGTTGGCTATGTTTCGCTTCGCTACACTATTTTAGCCAACTATTTCTGTCCGCTTAAGTGGCCGTTACCGTATATCCTGGATAAATGGGGTCAGGTTAAACTTTTATAATTAGTAACTCTGATGCTAGACGATTGTGCTTTTCTAACCCAGTGTAGATGCGGCAATGACCGTCCATGACATGGCCAATTCTGTTCCATACAGAATTTGGCATTCCCTCCGTCCATGGAGGTCAGATGTTTTCGTTGAGGTTACATGGACCCTTTCTTTTATTGAGAGTTGCTGCGTGCCTCAGCAGTAGCCGCACATGCGCTGACCGCAGGTCATTGGAATCACTACTGTTAGAAGTTACCTTTAGGTAATGGATGTAATTTTATTTATCTTGCTGATTTGGCAGGCGAAACTATCGCTTAACTATCTCAGCTAACCCCATCAAAACTAGTTCTTTATCAGAACTTTGATACTTCAAAAACAACTGCGCTATATCATTGGGCGCTGTCTCAATGACGCTAAATCCATGTTGGGCATAAAATTGTTCAAGCGGAGCGAGTGCAAAAATATATGTATTACCATCACAGAGAGTAGATTCAAGTTGTTGCATTAGCTGATGCCCGATACCTTGGCCACGAAATTCTGGGTGCACTAACATGCCAGTTAAAATAGCTAACTGACCAATTGGCCGAATACGTGCAGCGGCAATAATCTCACCCAAACTATCAAGATTAGGATCGGTTTGGCTTAACACGCAAACAGACTCTTTCTGTAACAGCCGTGCATAAGGCATATGTTGGCGATAGAACTTCTTCACCTCATTGCGCTGGCTTGCGTCGACCCAAGTCAATTCCACTATTGATACCTTTTCCTGTGATGTAATAATAGTTGCCTATGAACTCTGAATGTAAATAGTGAGAAGGTTGATACATATGGAGCAAGTGTCTGCAGCAGGGCAACTCTAAGACATCCATGTCTGCGTTGCATTGGTATGTCCTACACGGCAGATGCTGCGGTTAAGCCCTCAAGGATGAGTTTATGGCGTCTTGCGTAATAGTATCAATCTGCTCATGATACCTACAAAGCAAAATTGTGACACACAGCATTTTATGACCCTCCATGGTAAATCTTCATAAATGTTCCAGACATAAAAAAACCGCCGGTAGGCGGTTTTATTAACGCTTAATAAAAAGCGCTTGTCTAATCAGTGAAGATTAAAGACCTGCGTCAGCGCGTAGTGCTTCAGCTTTGTCTGTCGCTTCCCAAGGGAACTCTTCACGACCAAAGTGGCCATATGCTGCCGTCGCAAGGTAGATTGGGCGGGCTAGGTTTAACATCTCTGTTAAGCCATATGGACGTAGGTCGAAGTGACGACGTACTAGATCAATCAATAACTCTTCAGCCACTTTAGCAGTGCCGAATGTTTCGATGCTGATTGATGTTGGCTCTGCAACACCAATGGCATAAGACACTTGTAGCTCACAACGATCAGCAAGACCGGCTGCAACAATGTTCTTTGCAACGTAACGTGCTGCGTATGCTGCACTGCGGTCAACTTTTGATGGGTCTTTACCTGAGAAAGCACCACCACCGTGACGAGCCATACCGCCATAAGTATCAACGATGATCTTACGACCGGTTAGACCACAATCACCTACTGGACCACCGATAACAAAACGGCCAGTTGGGTTGATGAAGTACTTAGTGTCTTTAGATAACCACTTAGCCGGTAGTATTGGCTTGATGATGGTTTCCATTACGCCTTCAATGAGATCGGCTTGGTTGACGTCTTCGCTATGCTGTGTAGAAAGCACAACGGCGTCGATACCATGGATGCTGCCATCACTGTTATAAGCAAAAGTCACTTGGCTTTTCGCATCAGGACGTAACCACGAAAGCGTCT
Organism: Shewanella sp. GutCb; assembly: GCF_002836135.1. NCBI lineage: Bacteria > Pseudomonadati > Pseudomonadota > Gammaproteobacteria > Alteromonadales > Shewanellaceae > Shewanella > Shewanella sp. GutCb. The sequence continues at coordinate 305,889 of NZ_PJBL01000003.1, read as the reverse complement.
TGTCTTTACGTACTTCAGACTGACGTTTCACGAGCTTGTGTGCATACGTGATCGGCGCAGGCATAAGTACGTCAGTTTCGTTGTTGGCATAACCAAACATAAGACCTTGGTCACCGGCACCCTGTTCTTTAGGGTCTGCGCGATCAACACCTTGGTTAATGTCTGGAGACTGCTTACCAATGACATTTAATATAGCGCAAGAGTCGGCGTCAAAACCCATATCAGAATGGGTATAACCGATTTCACGTACGGTCTTACGGGTGATCTCTTCGATATCAACCCAGGCTGAAGTAGTCACTTCACCGCCAACCATAACCATGCCAGTTTTGACATAAGTTTCGCATGCTACGCGTGCTTTTGGATCTTGCTCCAAAATTGCGTCTAATACCGCATCAGAAATCTGATCGGCGATTTTATCTGGATGACCTTCTGAGACAGACTCAGAGGTGAACAAGTGCTTTGCCATGATGGAAAATCTCGTCTTTATACAATTTGAATGTGTAGAAGTATCTACATCTAGACGGCTATCTTAGTGGAAAACAAAAAAGAAGACACCCCCTTTCAGTTAATTTTGTGCAGTAATCCACGCTATTATGTCCTTAATAAATACATGGTTAATAAGCTTAAGTTTGTATAAGTTGCTGATAAAGTTGTTGTTAGCTGTATTATTTTGGTACTTGTTCTGATAAAAAAATGATCAATGCACCTTGGGTTCGCTAGCAAATAGATAAATATCTTATTTTAACTAAGATTTAGTGCACTAAAGGTGGGTTAACGTGTTGTTAAATATGGTTAGCTTGTCATCGCTATTGGCTAATATGTATCGATTTTTTCATTCTGGGCGAATTAAATTTGCGTCCTACAGTCTAGTAGGCGAAAATATGGCTCCAAATTTTGCTGTAGTGAAGGTAAAGCAAATACCAAAGTTGCTGCCTCCTTCGCTAGATCTAAGCCTCAATACCCCAACACTACGCAGGAGAGAGCATGTCATCTCGTAAAGAACTCGCTAACGCAATCCGTGCATTAACCATGGATGCCGTTCAAAAAGCCAATTCTGGTCACCCAGGTGCACCAATGGGGATGGCTGACATCGCTGAAGTGCTATGGAATGATTTCCTTAAGCACAACCCAAACAACCCTGAGTGGGTTGATCGTGACCGTTTTGTATTATCAAATGGTCATGGCTCTATGCTTATATACTCTTTGCTGCACCTTACGGGTTACGCATTGCCAATTGAAGAGTTGAAAAACTTCCGTCAGTTGCATTCTAAAACACCGGGTCACCCTGAATATGGTTACACTCCAGGTGTTGAAACAACGACTGGCCCATTAGGCGCTGGTATTAGTAACGCGGTTGGTATGGCGATTGCTGAAAAGACATTGGCTGCACAGTTCAACCAGCCAGGTCACGATATTGTTGATCACTTCACATACTGCTTCTTAGGTGATGGTTGTTTGATGGAAGGTATCTCTCATGAAGCATGTTCATTAGCAGGTACGTTAGGTCTTGGTAAGCTTGTGGCTTTCTGGGATGACAACGGTATCTCTATTGATGGCCATGTTGAAGGTTGGTTTACCGATGATACACCTAAGCGTTTCGAAGCTTACGGCTGGCATGTTATTGCTGACGTAGATGGCCACGATAGCAATGCTATCCGCGCGGCAATCGAAGCAGCTAAGGCTGTCACTGACAAGCCAACAATGATCTGTTGCAAAACCACCATCGGTTTTGGTTCGCCAAACAAATCTGGCAGCCATGACTGCCACGGCGCACCACTGGGTGACGCTGAAATTGCAGCTGCACGTGAGTTCCTTGGTTGGGATCACGCTGCATTTGAAATTCCTGAAACCGTTTATGAAGGTTGGGATGCTAAAGATTCTGGCGCTTCAAACGAAGCAAGCTGGAACGAGAAGTTTGCAGCTTATACTGCTGCTTTCCCTGAGCTAGCTGCTGAATATAAGCGTCGTGTTATCACGGGCGAACTTCCTGCAGAATTTGAAGAAAAGGCAAACGCCTTTATTCAAGAGTCTCAAGATAAAGCGGAAGGCATTGCCAGCCGTAAAGCATCACAAAACGCGATTGGCTTTTTCGGTGCTATGTTACCTGAACTACTTGGCGGCTCTGCTGACCTTGCCGGTTCTAACTTAACGCTATGGTCTGGTTCTAAAGGTATTCAAGACGATGCAGCCGGTAACTACATCTACTACGGTGTACGTGAATTCGGTATGAGCGGCATTATGAATGGTGCATCATTGCATGGTGGTTTCATCAACTACGGCGCAACGTTCATGATGTTTATGGAATATGCACGTAACGCAGTCCGTATGTCTGCCTTGATGGGCATTCAGAACATCTTCGTTTATACCCATGACTCTATCGGTCAAGGTGAAGATGGTCCAACTCATCAGCCAGTTGAGCAACTTGCTAACTTGCGTATGACACCTAACATGACGGTATGGCGTCCATGTGATGCAGCAGAAACAGCTGTCTCTTGGAAGAGTGCTATTGAGCGTCGTGATGCTCCAACATCACTCATCTTTAGTCGCCAAGGTCTGAAAGCACAAGCACGCAGCGCTGAGCAATTAGCTAACGTGGCTAAAGGTGGTTATGTACTGAGTGATTGTGCTGGTACGCCAGACTTAATCCTTATTGCTACCGGCAGCGAAGTTCAGTTAGCAATGGACTCAGCTGCGGCGCTTACAGAACAAGGTCAGAAAGTACGTGTTGTTTCTATGCCTTCGACTAACGAGTTCGACAAGCAAGATGCTGCTTATAAAGAGTCTGTTCTGCCAAGCAGCGTGACTAAGCGTGTGGCTATTGAAGCCGCTCACGTTGATTTCTGGCATAAGTATGTTGGTTTCAACGGCGCTATTGTTGGTATGACAACCTTTGGTGAGTCTGCCCCTGGTGGAGACTTGCTGAAGCACTTCGGCTTTACAGTAGAGAATGTTGTAGCAACCGTTAACGGTCTATAATTTGCTTTAGCTTTAGCAATAAAGCTAATGATGCACAGGCAAACTAGCCATTAGGTTAGTTTGTCGATTGCGTCTATTGATGCTCTATGATACTACGGCTTACCAATTGCGGTAGGCCGTTGTTGTATCAAGAAATCAGCCAGTAACAAAGGTAAAATAGTTAATGATAAGAGTCGCTATTAATGGTTACGGCCGTATCGGGCGTTCAATTCTTCGTGCGGTCTACGAGTCTGAAAAACGCGATCGAATTCAAATCGTGGCGATTAATGAGTTGGCAAAGCCTGAAGCGATGCTGCACTTAACCCAGTACGACACTACCCATGGACGTTTTCACACCCAAGTTAAATTACATGATCAACATATGATCATTGGTGATGATGCTATTAAGCTGTTACATGAACCCAACCCTGAAAACTTGCCTTGGCAAGAGATGGGCATTGATATTGTGTTTGAAGCTACCGGAGTGATTAACGACAGGCAAGCTTGCGAGGCGCACATTAAAGCGGGTGCGAGACAAGTCCTTATTAGCAACCCATCATCAAGTGATGTGGATGCCACCATTGTCTATGGCGTGAATCATGATCTGCTAAGAGCTGAACATACCATAGTATCGAACGCCTCCTGCACCACCAATTGTATTGTGCCAGTGATTGATGTACTCGATAAACATTTTCAAGTAAAAAGTGGGGCTATTACCACTATCCACTCAGCGATGAATGATCAACAAGTGATCGATGCTTATCATGATGATCTGCGTCGAACCCGCGCCGCCGGACAATCGATTATTCCCGTCGATACTAAATTGGCCCGTGGTATTGAGCGCATCTTGCCTCACATGAAAAATAAGTTTGAAGCCATCTCAGTACGTGTTCCAACCATTAATGTTACCGCTATCGACCTTTCCGTTACGCTCAATAAGCGCGTCGATATCGAACAAGTTAACAAGGTACTTAAACAGGCTACCGAAGGTTCGTACTCTGGGGTTGTTGGCTACACTAATGAACCATTAGTGTCGTGTGATTTTAACCATGACCCACGTTCAAGCATTGTCGATGGTACGCAAACTCGCGTTAGCGATGGTCATCTGGTGAAGTTATTACTTTGGTGTGATAACGAATGGGGCTTTGCTAATCGCATGCTCGATACCAGTTTAGAGATGATCAGCGCAGTACGCGCTGCAAAAAACGTTTAGGCTAAGATATTTGTTTGCTGACTCGGTGTTCCGTCCCGCGTCGTCAACATCCAGTTTTGTTTTTACTTTAATTTTTAACTTTAACTTTAACTTAAATCGTAAGGAAGCATGAAATGGCGATTCTTAATATGCAAGACATAGACCTTCAAGGTAAGCGTGTGCTTATTCGTGAAGATCTCAACGTGCCTGTAAGTGACGGTGTGGTAACAAGTGATGCGCGTCTACGTGCATCGCTGCCAACCATTAAGCTTGCGCTTGAAAAGGGTGCTGCTGTGATGGTGATGTCTCACCTTGGACGCCCAACTGAAGGTGAGTTTAACGCTGAGTTTTCAATGCAGCCAGTGGTTAATTACTTAACAAAAGCGCTAGATTGTCCGGTTAGCCTAGCCAGTGATTACCTTGATGGTGTTGACGCTGCAGTCGGTGAAGTGGTTGTTTTTGAAAACGTTCGTTTCAACGTTGGCGAGAAGAAAAACGACGAAGCATTAGCTAAGAAAATGGCGGCCCTTTGTGATGTATACGTTATGGATGCTTTTGGCACCGCGCATAGAGCACAAGCATCGACTCACGGTGTTGGTTTACATGCTCCCATTGCATGTGCTGGCCCTTTACTCGCGGGTGAGCTTACTGCCTTAGGCAAAGCACTTGATAACCCAGCGCGCCCAATGGTGGCGATTGTGGGTGGTTCAAAGGTGTCAACTAAGCTGACGGTACTAGAAAGCTTATCAACTAAAGTTGATCAGCTCGTTGTGGGTGGCGGTATTGCTAATACTTTCGTTGCTGCAGCCGGTCATAAAGTGGGTAAGTCCCTATACGAAGCTAACTTGATTGATGAAGCTAAGCGCTTAGTGGCTAACGCCCAAAGCCGTGGCGGTGACATTCCAGTGCCGACTGATGTGGTCGTTGCAAGTGAGTTCAGCCCGACAGCAACAGCGACACTTAAAGATGTTAGCGAAGTGCTAGATACCGATATGATTTTTGATATTGGTCCAGATAGCGCAGCGGCGTTAGCTGAAATTATCAAAAATGCGGGCACGGTTGTTTGGAATGGCCCGGTGGGCGTGTTTGAATTTGACCAATTCGGTGAAGGCACTAAGCGTATCGCTCAAGCGATTGCTGAATCTAATGCCTTCTCTATCGCCGGTGGTGGCGATACTTTAGCGGCCGTTGATAAGTATGGTATCGCAGATAAAGTGTCTTATATCTCAACCGGTGGCGGTGCTTTCCTTGAGTTTTTAGAAGGCAAAGAACTTCCTGCTGTGGCAATGCTAGAGAGCCGTGGTAAGTAAGAAAACACAGTTTTTGTTAGATGGGTTACTGGTAGGGGTTTTAATCGATTTTAGTCGAGAGTAAACTAGCCGCCAGTAATGCTGTCATCAAAATCAGCAATATAAAAACTATAATAAATACCAGTAACCGCAGTTGAGTTTAAAGCAAGAATGCTGATGACTTAATCGCATAAAAATCAATCCAAACGATAGCGACCTCGGTGAGTCAAATCACCCTATTATTGGAGTAAAAAATGGCTTTAATTTCCCTACGTCAAATGTTAGATCACGCAGCAGAGCATGGATATGGCGTACCTGCGTTTAATGTTAACAACTTAGAACAGATGCGTGCAATCATGCAAGCAGCTGAAGCGACAGACAGCCCTGTTATTGTTCAGGCGTCAGCGGGAGCACGTAAGTATGCTCGTCCGCAGTTCCTTAAATATCTAATGGCTGCAGCACTTGAGCAGTACCCAGATATCCCTGTCTGTATTCACCAAGATCATGGTACCGATCCTGATATTTGTCAGCGTTCAATCCAATTGGGTATGTCATCTGTAATGATGGACGGTTCTTTGATGGCGGATGGTAAAACACCTGCATCTTACGATTACAACGTTGACGTGACTCGCCGTACCGTGGCATTTGCACACGCATGTGGTGTTTCTGTTGAAGGTGAAATCGGTTGTCTAGGTAGCTTAGAAACCGGTGAAGCTGGCGAAGAAGATGGTATTGGCGCTGTGGGTATCTTAAGCATGGATCAAATGCTAACGACACCTGAAGAAGCGGCTCGTTTTGTTGCTGACACTCACGTAGATGCACTCGCTATCGCGATTGGTACTAGCCATGGTGCATACAAGTTTAGCCGTAAACCTACCGGTGACGTGCTACGTATTGACCGTATCAAAGAGATCCATGCACGTATTCCCAATACTCACCTAGTGATGCACGGTTCATCTTCAGTGCCACAAGAATGGTTAGAAATTATTAACCAATATGGTGGTGCTATTCCTGAAACTTACGGCGTACCGCTAGAAGAGATCGTTGAAGGTATCAAGCACGGCGTACGTAAAGTTAATATCGATACTGATTTGCGTCTAGCATCAACGGGCGCAGTACGTAAGTTCCTTGCTGAAAACCCAACAGAATTTGATCCACGTAAATTCTTGAAGGCGTCTATGGAAGCAATGGCAGACATCTGTACTACTCGTTACGAAGCCTTTGGTTGTGCTGGTATGGGCTCTAAGATCAAGCCTAAGTCGCTGCAAGCGATGTATAAAGCTTATCAGTCTGGCGAACTTGATCCGCAGATTAAGTAAGCATTACTGCTAATGGCGCTTAAATAAGCGTCTTAGATAAAAATACCTGCCTAGTGCAGGTATTTTTTTATCAAAAAGAGGTGATATCTGCCATTGTCACAGCCCAATTTGAACTTCTTTAGCATCAATACTTATTGAGCTGAAACTCAGCCGATAATTCGGTATTGTCAGCAGATGAGGACTGATAAATTGGTGTTTCACATGGCTAATTTATCTGTTCTGGGGTTAAAACGGTTTGTGGCTGTCAGCAATAATACAGTCCCTAAGTTGTTTGGATAAATATAAGAATATTTCAGTGTTTGATTTTTAAAATCGCTGAGTGCAGATTCTAGCAATCTAGATTGAGTGATAAAACAGTTAGATAATGATGCGGTAGGTTTTCAATTTACAGCGCTAAATGTTAATATCGCGGCGAATTTTAGGGTATTGAGTGAACGGAGTGGTTACAAAATGAAAACATTACTAACGGCAATGGCTGTCGTCATGGCGGCTCCTTTTGCTGCACATGCTGGGGCTGACTTTGTAGAAGGCGATAAGACCTTCGCTGGTGAAGCTGAATTAGGCGCGACGTTAACAACGGGTAATACTGATACTTCATCAGTAAAAGCGCGTTTAAAGTTGATGCAAGAGCTTGGTAATTGGGAAAACCAATACCTATTTGAAGGCCTTTATAAAGAAGATACCAGTGAAGTGACGGCTAAACGTTATTACGCTGGCGTTCAAGGTGATTATAAGTTCGATGAAAAGAACTATATGTATATCACCGGTAATTATGAAGTTGACCCTTTTACGGGTTATGATTTCAAAGCCATTGCTTCTACTGGTTACGGTCATAAATTTATCGACAGTGGCAATATGTACCTTAGTGCTGAAGTCGGTCCTGGTTACATTTATAAGCAGCTTGATGACGAGCAGTCGGCCTTACTGGGTTACGATAATGAAGATAGCGTAGTGGCACACGGTGCAATGAACTTTAGCTACGATATTAGTGAAACCTCTAAGTTTAGTCAGCAATTTATTGCTGATTATGGCGATAGCTTAGAAGGACGTTCAGAAACAGCGATTACAGCGAACGTTATTGGCGCATTAGCAATGAAATTTGCGGTTATTGTTCGATATAACAGCGAGCCGTTAGACGATAAGAAAAGCACAGATACCGAAACAAACATGACATTGTTATACGCTTTCTAGTGATAACGCAGTAAATAACGTTTGAGATTTATCTGTTAAAAGACACCTATTCCATAGGTGTCTTTTTTATAATGTACTTTTTTGTGTTTACAATGCATAGGTTGTTTGTGCTTGCTTGTATCGTGGCACACCTTCACGCAACAAAAGTTACAGCTTGTATTAAGTGATTGTGATTGTTAAATAAACTTAGTGTGGTGGAGTTCACGAAAGTGTAATTGACACTCTCCTAGCACTGATTGATCACGGACGTAAAGGCCGATAAACAGTAAACTGACAACCATTGAAATTGTCAGAGTGGTTAATGTGTTTATAGGTCCAGTCAGATTTGATATTGAGTTAAAGCAGTTGGTGAACACTGAGACTGCTCAAACGCACCCTTTATCGAATATTGAATTTCTAGTGATGCGTGATTTGATGTCATCTAGAGGTCAAGTCGTATCGACTGAATCTTTGTGTTTCAATTTGCTCCCGCTGGTTGTGACGATGCAAGACATCGCACTGGCGATAACGCACATAAAAGCATTCTTAGGCAGTGATACCGCCTCGATAATTGAGGTTGTCACTAATCAAGGTTATCTACTGCATACCAAAGCGAAAGTGCAGATGCAGAATAGCCCCTATGAAGCACTGCCGATTAAACAATTCTCTATGCTTTTGCTGCTTGGTGTCATGCTCGTGGTGTTCTTAGCAACGCATTTTGAAACGACGCCCTGTATCCGCTTTTCCCTACCTGAGAAACTATTACTCGATGACAAAAAGTCAGTGTTAGTACCGATCTACTCATCAAATGAAGCGCTATTCACCTTTGAAGCACGGTTTAAAAATATCGCAATGAAAATAGAGCGTTGTAACAAGGTGAGCTGGCATCAAATCTATGTAGCCTCATCCCCAACTGGGAACATGCTTAATTTCGTGATGCAAGATAACGTCGATAAAGGCGAGGCGTTTAGGAACTTTAAAGTATTGAACATCGAAGGAAACTGGGATTTTATCAACGACTCTTGGCTAAAAACGGCAGGTTTTTGTGAATAGAAGTCTAACCAAAGCGTTATTTATCGGTTTTAGTTCAACGCCAATACTGGTCACCTTGATCTTTATTCTGGGGCTGTGTATGGCATTGGACTATTTGGTTGAGCCCAATGAAGATATTAGTTTGGTCTGTCATTCAGATGTTTATGATGCCAAGCAATCGATGTTCTTATCGGGTGGTTTAAAGTTTGATGTTCATCGAGTGGGTCAACAAATTGAGTTCCACATTGTCTACACTCATCATGGTAGTGAACAAGCTGAAATGACATCCTATGGTGAGCTTGTACACATTTCAGCCCCCATTTTAACTTATGAAATAAGACTGCAAGATGCTGATTTAAAGCATGATAAATTTCTAGAAAAGATAAGTGATTATATGGGGGAAACAATTGATATCGTCAAAAAATCTATCAATGATGGTGATGAACGTAATGGGCAGCCGTTCTACATTAAAGTGTTAGAGATGGATAAATCTCAGGGTTCTGTCATTATTCAAATCAGTGAACGTAATGCGCTTTGGGCATGTGAAATACAGTAATTTGGCATGAACTTTAATGGTGAAGTTTTATTCATTGTTATGATTTTTCTTTTAAAAAATCTAACTGAGTTTAACTTTCCCGATACGTATTAGACTATAATTATCAGTCCGATGTATTTGTTTTGAAATGCATTTAAAGGATATTTGTGGCTAAAGTTAGAGTTAAGCAAGAAGAATCACTATCAATTAAATTTCTGCACCAGATGGAAGTCGGCGACAACCGTCGTTTAGATCTGTATTTTTTCCTGCCTAAAGAGATGGGAATTAACTCCCAAAGCTTGAATGAAGACGACTACTATCATTCTTCTATTACTGGCCGACGTTCATATTACTCATCTGGGTTACACCTGCCGCTAGTGCAAAGTCGTTTTGTGAGTCAAAAAAAGCGCACGGTAGAGGAGTTCAGACTTTACCTCAATTTATTTGCTTATCAATTTGCAGTTGCCATTGAAACGGACAGTAAAGAACTTTCTCAAGTTGAAGATTTAGAGCAGTTTTACGTCTCGCTTGAAGAGTTAAGTGAGCAGGTTATTCATCTACTCAAGCGTTTTAGGCGAAATGAACCCAGTGATGAAAAGTGGAAGTCTTATTTCGAAAATGCCGATAATTATTTGTCGTGGTTGTGTGAACAACGGTTATTGAAATTACTGGCTCATGCGCCTAGAAGCAGTGATTTTAACGAGATAACGGAAAGTGTCGTGGCCTTGTGTCGAGCGGAATCACAATACCGAGACGCCCATAAATATAACTCCTCTAAGACCATAAAAGATCCCAATCGTATCGCTAATAAAATGCACCTACTACGTCGGTTAATACAACAAGGGGTGGTGCTAAAAGAGGAGCTTAAACCGTTAGGGGTAGGCCTTAAAAAGATGACTACGGGTATTGCGACGGCGATGGTTATGTTGGTGGTTTCAACATTGATTATAAAAGCTCAAGGTGTATTTAGTGGTTTAACCATTGCCTTAGTGCTCACTCTTGCAGTGATTTATGGTTTCAGAGAGATCTTTAAAGACGACATTCGTAATGCATTGTGGCGCTTAATACAGCGCGGCCGTCCTCGCTGGAGTCGTTTACTGCAAGATACCACTAGTAAGTTACCTATTGCTAAGCAACTAATGTGGCTCGACTTTATGAGAAAAAACGAGCTGCCAATTAAGGTTTCCGAGATCTTAAAAAGGCGCCATAGTCAAAATAAAGTGGATGCAGAGATTTTGCATTACGGTATTCATACTCGAGTATCGGCTAAAGGTTTTTTAGCGGGGTACTCAAGGATCCAAGAACAGGTCAACTTTAGCTTAGTGCCCTTTGCTCGAAATTTGGAACGTGGTAAAGCAAAAATCTATAAGGAACATGAGGGTAAGATTAGTAATGAATCTGTGGAGCGGCGATATCAAGTTAACCTTATTCTTGTGTTAAAAGAGGGGCGTGATGAACCTCAGTATGCACGTTATAAGATAACCATGAATCGCTCTACCATTATTGAAATCACAGAAAGTGACCTTCCTTCTGGGATGAGAAATATGGATGAAGCACCGTATGAGGATGAGCTGCTAGCACCCGATGCTGCAGCCGAACATGCTGAGACTCACCCCAGCTAAAGGATCCATTTAGCCGCTTAAAACATCTGACGGGTAAATGCTTGGCAGATATTTTGCTCATCAGTTTGTTTGGCCCGTTTAAGGGCGACTTCCGCATTACTCAAGAACTGTTCGAGCTCCTGCCCACCTTGGTAGGCAGCTATCCCGATGCAGATACCTTCTCCTAGCCCATTGTCTTTGAGCTTGGCAAGGGTATCAATCGCAAAGTAATGCGCTTGGTCTGAATCTGTATCGGGTAACATGATAATGAGCTTACCAAGCTGCCAGCGAGACATTTGGTATCGGTTTGGTAGCTCCCTTAATAACTGTATTTCGACCTCTTTTTGCCGACTTTCTAGTTGGCCACTATCACTCATGTGGCTGAGCATGCCTTCGGCGGCAATATCGAGCAACATAAGACTTGAGAAGTCTTTTTTCGCTTGGCTCATATCATTAAAGTAACGTTCAAGATCACGGCGATCGCTAAATATGGTACTGCGATGTGGCACTAAACTTTTTGGGTCATTAGCATGGAGTCGTGATTTAGCCCGCTCAAAGGTACAGACAATATATTCAATATCGTTTGAACTGTCTAAATGGCTCTTCAATGTTGCCAACATGCAGGCGTCATTAGCACGATTGTTTGATGAGAATATCTGACCTTGCCAAGTGCCTTTAATCATCAATTGCTGTGATATTTGCGGCCACTTTTGTTTAAACTCCTCATTGAGCAGATCGGTAATTTGTAGCTTACGGCTATCTTTAACCTGCATCAGCGTATTAAATGCCTGATTAGATTTAATGATGACACCTTTAGCATCTGAGAGAACCGTGGCTATTGGATTATCATTGAGCAATTGATTTAACTTTGCTTCCTCTTGGCTATGTTTTAGCTCCCCGACATCTTCAAAAGTGACCAAGGTGTAGTTTTGACCGTTATTCATATCAATTTCAAGTCGAAGTCTTACTGACAATCTAGCGCACTCTGAAGCATCGCTATCAAGCTCGCCTTGCCACTCATGGTTAGCTATTAACTGTTCTGACAGGGCATGAAATTGATCATCGTCCATGTGTAATATGCGTTGTAAGCTACGGTCAGACAGTTCATCTATTTGAAGAGAGAGTAACTTAGCGGCCATAGGGTTGGCACTGAGCACTCGACCCGCATCATTGACAATGATGTAACCAGAATCAGTGTTGAATAGTCGATTGGCGAGATCAATACAGAAGTCACGAGAGCGATGAACCATACGATAGGAATGGGTTAGGTAAATGACAAAACAGGCTAACAAGGTGAATAGGGTAGCGCCCCCCATGAGGATATTACGCCACTGTTCAAACTTGGCTGCAATGTCATCGTTTTTAACGTAGGACAGCAAAAAGTATTCACGGCGAGTCTCATACTGAGTGGTCAACTCGACTTTAAGGTAAACAAATGTGGCATCGTCACCGTGGAATTGGCCGAAATTACTTGCGGCTATCTTTCGCCAAAGTGCAGGGTAAGATTGCTTAAGGCTGCCGCCCATCGTTTCAGGTAGTCGGCCAATAGTGGGTGATTCGATCACACCGGAGTAGAGCAAACCTTGTGTGTCGAGCATCATTAACGGTGCTTGTTGACTGGAATAAGCAGGCTTAATATTTTGCAACATGCGTGACATTGAGTTATAGGCGACCAAATAACCTCTAACGGTTTGGTCTGGATTCTCCAGCCAAGCAAGCTGATACAAATAGGGCTCTAATTTGCCATTAACTGGGCTAAATTCGAGCGGGGAGGTGTAGATCTCGTTGCCGCCCATATTACGCGAATTTCCCAGTAAAGACGGTGGCAGTGCGTGATGGCCAAACTCTTCATCAGTGGCAAATTTGAGTTGACCTTGTGGGTCATATAACGCAATACCGAGCAGTTCAGGGATGTTATCAACAATGATGTGCCAATTATCTTGTAACTTGGCTAGGTTTGGCTCACTCGGGAGTTTCATGTAACGATTTAATAGTTCTGAGGTGGCAAACATCTGTGTTCTAAATTGCTGGAAAGAGACTTTGTCAGCAATCAGAGTACCAACAGCTTGTAGCTCGCTGTAGCGTTGTGTCGCCCAGTCTTCTTGTAAACGTCTCTCACCTAAAGTGATGATAATATTTGTAAAAATAATAACCGATATTATTAATATGCCGATTTGACTTGCCGCTGCCAAAATTCGTTGTTGGGACCACTGGATCCCTTGAGCATTGATAAGTAGAGGTAATTTTCGGGTTAACATCAATCGCTAATTCTGATGGTTATTATAAACGCCATGTTATACCAATTCGGCTATATATGTAATTAATTCAGCCTTTGTGCACCGTTACTTTGCCTCTGCTCTAGGCTGAGGCTGAAGTTATGTTTAACGGACTCGATAGAATAGTCGCTGAGTCGTTAAATGTGCCTTTAACCTACGACGTCTAACTCCCTTTGCTTAAACGTAGCGCCTGCTGCTTCGACTAATTCTCGACAGGCATCAATGTCGACACCGGCTAATCCGTTAATGGCTGAAACCTGTACGTCGGCAATATAACGTGGGGCTTGTTCTATAAATTCGAGTACCGCGGGATAAGCGCCTTTCAATTTAGGTTGGCAATGCGCTTGGTAGCTGGCGGCGGTATCGGCATTAAGCGATATTGACAGGCTATCAATACATTCTGCTAGCTCAGGTAGAATGTTGCGCTTGTGGAATAGATTGCCTAATCCATCCGTGTTGACTCTTACCTTGCCTCCTCGTGCTTTTATCTCTTTCGCTACGTTTAATAATGTTGGCAAATTAAGCGTTGGCTCTCCGTATCCGCAAAAAACATATTCATCGAATTTAGAGGTATCGCCAAGCAGTGCAATCACTTCTTCAGCACTAGGTTGACGATCGAGCCCTAGTTGATATTGGTGTACCTGTTTGCTGCCATTATGTTTTGGACAGAATTGGCAACGTAAAGTGCATCTGCCGGTAATGTTCAAATAGCGACTGGTACGGATATCATAAACAAGGGTGGCTTCAGTTTGTGTCGGTGCAGTCGTTGTCATTATTTTGGGTCGCTAGCAAAAGGGGATTCAGCTTAGCGAATGCGCTGTACTTATTCTGTTTGCTGGATCGAGTATTTCTATTTTTCTCCACTGAACATCGATTGATACCTATTTAGTGGTCGCTAATGCTGGAGGCGTAAAAAAGGAGGCCATTGGCCTCCTTTTATTCAGTACAATAATAAAGTGTCTCTAGTTTGATACCTGCTCTGGTGACTGGTCAGCGTCAGCGTCAGCTTCAGCTTTTGGTTGCCACCACCACTGATAGAATCTACTAGAAGTGCGTTTGATATCATCAAGGATTATGTACAGTAAAGGCACCAAAATTAGCGTCACTACGGTTGAGAACAAAATACCAAATGCAAGAGAGGCGGCCATCGGGATAACGATTTGAGCCTGTAAGCTCTTCTCTAACAAAATAGGCACTAAGCCGACAAATGTTGTCAGTGAGGTTAAGATAATTGCCCTGAATCGGTAACAACCAGAGTCGACAGCTGATTGCACTATCGAATGGCCTTCTGCGCGCGCACGGTTAACGAAATCGACCAAAATCAATGAATCGTTCACCACCACTCCCGCAAGAGCAACAATGCCACACAAGCTCAAAATACTCATGTTTAGACCGAGGATAAAGTGACCAAATAGCGCGCCAATCATACCAAACGGAATCACCGACATGATGATAAGAGGTTGGCTATATGACTTTAGCGGAATGGCCATGAGTGCATAGATAGTAAATAGCGCAAAGAAGAATCCTTGCATCAAGCTAACAAGTGCACTTTGTTCATCGGCGCTACCACCATCGAGTGCAGTCGAGATATTCGGATATTTTTTTGCCAGTATCGGCAAGAAATCCTCTTGAATTTCTGACACAACCTTGGAGGGTTCCACTTTGTTGGTATCAGCATTGGCGGTAATCGTTATCGCTCTTCTGCTATCCACTCGAGTAATGGAGGAGTACGAATCACCTAGCTCAATTTGGGCAACTGTTCCAAAAGGCACCGCTGCACCGGTTGGTGTACGGATCAGCATATTCTCGAGATGACCCACTGTGCGGCGTTGTTCAAGTGGGTAGCGCACCATCACTTTAACTTCTTCTTTGTTACGCAAGATCCGCTGCGCTTCATAACCGTAGAAACCGTATCTAACTTGGCGAGCTAGATCTGACAGCGTCAGTCCAAGCGCTTCCGCTTCTGGTTTGATCTTTAGTTTGATCTCTTGGCTACCAGAGGAGAAGTTGTCGGCAATGTCGTAAACACCTTCGTAGCTTCGCAGCTTTTGTTTCAGTTCTGCAGAGGCAAGCGACAATTGCTCAAGATTACTTGAGGTGAGTCTAAAGGCAATATCGCCACCAGTGTCATTGGTGCTGGCATTAATATTGAGTTTCTTAACGGCAAGCAGTTCAGGCAGTTGTTCACGCCAAGCTGAAGCGATGGTTTCGCCATCAACAGTGCGCTCTTCGCCCTTGGTGAGCTCGGCAAAAATAAATGCAGAAGTACGAGAACTCATATTAATAAAGCTGTGTTTTACTACCGGGTAGCCGAGTTCACCTTCCATATCATCGTTCATGCGGTAGAGTGCTTCCTCTACTTCTTGAACCACTTGCAGGGTATTTTCTTCTGAGCTACCTTCATCCATTTGCAGCTGAACTTGGATAAAGTCTGACGGAATACTGGGGAAGAACACCCAACGTACCTGACCACTAACCACCAGTGCGATAGACAGGATGAGTACACCGGTAAAGATGGCGACGGTGTTATATCGATTTACAATGCAGCGCTCTAAAAATGAGCGATAATTGTTATGGATAAAGTACTGCACCTTGTCATTTAAACCCGCTTTAAAACGGCCTAACCTGCCCAATTGATCACGTGGCTTGGGTGGTTTCATATGGGCTAAATGTGCGGGTAAAATCAGTTTCGATTCCAATAGCGAGAACATTAAACAGAGGATAACCACCATGCCGATAGATTTCCAGATGATCCCCTGTGGACCCGACACCATCAACATTGGCACAAAGGCCGCGATGGTGGTGAGTACACCGAATGTCGCAGGCATCGCGACTTTCTTGGCACCTCTAACCACATTATCAAGTGAATGCCCGTATCGCTCTATTTCACTATAGGCACTTTCGCCAATGACAATGGCATCGTCCACCACGATCCCTAGCACTAGAATAAAGGCAAATAGTGTTAATAAGTTAATCGACAGTGAGAATGGCTCTAATGGCATGACCAACATGGCGCCCAAGAAACAAACCGGTAGACCTACCATTACCCAGAACGCCAGCTTAATTTCCAAAAATAGCGCCAGAATAACAAACACTAATAAGGCACCATAAAACATGTTTGACAGCATCATGTTCAATCGACCTTTTAGGTAGTGGGTTAAGTCACCCCAAGTATCGAGTTTAGCGCCGGTCGGTAAGAACTCGCGTTTCTGCTCAATGTATTCTTTTACCTGTGCAGAGATATCTAACGCGTTTTGATCATCAACGCTCAATATTTCAATAATTGCCGCGGGCTGACCATTGAAGCGAGTGTATTCGAGTCTCTCTTCAAAACCGTCGTTGATAGTCGCCACTTGTGGCAGCATTACGCGGCTGCCGTCGGGACGACTACTCACCACAATTTGAGCGAAATCGTCACCTGTGTAAGCTTGTCCTTTTGTACGCAGTAAAATATCGCCATCTTTAGCGCGAATTGAACCGCCAGGCAGATCGATTGATGAGTTCTGTACTGCTTGTGCTACTTGAGAGAAGGTGAGTCCGTACTCTCGCAGTTTATCTTCCGATAATTCAATCGCAATTTCGTATTCACGTACGCCAGTCACCTGGGCTCGCGTTATCGCGGGCAGTGCAGCGACTTCATCACGAATGGTCTTGGCCAGCTCTTTCATCTCTCTAAGAGATTGGTCACCATAGACCGAGATCCAAATGACATTGTTCTCAGGTTTAAGACGGGTAATGTTGGGCTTTTCAATGTTGACGGGGAAGGTGGATATAGCGTCAATTCGTAGCTTGGCTTCATCGAGGATATCTTGTGGATCGTAGCTATCTTCCACTTCAATGGTAACTGACCCCACCCCTTCGCTGGCAACCGATGTGACTTTCTTTATGCCGTTAATATCTTGGATCGCTTCCTCGATCTTGATATTAATGCCTTCCTCGATTTCTTGTGGTGCTGCGCCTGGGTAGGCGACTGAGATGTTGAGGTAGTTAAGCTCAAAGGTCGGGAAAATCTCTTTATTAATAATAACCGTGCTAAATAGACCGCCTATCAACAAGACCCACATTAATAGATTGGATGCGACATTGTTTCTAGCGAACCAAGCGATCATCCCTTTTTCAGCAGCCATTATTGTTCACCTTTACTAGCGAGTTTTTCTTGAGGTGCCGGCTCATCAGAACCCTCTAAAATCGAGCTGTTCTCTTCGCCTAAGACTTTGACTAATTGGCCATCTTCAACATTGGTCAGGTTAGTTACTGAAATGCGCTCTCCGCTGGCTAAGCTATCTTTGATGTAGACATTTTCTAGATCGGTGCGGACGACGTTGACGGCTCTGATCTCAACGCTGTTATCTTTTTTAATGAGGGTAACGGTTCCATGACGTACCAGATAACGTGGCAACTTCACTATACCTTCAACAGTGCGACCTTTAATGACGGCGCTGACAAAACTGCCGTATTTGAGTGGCAGTTGACCATCAACTCTAGTGCCTCTAAGGTAGGGATCTTTCACTTCAGCGACCAAATAAACCATGCGGTTTTCTGCGTCGATAACGCCTTCGCTGCGAATAATCTTGCCTGTCCAAGTTACAATCTTACCCGCAAGATCGGCACTTAAAGTGACTTCTGTATCGGGGTTTTCGACTGATTCTAAATAGGCTAAATCATTATTTGAAAGTGGTAAGCGGATCTCTGCTATTTGAGTGTCGTAAAGTTCGCCTAAGTTAGTGCCTAAGGTGACATACTGCCCAAGGTCCACATTTCGCGCCTTGATGATGCCATCAAAAGGCGCGCGAATAACGGTACGCTCAAGGTTTCGCTCTGCTCTAGCGAGTGCGGCTTGTTGAAACTTAACATTGGCTTGCTCTTGCTTTAACTGCGGCAGACGCAGGCCTAATTCTGGGGGAATGCCGCCGTCGTATCCTTTCCAGTCATTTTTAGCCACTTCGCCCTTTGCGCGTTCCTCTTCAAGTGCTGCCTTGGCCTGTGCTACAGAAGCTTGAGCTTGCATTAGGTCGGCTTCATAATCTGAAGGCTCAATAACGGCGAGTTCTTCGCCTTTTTTAACGACACCACCGGCAACGAATTTGTTGGATATGTTAAGCATTCGGCCCTGAACTTCAGTGACCAATTGGGTTTTATATTTAGGACTGACGATACCGTAAGAGGGCAGATTGAGCGACACTGTTTGTTGTTGAACTTCCATAACATCAACAATTGGGATGGGCGCTTCATCTGCTTTTTGTTCAGGTGCTTCTTTAGTGCTGATAAGTACTTGCGCAGCCACAATAAAGAAAACAAGAATAAATAGTGGGGAAGCCCTTCTGATTACTTTTTTTATCATTATAATTTCGCTTTTCCATGTAATACCTTTCCTTTGACGTAAATTACCAGACTCAGCGCGAACACGATATTGTTTTTTGTATATAAAATGTTTCAATTTATGGCGTTAACCCTAACATGTGTGGTTTTTTAAGGCGCTAATGCATAAATAATGGACATTAAGATTTTTGGGGGAGGTTGTTGGGTGAGATTTTTTTCGGCTAGAAACAGAAAAGGATCACATTAAGTGATCCTTTTAAAAGAGCAAGTAAGCGAGGTTTACTTCTTTTTCTTCTTCTTGTTTTTCTTACTATAAGTCTTGCCAGTGTCTTGTACTTTCTTCTTCCCTGGAGGCTTAGCCTCTTTGTTATTAGGGCGAAGATCTTTCACAAAACGACGCTTTAATGGCTGATCAATATAGCGTTCAATCTTGCCAACAATACGGACGTCATGGGCTTCAACGAGTGATATCGCCGTTCCTTTTGCGCCAGCACGGCCAGTACGACCAATACGGTGAACATAGGTGTCTGCTGAACGTGGCATATCAAAGTTGATGACATGGGTGATGTCATCTACATCAATACCACGTGCAGCGACATCAGTGGCAAGTAGTACGTTAACTTCACCTTTAGTGAAACGTCCTAAGGCTTGAAAACGTGCTTTTTGCTCCATATCACCGCGCATAAAGCTGCAGGTGATACCTTGTTTCTGTAATAAGCCTTCAAGACTGGCAACCGATTCACGTGTTTTAACAAACACGATAGTGCGCTGCACTTCTTCTTGTTTCAGAATAGCGCATAACATCGCAAATTTATGGGCTTTATCGTCAGCGATATGGACCCATTGGTGGATCTTGGCTTTTTCGCTGCGAGGAGCTTCTGCTTCAACCTTGGCAGGGTTGTTTAATAACTGATGTGAGAAACGACCTACGTCACTACCTTCAAGCGTGGCAGAGAACAACATGGTTTGTTTACGGCCAACAGACTCGATAGCGAGTGTTTCCACTGCGGCAGAGAAGCCCATATCCAGCATACGGTCGGCTTCATCGATAATTAAAACTTCAACCTCTTCGGCATTGAATAACCCTTTATCAAGGTATTCCATTAAGCGGCCTGGTGTGGCGACTAAAATGTCGACATTGCCTTTTAATGCATCTTCCTGAGCCGCGTAAGGAACGCCGCCGGTAATGATGCAGGTATCGAAGTTTAAGCCAGTGCCTAAATGAGATGCATAGCGATGAATTTGACTGGCAAGCTCTCGTGTTGGAGTCAGAATTAATACGCGAGCTTGGCCACCGAATCGACGTGGAAAGTCGAGCAGGTGCTGCATAGCAGGTAATAGGAAGCTCGCTGTTTTCCCTGTTCCTGTTGGCGCACGAGCAAGAATATCTCTTTGCTCCATGGCAACTGGAATTGTTTGTTGTTGTATCGTAGTGGGCTTGTTGTGGCCCATTGCTTTTAGTGACTCTAACAAACGAGGGTCAAGCTGGAGATCTTCAAATAGCATGCGTTGGCATCTCAATAAATAATAGCCGCACATTATAAAGGTTTCACGAGCGACTTGAAACGATTAGATCGCCGATCGCTACAGCTTTAAATAAAAACTTTTTGTGAATTGAACAAACTCATCGGTGTACTGACCATTTCTCTGACGAATCGCTAAGGTTGAGATTGAATTAACCTCCTGATCAATTAGCGTATTTGTGTCATTTGATACGACTAGGAGCAACAACTGTCTATTGGGTAGCTTGCCTTCAACACTGGCGACGGTCACCGAGTGTCTAAGGGCTAGCGGGTATTTATGGAGTCGGTTGAGTAGTTGAGTGGCTTCAGTGGTTGGCAAGATAAGGCTCGCTTGGCCTGTTATTGGACAGAGCAAAGAGCTGATCGCCCTTAACAGTTCATCAAAACTCAGACTGTCAGTGTGACGCGCTGTGGCTCTTAGCTGGCTACTCGATTGTGGGCCATTGTCAAAATAGGGGGGGTTGCAAATGATGTGATCAAAACGCAGTTCTATCGCCTCAGTGCAGTACTGTTGAATGGAACTTGTTAGCAGGGTTAACCTTTCGGCCCAAGGGCTGTGATTGAAGTTGTGCTGGCAATCGAGCGCTGCGCTTAGATCCAGCTCGATAGCGGTTATTTGCGCTTGGCTGCGTTGAGCAGCCATTAAACTCAGCAAACCGCTTCCAGTACCGATATCCAATATGGTTTTGGCATTCGTTAATGGTGCCCATGCGCCGAGAAGAACCCCATCGGTGCTGACAGGCATGCCGCAGCGGCTGTCGTCGATATGAAACTGTTTAAAGCTAAAAGGCATGTAAGTTACAAAATGCGGGTCAGTGACAGAATTGTACGCTAAATCATCCTAAGCACAATCAAGATAGACATTGCTGTTTTAGTCCACGGCGAGGGCCTGTGTTTACTCGTTTTTAAGCATTTGATAGGCGAACTGGTGGATGTTTCTTGCTTAGATGATAAATGGGTTGAATGTAAGTGATGAAAATTAAGCGTTAACAGGGTGTTATTATTTGTATCGAGAGTGGCAATTATTCGGCCGCGATTCTTGTTAAATGGTTGTGAGTCTGATAATAGTATGCGCCCCCAAGAGAGGACAAAGCCTCTTTTTAGGGACTGTAAACCAGTTTTATAGCAATTACAGTGACCGCTTTTTCGCTGTTGTTCATAAAGTAGCCAAGCTTAGGTCGTATTTACCACTGGCTTGTGTAAACCAAATATTACACATTAATAGTTGTCATCCTAAAGTGGTGCTGTAAAGGCGTGATGAGATGAAATTGTTAACAATAAAAAATAAAGATGGGGCATAAAGTGCAAAATAATCAAATGAGTATTGCAGATACGTTAGGGTTGGGTTTCATGACCTTCGCGTTCTTTTTAGGGGCGGGAAATCTTATCTTCCCTCCGTTAGCGGGTTTTTTGGCTGGCGAAAATATGACCTTAGCCATGTTTGGCTTTCTTGTCACCGCAGTCGGACTGCCTCTTATTACGCTGATTGCTGTTGCTAAAGCCAACGGTAAAATTATGAGCTTATTACCTCCCATTGCTGCCACCGCACTTGCCGTCGCTATTTTTATCATTATAGGCCCTGCTTTCGCCGCGCCAAGAACCGGTTTAGTTGCTTTTGAAGTTGGTTTTAAACCTTTCTTAGACAATGCCGAAGCGACCTTTATGATTGCTGGTATTACCCTAAACGTCGCGCAACTTCTTTACACATTAATGTTCTTCAGTATTTCCATGGTATTTGCACTGTACCCAGGAAAACTGCTGGATAATGTCGGCAAGGTATTAACGCCTATCCTTATATTGTTGCTTGTCGGTTTAGCGGCCTCGGTTATCTTTTTACCAGGAAGTCCGGTTGCTGCCGCTGTCGGTGAGTACCAAACTCACCCGTTAACGAAGGGCGTATTGGAAGGCTATAACACCATGGATACCTTGGCGTCGCTGATCTTTGGTATTTTAATTATCGATATTCTGCGTAAGAAAGGGATAACAGATCCTAAAGCGCAGACGGGCTACTTAATTAAAGCCGCTCTCATTGCTGCAGGTGGCTTAGCGTTTGTTTATATTGCTTTATTCTATTTGGGCGCTACCGCGGGCGATTTAGCGGCGGGTGCTGAAAATGGCGGGGTAATTTTAACTAACTATGTGACTCATGAGTTTGGTACAACGGGCTTAGTGCTATTGTCCACGGTTGTGACATTGGCCTGTTTAACCACCGCTGTTGGACTGATTAGTGCTTGTAGCGAATTTTTTAATGAGTTATTACCTAAGATCTCATACCGCCGTTTTGTGGTTATCTTGAGCGTGATTTGCGCGACGATTGCTAACGTCGGGCTGGCACAGCTTATTAGTATTAGCATCCCAGTATTGATGACGGTTTACCCCGTCGCAATTGCTTTAGTGGCGGTCACCTTCTTAACCGAACGTTTTGCTAAACCTGAAGCGGCTCATCGAATCGTGCTTAGCGTTGCGCTTTTCTTCGGTATTATCGATGGTATTAAAGCGGCAGGTGTTGATGTTAGTGCGTTTAACTTTATGCCTTTGCATACTGAAGGTATGGCTTGGTTATTACCGACTGCAATGACGATATTTGCCTGTTTGATGATGAAGAAAGAGCAAGCAGCAGTGGCTGTAAGCTAAATCATTAACGGTAGTCTGCTTGAGTGAGATGGCAAACACAGGCTTGATATCATAAGATAACGGCGATGAATTATTAGTTCATCGCCGTTTTTTTATCTAATCGCAACATAATCTAAGAGAGTTTGGGTGCCAGCTGACTACATCCCCGATCCCGTAATCGATCTTTTCCTTGACCACTTGTGGTCAACCAAAGGCTTAAGTGACAATACGTTGGACGCTTACCGAACCGATTTGCGCCATTTTGACCGCTATGTTCAGCTTCATGCTGGAGATCTTATTGGCAGCGGTCAGCTCGATGTGCGTGACTACCTTGCTGTCCGTTTTGATAAAGGATTCGCAAAAAGTAGTAGCGCGCGGATGATGAGTAGTCTGCGAGGATTTTATGGTTATCTGGTGATCAACAAACAGATAAGTAGTGATCCGATGGCGCTGCTAGAATCTCCGAAGTTAGCGCGTAAACTGCCGGATTCTTTGAGTGAAGATGATATCGATCGATTATTATCGGAACCCAATGAAGAAGATCCAATTGAGTGCCGTGACAAAGCGATGCTTGAACTTTTGTACGCCACGGGACTGCGCGTGTCTGAATTGGTTGGATTAACTATGGAGCAAATTAGTCTGCGTCAAGGGCTGGTGCGCATTGTGGGTAAAGGGGGCAAAGAGCGCTTAGTGCCTTTGGGCGAATTAGCCGTCACAGAGGTTGAAAGCTATCTGAAATATGCCAGAACCGAGTTGCTTAAAGGTAAACAAAGTGATGTGCTGTTCCCGTCTAAGCGGGCGCAACAGATGACACGGCAAACGTTTTGGCATCGAATTAAGCTTTATGCATTAAGGGCTAACATCGCCACGGCTATCTCACCGCATACTCTAAGGCATGCCTTTGCCACTCATTTACTCAATCATGGTGCGGATTTAAGAGTGGTACAGTTACTCCTAGGTCATAGTGATCTATCGACCACACAAATCTATACTCACGTAGCAACGGCTCGCTTAGCCAGCTTGCATAGCGAACATCACCCTAGAGGTTAAGAGTTGTAGATTATTGGTGAGGATCAAGCCGTAATAATGACACTTTCTAACTCAGAGATTTGCCAATAATTTGATAAGTTTCACGTCTGTATGATTTAGTTACAGCAAAATATTTGCTTTAACTAGCATGAGACTGTAACTTTTCAGCCCCAGACAAGGTCTAATCTTTACACCCTTAAATTGACCGTTACGTAGAATAGGATATCCAATGAAGTTCACCCGAGCATTTTCTTTGATCATTGCAATGATAATCGCCCCTGCTGCCCTTGCCGGGTCTACCACCAAAAATGATGATACCGCCGCTTTAGAAAAGAAGTTGTCAGAGGCATTAAGTGTCGATGTCATGTCGTTTAAAGAGTCACCTATTCCTGGGTTATATGAAGCCTTAACCAACCGCGGTGTGCTCTACATCAGTAAAGATGGCACTATGCTGATGCATGGCACGCTTTACGATTTAGACAAAGGCATGAAAAACCTAACGGAAGCTGCAATGGCTGGCCCGCGTATCGAGATGATGAAGCCACTCGAAAAGAATATGTTGGTCTATAAAGCCAAAAATGAAAAGCATGTTGTGACTGTGTTTACTGATGTGAGCTGTGGTTATTGCCGTAAGCTGCATAATCAAATGGATGAATACAATGATCTTGGTATCACGATTAGATACTTAGCATTCCCGCGTGCTGGCGTGCCATCGGCTAATGCTGATGAGATGGAAGCCGTTTGGTGTTCAGCTGATCCGCTAAAAGCGATGAGCGATGCTAAAGCCGGTAAGCGTGTACTAAATGCAAAGTGTGATGCGAAAATTGCTGAGCAATATAACCTGGGTCAATCATTTGGTATCAATGGTACTCCCGCTATCATCCTTGAAGATGGCAGCCTTGTTCCAGGGTACCAGCCACCTAAAGATCTATTAAGAACGCTAGAAGCGGCGCAGTAATCTTGCAGCGCAAGCACTAACGTTATGTATGGAAAAAGGTGAGCTTAAGCTCACCTTTTTTATGTTCATTCTAAAGCCTTCTTTAACAGTCTTTGTTATGCTGGTTCAGTCATTTTATTGAGGTAGTTAGCCCTGTGATCCATAAGATTGTTCGCCGCGCAAAAGTGGATGATAGCCACTTACCTGATTCATATTCCCCATTGTTAAAGCAGATTTATGCTAGCCGCGGTGTTAGCGCTAATGAGTGCGAGCTTAGCTTAGGCAAGCTGTTGAGACCCAATACGATGTTGGGGATTGATCACGCAGCAGAGCTGGTTGCTGACGCAATGGCGGCGCAAAAGTCGATCCTGATTATGGGTGACTTTGATGCCGATGGTGCCACCTCCACCAGTGTTTGTATGCTTGCGCTTAAAATGATGGGCGCGAAAAATATTGATTACCTAATCCCGAATCGATTCGATTATGGCTATGGTCTCAGCCCTGAAATAGTAGCGGTTGCTGCCCAGAAAAACGCTGAGATGATCATTACTGTTGATAATGGTATCTCCTCTATTGAGGGGGTAAAAGCGGCGAAAGCGCTCGGCATGACGGTGGTCATTACCGATCATCATCTACCGGGTCATTCTTTGCCAGAAGCTGACGCCATTGTTAATCCCAATCAGGACGGTTGCCAATTTGCCAGTAAATCAATCGCCGGTGTTGGAGTTGCATTTTACTTGATGTCGGTGCTTCGGGCCGAGCTGAGAAAGCGAGATTGGTATCAACAGCAAGGTATTAGCGAACCTAACCTTGGATTGTTATTGGATATTGTCGCTTTAGGCACGGTCGCCGATGTTGTGGCGTTGGATACTAATAATCGCATTTTAGTGGAAGCTGGATTGCAGCGGGTAAAAGCTGGCCGCTGTCGCGTTGGGATCACCGCGCTATTAGAGGTAGCTAAACGCACACCGTCACGCATTGTAGCCTCTGATTTTGGTTTTGCTGTGGGCCCTAGATTGAATGCCGCAGGGCGCTTGGACGAAATGGCACTCGGGGTTGAAACCCTGTTATGTGAAGACATCGTTCTGGCCAGAAGAATGGCATCGGAGCTTGATGGCTTAAATGCAGAACGGCGCGATCTTGAGACTGGAATGCAGCAAGAAGCGCTTAAGAGTCTTGAAAGTGTCGAGCTTAACGAAAGTGAATTGCCTTGGGGCATTGCGCTATTCCAAGCCGATTGGCATCAGGGCGTCATTGGTATTCTCGCCTCGCGGATTAAAGATAAGTATCACCGTCCGGTTATCGCTTTTGCTGATGCTGGCGACGGTGAGATAAAAGGGTCTGCTCGCTCAATTAAAGGCCTGCATATGCGTGATCTTTTAGAGCTTATTAACAGTCGTCACCCTGGATTGATTTTAAAGTTTGGTGGCCACGCAATGGCGGCAGGCTTGTCGATTAAAGCCGGGCAGTTTTCACTGTTTGCTGATGCCTATGATAAAGCGATACGTGAGGTGCTAGCCCCCGAGTTATTAACTGGGGAGTTGGTGTCCGATGGCGAACTGATCCCAGAGCAGTTTAAATTAGAGTTGGCCACTGAGCTGCGTAATGCTGGCCCTTGGGGGCAATCATTTCCTGAACCTTTGTTCGACGGTCATTTTAGAATTATTCAGCAGCGTATTGTGGGCGAGAAGCACTTAAAGTTGGTGTTAGAGACGGAGTGTGGCCGCATCATGCTTGATGCTATTGCCTTTAATGTTGATTTGAAGACTTGGCCTGATGCCAGTATCGGGCATGCTGAGATCGTGTATAAATTAGATGTGAACGAGTTTAGAGGTAATCAAACCCTGCAGTTGATGGTGGAGCAGATCGCGCCAAAGTAGTGTTTACCTTTGAATAAAGGTGAACCTAATCGCCTGCAGAGGGCATATGTGCAGACACTGCCGTGACACGCTGTAAGTCCATCCTTGGAAGCTCGGCCATGACGTCCATGTCATGGACGGTCACGGCCGTATCTACACTGGATAATAGGTGTTTTAATTTATACCGCCGCGGTAAGGCATTTCCTAACACGGAAATGCCACAATGCTTGCCAGTATGTCGTTAGTCTAGATAAGCAATACCTATCAAGCTGCGCTTGACCAAGGTCGTGGCGCTTCGCCCACACCCGAGCCAAGGGTCAAAGCGCTTGCGCCCGCTCTTGATGTCATAAGAGTCAATCCCTCTGCGCCCCGGCGAAATTTAAACAGCAAAATTTCCAACGGGGGAGATTGGATTCTGTGATCACAGTTTATTCTGTTTGATAATATCGTTTAATTTAAGGCTTGTGTCTTTAAATTGAAAACTTAAATAGCGAAGTATTTCGCTTTCATAACCCAGTGTAGATGCGGCTGAGGCCTTCGAAAACAGGACGTTTTCGTTGAGCCCACAGGGATGTGTTCACGGCGAGTCTCAGTAGCGTCTGCACATGCGCTGACCGCAGATCATTGGAACCACCTTTGTCTGAAGGTAACGCACTTCTGCCCCAAAACGATTTGGCTGATCTATCCGTTATTGTTTTTCAAAATCCAAGTCAACGTCGTGGTGCTTCGCCCACACCAGAGCCAAGGGGCAAAGCGCTTGCGCCCCTTGACAATCCCTCAGCGCCCCGGCGAAATTGTCTGAAAAGCGAAAATTTCCAACGGGGAAGATGGTGTTATTCGCTGCCTAAGTAGTTAGGGGGTTAGATTTCTGTTTTAAAATTGAAAATGCAGGAGCTGGAGCGTTGTGCTTTTCGAAACCAGTGTAGATGCGGCTGAGGCCTTTGATGGCATGGCCAATTCTGTTCCATACAGAATTTGGCATTTCCTCCGTCCTTGGAGGTCTGATGTCTTCATTGAGCTCACATGGACCCTTTCTTTTATAAAGAGTTGCAGCGAGCCTCAGTTGCGTCTGCACATGCGCTGACCGCAGGTTATTGGAACCACTTTTGCCAGAAGCTAACTAATTTCTGTCCAAAAATGAGTTTCATTTTGTATTGTTCAGTGACACAAAGCATTAAAAAAGCCAGTTGAATTAACAACTGGCTTTTGTTCTATCTGGCAATGCTAGATAAGTGATTTTGCTTAAGCAAATTACTCGCCTTGGTCAACGCCTGCGCGGTTGATCAAGAACTGAGTAAGCAAGGGTACAGGACGACCCGTAGATCCTTTGTTAGCGCCACTATTCCATGCAGTACCGGCAACATCTAAGTGCGCCCAGTTATACTTCTTAGCGAAACGAGATAGGAAGCAAGCTGCAGTAATTGATCCTGCAGGACGTCCACCCAAGTTTGTCATATCCGCAAATGGGCTTTCTAAGTGCTCTTGGTACTCATCCCACAAAGGCATACGCCACGCTCTGTCACCACTTTGCTCACCAGCATTAAGTAGCTCATGTGCTAGTGGGTTATGGCCAGAGAACAGGCCTGATGCGTGCTTACCCAATGCAATAACACATGCCCCGGTTAAAGTTGCAGTGTCGACAACCAATTCAGGATCAAATCGTTCAACGTAGGTTAATACGTCACATAACACCAAGCGACCTTCTGCATCGGTATTTAATACTTCAACAGTTTGGCCTGACATTGTCGTCAAAATATCACCAGGACGATATGCATTGCTTGAAGGCATGTTTTCACAGCCCGCTAGAATACCAATCACGTTGATAGGAAGCTGCATGTCACACAAGGCTTTCATTGCACCGATAACGCCAGCAGCACCGCCCATGTCGTATTTCATCTCGTCCATGCCTTCGCCTGGTTTAAGTGAAATACCACCTGAGTCGAAGGTGAGTCCTTTACCAACAAGTACAATTGGCTTCTGTGTATTATCGACAGCGCCCTTGTACTCCATGATGGTCATAACAGATTCGTTATCACTACCACGGCCCACTGCTAGGTATGAATTCATTCCTAGCTTTTCCATCTGCTCTTCACCCACAGTTGTTACTGTTAGGTTTTCAGTGGCTTCAGCCATTTGGCGAGCTTGCGATGCAAGGTAAGCTGGGTTACAGATGTTTGGTGGCATGTTTGCTACGTCGCGGCAAAGATGCATACCAGCAGAAACGGCCATACCGTGTTGAATCGCACGTTCACCAACGGTCAGTTCACGTCGAGTCGGTACGTTAAACACTAATTTGCGCAATGGACGACGAGTCTCGCCTTTACGGGTTTTTAGCGCATCAAAGCTATATAGACTGTTTTGTGTGCTTTCGACGGCTTCACGTACTTTCCAGTACGTATCGCGTCCTTTGACGTGTAATTCAGTTAGAAAGCAAACGGCTTCCATTGAACCCGTTTCATTCAAGGTATTGATGGTCTTAGTGATAATTTGTTTGTATTGGCGTTCATCTAGTTCACGCTCTTTACCACAACCGACCAAAAGCACACGTTCGCTAAGCACATTAGGCACATGATGCAGTAACAACATCTGTCCAGGCTTACCTTCTAAGTCGCCACGACGAAGTAGGTTGCTAATGTAGCCTTCACTGATTTTATCTAGCTGTTCGGCGATACCGGACAAGCGTCTTGGCTCGTATACACCTACGACGATACAAGCTGAGCGTTGTTTTTCTGGGCTACCGCTCTTTACGCTAAACTCCATGGGTTCTCCTAGATTCTTAAAGACAAATTTTATTATTTATTAGATAATGTCTGCTTGTGCCCAAAAAGGGCCTGAACATGGCGCACCCTAGAATAGATTTTTCAGGTGTTTTCTCTAGCCATGTTATGTGATTGTTGGTTACAAAACTACTAAAAGTAGACAGTTTACATGAAAGTTGTATTGATACCAGCATAATTCAAAGTTTAGAGACCGGATCCTCCCTGTGATTGTATTTAGATACCTGATTCGAGAAGTTTTAAAGGCACAAATAGCGGTACTTTTGGTGCTGTTAGCTATTTTTATTAGCCAACATTTCGTGCGAGTGCTCGCTGATGCCTCAGATGGCGAATTTCCTGCTTCCTTAGTGATGACATTGCTAGGGCTCAACATGCCGTTCCTGACGGTGTTAGTACTCCCCCTTAGTCTATTTTTAGGTATTTTACTGGCTCATGGCCGTATGTATTCTGAAAATGAGATGGTTATTTTACATGGCGTTGGTATCAGTGAATGGTACATCACCCGGATAACCTTGCTGCTTGCCTTGATGAATATGGTCTTTACTGGCTTTTTGTCGATATATGTCACTCCTTGGGCGGAAGAGCAGCAAAACCAAGTATTGGAACATGCACAGTCAGAAGCGGGTCTTGCGGCATTAACACAAGGTCGATTCCAGACCAGTCCCAATGGCCGTGCAGTATTATTCGTTGAACGTATTGGTCGAGATAATAAGCTCGATAAGGTGTTCGTGGCGCAGCTGCCAGACCCTGATGATGAAACAGGTTTAGCCAACGTTGTGGTTGCACGTTCGGGTAAAGTTGTTGAAGACGCAACGGGTGGACAAAGATTACAGTTAGAAGATGGGGTGCAATACCAAGGAAGCCCCAAGCGTGTTGACTATCAAGTGGTTGAATTTGGTGGTTATCAGATGCAAATCAAGGAGCAGGAGGGCGGTGAGCGTAGGCGTAAACTGTCGGCATTGCCTATTGGTGAATTGATGGATATCGATTCGCCTGAAGCCACGGCTGAATTTCATTGGCGTTTAGCGATACCTTTAGCCATCCCATTGATGACATTGATTGCTGTCCCTATGGCGCGGGTGAATAACCGCCAAGGTAAGTTTGCCAAGATGTTCCCTGCTATTTTGCTGTATTTGGGATACTTTGGATTAATGGTTGCTGGTCGTAAGTCATTAGAAGATGGGGTTATCCCTGCGTTCTTAGGGATGTGGTGGATCCATGCTTCGGCGCTGGCCATTGGCTTACTGTTGCTCGGAAAAGAGCGACCTTCGGGGGCAAAACTGTCTAATGTGTTTAAGCGTAAAAAGGCGTCAAGCACATGAGAATTATAGATCTCTATATCGCCAAGGTCCTTATTAGCAGCTCCGCCTTATCGCTACTGATCTTGACTGGACTATCAGGGATTATTAAGTGGGTCGACCAGCTAAGATTAGTCGGTCGAGGGACTTACAGCATGATAGATGCTGGTATCTATGTGTTGTTCTTGATCCCACGCGATATCGAAATGTTTTTCCCCATGGCAGTGCTGCTGGGTGCATTGATTGGCATGGGAATGTTGGCATCTAATTCTGAATTAGTGGTCATGCAGTCATCTGGCTTGTCGCGCTTACAAATCGCCATGTCTGCTATGAAAACCGCGATTCCGTTGATGATTTTGGTGATGCTACTGTCAGAATTTGTGGCCCCCGTTGCAGAGCAGCGCGCGAAAGAGATTCAACGTACCAAGTTATCTGGCGGCAGCCTAATCGAATCTAATCGAGGTGTTTGGGCTAAAGACGGTGACTTGTTCGTTAATATTGGCGGCGTTGTCGATACCAATCATTTACGCGATATTACTCTTTACGAATTTAGTGACACCACCAACCTTACGAGTACTGTGCACGCAGAAAAAGCAGAGTATAAAGATAAGTATTGGCAGCTGTATGAAGTCAGAAGAACCTCGCTAAAGAACAACCAAGTGGTGTTAACCAACTTAGCAGAAGATAAGTGGATATCGTCACTTACGCCAGAAAAGTTAAGTGTGGTATCTGTTAAGCCCGAGTCGTTATCTATTGAAGGTTTGGTGGACTACTTAGATTATCTAAAGAATAACAATCAAGCATCGGCTCGTTATGAGCTGGCGTTGTGGCGTAAGTTAATGCAGCCGGTCACGATAGCGGTAATGATGTTGGTGGCGTTGTCTTTTGTATTTGGCCCGCTAAGAACAGTTACCATGGGCGCACGCGTCTTGTTAGGGGTTGTTGCTGGGTTTAGCTTTTATATTTGCAGTGAGGTCTTTGGGCCGTTAAGCATTGTTTATGGCTTGCCTGCATTCATTAGCGCAGGGATGCCAGCGGTCATCTTTAGTGCCGCCGCCTTGTATTATATTCGCAAGTGATAAGCTAACGCTCATAACACTCTTGATAAGAGCCTTTAATTACCTGCTTATGTCATAAAGCGCTAATAAAGAGAGTAATAAAAAAGCCAATAAAGCGTCTTTTACAAGGGCGATGATTGGCTTTTTTGGTTTTAGCGCTAGCGGCTAGCGTTTACGTTAAACGCCGCGCCAATTACGCATCTGATTTGCTTCTTTCGATAGCTCAACGACTTCTGAACGGGTCATCATGTCTTGAAGCGCTAGTTTATCGCCATTAATCAAGATCCATAAATTACCGATCCCAAGTAATGACCACACGAGTCTCGCGGCAGCGGTCACCATGCTGAGGTTCTGGCCGTTAGGGTGTTGTACCTTAAGTCTCCAAGCACGCATGCCGAGCGTTTGGCCACCATAACTCCAAAAGCTGATGTAGAACACACCAACACACAGTGCAATCCAGAATTGATAAATTCCTTTATACAACGGAGTGTCATTTAAAAGATCAGACACCATTTCTTGTCCTGCCATGTCGATGAAACCGGCAGAGACTAGTGCAGTGAAGATACCAAAACCTAGCGCACCAGCAACCATGTAGACTGCTACAGCAAGAAGTAAATCATACATTATCGCGCCAAAACGCTTAAAAAATCCCGCTCTTGGAAAGTTAGCGTGTTCGCTATTGGGCATTGAAGTCGCAGTCATTTATATCACTTTATTTGTTGGTATCGAAAAGAAAGCATCTATTAGTTTAACGCGCTTTTGGATCATCTTTGATGTAATAGATATCGGTAAAACCGAAGCGGATAAACTCTTTGTTACGGAAATCTCTTACCGCAGATGAACCTTTAGATGTGGTTTCAACTTGTTGTGCCATCATCAGGTAACGGGTTAAATCGATGCCTTCTTCAGCCGCTACAGCTTCGTATATGTCGTGAAATTTGTCATAAGCAAAGTTTATCTCTTTCGCTTTACCCTTGAACTTATAGGTGATTCTAGTGGCCATGGTTATCTTCTCTTTTGAAATTGGCTATATGATAACAAATCTACGCTATAAGGTATAAATCATATAACAGGCGTCGCTTGGATAGCCGCTGAGATCTTTATCAATAGCGTGGGTTTCAAACCCTTGTTGTTGCCAATAACGATCTGCACCTTGAACGGCGACGAGGCTGATAGTCGCATAACCCTGTTGTAGCGCAAACTGTTTCAACTTGCCCAATATCAAGCCTCCAGCCCCTTTGCCTTGGGCGTTAGCTGACAAGGCTATATCGTGCAAATAAAGCGTGTTAGCGGCTTTGATAGCACTCAACTGCTGTTCTAGTGAAGGTGGGTTGTTAGCCACCCAAGGGTGTGCCAAGCAATAACCCACTACTTGATTGTTAAGCTCGAGGCCAAAGCAAGATTGTGGTGATGCTAGCCATTTACTCTGTAAAACCTGTAGCGATTCAGGTTCAATTTGAGGATAACACTCTAATTGGATCTCAAGGATTGTTGGCCAATCAGCGCTTTCGATATTGCGTAACTTCATTTTCACTTCCTATTACCGGGTAAGCTGGATCATTACTCTTCAGTCGCTATGCACTGTAGCGTTGGATTAAGTGTTGCTTAAAGTGCTCTGGGTTGAGGTTTTCACCAGTCGCTTGCAGTGCCAATTCATCGGTTGTGAGTAAACTCCCTTTAGACCAAATATTGTTGTTGAGCCAACCCATGATTGATGAAAGCTCTCCCTTGTTGATCAGTGTTTCAACCGAGCCCAATTGTTTCTCCATTGCGACTCTAAACTGAGCAGCATACATCGCGCCTAGCGTATAGCTTGGGAAATAACCCATTTCACCTACAGCCCAATGAATGTCCTGCATACAGCCATTTTTATAGTCGCCATCGGTATTAATTCCCAATAGTGATTGCATTTGTGCAGACCAGAAATCAGGCAAGTCAGCGACGGCAAGCTCGTTAGTGACTAAGGCTTTCTCTGCTTCAAATCGGAGCAAAATATGACATGGGTAAGTCACTTCATCAGCATCCACTCGGATATGACCTGGCGTGACGCGAGAATAGATGTTGAGCAGTTGTTCATGGCTGAGATTGCAATCTAGATGTTGTGTTAACTTAGGCTGCAGCTGCTTTAAAAATGCAGCACCTCGCCCTAATTGCATCTCACAGAATAGGCTTTGGCTTTCATGAATAGCCATCGAGCGAGCAAGCCCAGCGGGTTGCCCACGCCATTCAAGAGGTAAGCCTTGCTCATATTTTGCATGACCCGTTTCATGAACTACGCCCATTAATCCACTGGTGAAGTCAGCTTCATCGTAACGCGTCGTTAGGCGCACATCACTGGCTACACCACCGCAAAAAGGGTGGCTGCTGGTGTCTAATCTACCGTGGTTGAAGTCAAACTCAAGTAAGGTCATTACATCTCGACTGAATAGAGCTTGAGCTGCACTCGCAGTATGGGGGATAGCATAATGAGGTTGGTGTTTCTGTTTGTCTTGGACCTGCTCAATTAAGCCCGGTAGCCAACTTTTTAGCCCGCCAAATATCTGCTCTAATCTGGCTGACGTCATACCGGGCTCAAACTTATCTAGCAGCGCATCATAAGGAGAGATATCGAGTGCTGCCGCGCGGATCTGAGCTTCTTCTTTGGACAGTGCTAATACATTTTCAAGATTGGGTTTAAATCCTTGCCAATCGTTTTGGTTACGCTGCTCTCGCCAAGCTTGCTCACAGTGGTAAGCGGCTTTTGTTTTTGCTTCAACCAGACTGCCAGGCACAATATTGGCTTGCTGGTACTGGTAACGGATCTCTCTTAGGTTGGCTTTTTGCTGCCAATTAAGGTTTTCTAATTCAGCTTCTGCAATGGTGTGCGCTAGCATCGGCGCCGTTTTTAGTGAGTGGATATGTTTGGCTAGTTCCGCCATTGCTGCACCTCTGGCTTCACCTCCGCCCGTAGGCATCATTGCCGCTTGATCCCAATCGCCGAGGGCGCTTAAATGTTCAAAATGGCTAATGCTCTGAAAGTGTTCACAAAGAAGTGCATAGTGCTTGTGTGCAGATTGATTCATAAGAGTCAGCTGATAGTGATTAATTTAACTATGCTAGCACGATATAAAGCGCTAAATAAGCGTGATTTACGGCAGAGTTTTATCAACCAAATAGCTAATGACGAGGGAGAGACAAAATGAAAATACAGCAGAGTGTTTATTTTCTTAGCGGATTTTTTTTACTGTGTAGTTTTAATCTTATGGCGGGCAGTGACGCCTTTAAACCAGGACCCGTACTGACTCAGTATGGAAAAATTGCAAAAGTCGAAAGTCGTTTGATGATCCCTAAGGATATGCAGATGAAAGTGGTATTCGATATGAGTACAGCGGCAGAACCCGGTAAGGTTAACCGCAGCCTAGATACGCTGGCGAGGTTTATTAATATGCATGTTAGTGAGGGAGTACCGTTAAAGAATATTGAGTTAATGATGGTGGTGCACGGCAGTGCGGTCGCTGACTTTACTGATAATAAGTTTTATCAATCTCATCAGTCAAAGCCCAATGGCAATACTGAATTAATAAGTAAGCTTGCCAAACTTGGCGTTCATTTTTACGTTTGTGGTCAAAGTGCGGCGTATCATGATGTCTCTTCGGCGCAATTATTACCGGGTGTGGATATGGCATTGTCTGCCATGACGGCTCATGCAATTGCTGCCCAACAAGGCTATAGCTTGAATCCTTTTTAAGTGTACATTATTGTGTTTGGCTATCGGATAAAGTTTGATATGCTCAAACACTTCATAATTTATACTAATTATGAAGTTAAGCCACATTACAGGGCATTGACGCCCTGCGCCGCATAGGATGATGCGGATAAATTGTGTTCATGGAGGATTTAATGGTTTCAATTCTATTAAGCCAAGATAATTTACCTTATACCATTTCGCTGTGTATCGTATTTGTACTCGGAATTGTAGAAAGCTTATCTCTCGTCATTGGTGCCAGTTTCTTAGGCTTACTTGATGATTGGACACCCAATGACAGCAACGCCGATATAGCAGCTGTTAGCGGCCTTGTTAGTTGGTTGTGCATTAACCGGCTGCCGTTACTCATTTGGTTAGTCTTAGCGCTATTAAGCTTTGCGATTGCAGGATTTTCATTTAACTACTTATCTCTGAGCTGGTTCAACAGCTTGCTCCCCCAATTTGTCTCGTTGTCCATTTCTTTGATATTAATGGCGTTATGCTGCCACTTTTTCGGTGGAAAACTGGCTGATATTTTGCCAAATAATGAATCTTTGGCTGTATCGGTTGAAGACCTTAACGGCTGTGTTGGCACGTTGACGACGAGTAAGGCGGTGCAGGGGAGTCCGAGTGAAGCCGTGGTTAAAGATGACTATATGCAGCAACATTACGTGTTAGTGGAGCCTGAGAGCGATGGTGTCGAGTTTCCGACAGGCACGCAAGTGGTGTTGCTGAAAAGAAAGGGACAAGTGTGGAGCGCAGCGAAACTTGAATCTTAACGAGTATGTTGAACTTAAAAGGAAGTTCCCCTTCCTATGACATGTCCTAGAGTGGATCTCGCGCAAGGCCTCTTAATCCCGCATATCCAATCAATAGCGAATTGAGTATATCGAGCAGTGGCAGAACTCAAAGTCGTTAATGGCTTCCACCTTCCCAGCGTCTTAGTATTCATAACTGAATGGCTCCGAAAACTGGCATTAATTTATATACCC
The DNA here is from genome assembly GCF_002836135.1 of Shewanella sp. GutCb. NCBI lineage: Bacteria > Pseudomonadati > Pseudomonadota > Gammaproteobacteria > Alteromonadales > Shewanellaceae > Shewanella > Shewanella sp. GutCb. The sequence continues at coordinate 269,391 of NZ_PJBL01000003.1, read as the reverse complement.
ATTCTACGATGGGTATGCTTTTTATATTAAGAGTGGGGCTTACTCTACATTATTGATTTTACCAAGGGAGCGACCATTACTTGCAATCAATGCTTTGATTAAACCCCATTAAACTCCCACTGAATCCTGCATCTTCAGGTAGAACGGATATAGTGCAGTGATAAGATAGTGTTTCACCTCCTCAGCCCCTCTTAAAGTTTAACGGCTAAATAAGTGACTAATACTTTTTTGATAGGTATAAATTCAAAAATAGTATGTTGAATTTATAGTCATTAAAAGTACGCTTTATCTGCAGTTAATATATTTATCCTTACATTAATAGACTGAAAATTATTAATAAAGTCATCTGGGTAGATGAATCTGTTCTACAAATTCTATTCATAAAATGCGCACTGACAACCTTTACCTTTGTTAATGAGTTGTTGCATCTAAATCCTTGTGCTAGGTTTTATAAACCCGCTTAGTGGCTCCCACTGCCAAGTGGAGCGTTTGTAGTTAAAGAATCTAATAATTAATTGGGCCACTAAAGAGCCCTTTGTAAACCTTTCGGAGCGACATTTATGAAATTGACAAAAATTGCAGCGACCTTAATAGCACTTTCTGTTGGCGCGTCAGCGGCAGTAACAGCAGGTGAGCGATATGTTATTCAAGTGGATAATAGCAAAAAGGGTGTTGTTAAAGCATTGGCAAAGAAGATGGGTGGCGAGTTAAACCTCGATGGTAATGGGTTTATTGCGGCAACATTTTCAGGTAAAGATCTCGCACAAGTGAAAGGTTTACTCAATAACCCACATATTAAGTTAGTCGAGGTGGATCAACGTCGTTCATTGATGTCATTCAGTGATAGTGTTGGTAACCCAATGACAGAGCAAATCACTCCCTACGCAATTGATCAGTCTAACGTGAACGATATTGCTTTCGATGCCAGCGCTAGCACCAATAAGAAGGTGTGTATTATCGATTCTGGTTTAGATCGATCTAACAATGATTTCGATTGGAATAATATCGATGGTGACAGCGACAGTGGTACAGGAAGCTGGGATGAAAATGGCGGACCACACGGTACTCATGTCGCGGGCACCATTGGTGCGGCTGATAATGGTTTCGGTGTTGTCGGTATGGCACCCGGCATTGAGATGCACATTATCAAAGTATTCAATGCCGATGGCTGGGGTTATTCATCTGATCTCGCTCATGCCGCAAACTTATGTAGTGCCGCTGGTGCCGACATTATTAGTATGAGCTTGGGTGGTGGCGGTTCAAATTCAACAGAATCGAATGCGTTTCAATCTTTCACTGATGCGGGTGGTCTTGTAGTTGCGGCTGCTGGTAACGATGGCAACAGTGTACGCTCGTATCCTGCAGGTTATCCTTCGGTGATGATGGTTGGCGCTAATGATGCCAATAACGATATCGCTGATTTTTCACAGTTTCCAACTTGTACAACTGGCCGAGGTAAGAAGCAGAAAACGGATACCAGTATTTGCGTAGAGATTGCAGCAGGTGGTGTTGATACTTTATCGACTTACCCAGCGGGTATGGCAACAGCCTCAAATATGACCGTGGATGGTACTGCATACTCAAGTTCTGCAATGGAGAACGCGGGTTCAATAGACGGGAGTGTATTTTTCATGGACACTGCCGAAGCAACAGATGGCGGGGCTAACGGTATGGTGTGTATGATCGACCGCGGCGTTATCTCTTTCCACGATAAAGTGCTTAATTGCGAAAACTCAGGCGGTATCGGCGCCATTATTATTAATAATGAGCCGGGCATGCTTTATGGCACATTGGGTGACACCAATGCGACTACAATCCCCGCCGTTGGCGCAGCTTTTGAAGACAGAGCCGTTCTCATTGCAGCAAGTACTGCTGATATTGCTATTGGCAGCTCAGATTATGGCTTTATGAGTGGTACCTCAATGGCAACGCCTGCCGTATCGGGGATTGCAGCGCGAGTGTGGTCTAACCATAGTGAATGTACTGGAACTGAAATTCGCGCCGCACTGAATGCATCTGCGATGGACGGTGGTGCAAATGGCCATGATGTGTATTTTGGTCACGGTATTATCGACGCAGCGGCGGCGGACACATATTTGACCGCTAACGGATGCGCTGGGGGCGATAATGGTGGCGGTGGAGATCCAGGCACTGGCGATGGCCTAAGTGTCACAGAGACTCATTATAAGCAAAGAGGCATTAAGTATGTCGATCTTAGCTTTAGTGGCGCAGCTGGCAATAGTGTTGATGTTTATCGTAATGGAAGCATTGTTGGTACTTCTTCAAGTGACGTTACATATACTGATATTATTTCGACCAAAGGTGGTAGTACTTACATCTATAAGGCATGTGATACTGGCACCACAACCTGCAGTGTCGATGTTAGCGTAACATTCTAAATAGCCCCTAGTTAGAAAACAAGAAGGCCTGCGTTAGCAGGCCTTTTTAATGCAGTTTGTGGAGACTAAGAATCACTTAATGGTTGCAATATGGTGAGCGCAGGTTGCACGTTTTTAGGCCAAACTCGATAAGTCTTATGGTGCTTAATCAGTGAGGTCTTTTTGTTTCCAGCGCTTAACAGTAGATTATGTTTATAGGCGATCTCAGCAAAAGCTTGCTCGGGTGCGCGCACATAAAAAGTTATAGGTTTTATCAGCTCGTCGCCATCAATTCGTTGGGTAAATTGTTCATCTGAGATGATAAGGCTGCAGTTGCCGTCACTATTAAGTTTGAGCTTTTTAGTCACTTCTTGGTCGGTAATAATCAGCCAATCACTGCTTTCTAACTCTGCCAGCATCGCCTTTAAAGATAAGCCTAGACCCTGCTGTTTATCGGCAATATAAGTGTACTGCTGGCTAATTTTTTGCAGCAGTAACTTTAGCTCTGCGTTCGCGCCCATGCTACGGGCTTGTCGGATCCAAAAAGTAAGATCATCAGCGAGCAGTTTTGAATAGCTACGTTTTTTAAGCGCGGTAACCATCCAACTGCATAAGAAATGGCTTTCACCTGCTGGGGTCTTTAGGCTACTGCTAGTGTCTGCTGATTCAGCCAGCGCGGCTAGGCCTGCGTTAGCAAAAATAAGAATGGCTTGGTTATAATTGATATCGGACATGAGATCTCCGCCGTGAAAGTGAGTATAGAGGACGGCGGAGGCATTATACCTAATATAAACGACTATGCCTTAATATAGCCGTACTTTGATTTACTTAAGTGCCAGTTTTGCTGCTGTAACAATCAGTTCAGGCGCAGGACGAACTTTAAAGTTAGGGTTTACGTATTGGAAATGCACCAATCCTTTAGCATCGCTGATATAAACGGCAGGGACCGGCAGTACTAGCCGTTTTTCGCCCTGTGGAGTTTGCCATAGATCATTTTCAAGTTTCATTTTACTCATATAGCGTTCAGTAGTTTTAGCGCTGGTAAAGTAGGCTAAACCAAAGGCTTTAGTGGTCTCTAAACTGGCATCAGACAACAGTGTGTAAGTAAGGTCTTGCTTGGTCATTGATGCTTTGAGTTTTTCAGGTGTATCAGGAGAGATGCCAATTAATTGGTAACCCATTTCGAGTAGTTGTGGCTCTATCGCCTGTAGTTGACCCATTTGTGAATTGCAAAAAGGGCACCAGCCACCACGGTAGAAAAAGATAATTGTTGGTTTACCCGCAGTGATCTTAGCGATATCGACGCTAGCCCCATTGAGGTCTTTGAGCGATGCAGACGGAATGGTTTGGCCATTCATTAAAGGCATTACGCTTAATTCGTCGGTCGCGATAGGTTTAGCTAATAGGGGTAAACTAAACAACAATATTGACAGGGCAGTGAAGGTCTTTTTTAACATTATTATTATACCTTTGAATTTAGGGGTTACTAACTTAATAACACTAGACCTTGAAAAGCGCCAATAACTTTCATTGTTGTGGAAAGGCGATAGGAACCACAAATACATCAAGCTGCACCTTACTTTTTAAGAACAGTCATATCAAAATCTAAAATAATTAAATAGAATCAGATGATTAATACGTTAATCTATCCATTTTTATAAGTAGTAATTACCATGACAGAACATTTCGAAGGCAAGTTTGAAGTCGAGTTAAAATATCGCATAGCATCTAAATCTCAATTTTTAGTGACATTGAATTCAATGGAGCATGAAATCATGCTTCAAGATAATCTAGAATCTGATTGTTATTTTGATACTTCTGAACAGCAGCTTCTAGCGGAAAATAAAAGCCTTTGTATTCGTGAAATGGAGCCATCAGGAATTAAGCTTTGGATAGTTAAAGGACCTGAAGCCGACCGTTGTGAAGCGACAAATATTACCGATGCTAATAAAGCAAAAAGTATGCTTAAAACAATGGGCTATCATGTTGTTTTGGCGATGAAGAAAACACGCAGTATTTATTTTGTTGGTAAGTTTCATATGACTGTCGATAATCTTGATGGGTTAGGTGACTTTGCCGAGTTTGCTATTATGACTGACGAGGAGAGCTTACTCGAAAGTTATAGGTCTGAATTGATTACTTTAGCAAGCAAGTTTGGTCTGAGTTCGACGGATTTAGAGCATCGTTCATATCGAAAAATTTACTCAGAAAGTCTTACGGTATAACAAAGCAATCAACACGATGCAGACTACACTCGGCATAGAGTATCATTGGCTTGGTCATTAAAGCGTTCAGCACAGGTTATTGCCGCGTACAGCAGCAAATCAACGTTACTCATAGACATCGATATGTGATCCCTCTAAATTAGATTGAAAATTTCAAAGTAACCTAAAAGGAAGTGTATGTTTAGCCATCTAATGATTGGTACAAATGACGTAGCTCGTTCAAAAGTATTTTATGATGAGATCATGAAGGTGCTTGGTTACAGCGAGGGTGTCATCGATGAGAAAGGGCGTTGTATGTACTTTAGCCCATCAGGTGTGTTGGGTTTGACGAAACCAATAGACGGTGAAGAAGCGAGTCATGGAAATGGTATGACGATTGGTTTTCTCGCGGACAGTCCTGAAGTTGTTGATGAATGGCATCGTGTGGGGATGGCAAATGGCGGCATTGCAATAGAAGAGCCTCCTGGCGTTCGTGGAGCTGGAGAACGTAAATTGTATCTTGCTTACTTGCGCGACCTAGACGGAAATAAAATATGTACGACGCATTTTCTGCCAAGTTGAGCCTGCGCTATAACAAATCTGTTTAAGCTGACAGCCAAAGCGATTAAGCATCATTATCTGCTGACAATTATCTATCGCAGCTGAATTCCAACAATACGATGATACAATCAAAAAAGGCACCCATAGGTGCCTTTCTGTTTATAAAATAATGTTAAATTAGTACAGCTCGTACTGAGATTATTTTATCTTTTTAATTTTAGCAGGTGAGGCATTTTTGACCTTAACTCGGCGACCTTGCATGTTCTTCTCGCCTATCACCTGAGCGCCTGCGTTATCACTGCGCTGCTGTTTTTTCGCGAAACTACGGCGAGTTTGCAGATGCTTGATCAACACGTCGCGGCTACCCACTTCGTATCCTGGGATCGTCACACGACGTAGCTTCTGACCAATTAATTTCTCAATGTCGTGCAGAGTACGTTCCTCTTCACGGCTCACAAATGAGATCGCCACACCTGATTTACCGGCACGACCTGTTCGACCAATACGGTGAACGTAATCTTCAGCCAAGAAGGGTAAGTCATAGTTTACGACGTATTCAAGACCTTGAATGTCGAGTCCACGAGCGGCAACTTCAGTTGCAACCAATACGCGCATTTTGCCCTCTTTAAATTCGCGTAAAGAGCGACGACGGGTACCTTGGGTTTTCTCACCGTGGACAACGGCAGTAGGAATACCATCAAGGTTAAGTTCTTTTTCTAGCTTATCAGCAGCATCACGAGTCGCGGTAAAGACCAAGACTTGCTTCCAGTTTTTCTTACCAATGAGTTCTGACAGTAACTCACGCTTACGGCGTTGCTCTACAGGATAAACCACTTGGCTTACGGTATCGGCGGTAGTGTTTTGCTTATCAGCTGTAATGATAGTTGGTTTTACCATCATCTCGCTAGCGAGTCGTTTAACCGGAGCAGAAAAGGTCGCTGAAAACATCATATTTTGACGTTTGCTATTCACTGCTTGTAGCAGTTTTTGGATTTCAGCGCTAAAGCCCATATCTAACATTCGGTCAGCTTCATCGAGTACCAAGAAGTCGACATTAGACAAGCTTAAGTTACAGGCGGTGAGATGCTCAAGTAAGCGGCCTGGAGTAGCGATAATAATGTCTACGCCGCGCTTAAGTTTAATCGCTTGGGTTTCCATCTTAACGCCGCCGAATATGGTGGCGACATTAATGTCTAAGTATTTAGCGTAATCATTCACATTGTCGGCAATTTGCGACGCAAGTTCACGCGTTGGGGTTAAGATCAGCGCACGGGTATTTGAGCGTTGAGTGTCGCTTGGGTTATCAACCATTTTTTGCAAGATGGGTAATGCAAAGGCCGCCGTTTTACCGGTACCGGTTTGTGCACTGGCTAATACATCTAGGCCACGACGCACTGCTGGGATTGCTTGCTGCTGAATAGGAGTCATTTTTTCATAACCACATTCAGAGATAGCACGTAAAATCTCGGGAGCAAAACTAAAAGATTCAAATCTCATTATGAGGGGTCCTATAATCTACTATTCAACCGCTAGCGTACAGCGCTAACGCCTTGTCTACCATTAAAATGGCGGTGGCGGAGTATAGCAAACTTTCGCTTAGAACCTGCAGTTTTTTTATTACTTCATTTGGCAAATTATGCTGATGGCATGAACGATACAGCCCATTTTGTCGCGGCTGGGTTTCTCAATTCGAAGCGCATTGAGTAGATAGGAGTTAATCGCTTGAATTACTGATGAATGTACAGAGATTACATTTGCAATAAAGCAGCGTCGAAACGCTGCTTTATTGATAAACGGCGACTTTAGATTGCCGCAGTGACTTTATTTAGCCAAGTTAGATCATCACCGTGCATATGCGGGCTGAGCTTTTCACGCACCTGTTGGTGGTATTGATTAAACCAGTTGAGCTCAGTGCTTGTGAGTAAGTCTTTATCAATGAGGCGTGCATCCATGGGGATAAAGGTGAGTACTTCAAACTCAAGCATGTCGCGTTCAGCGTTGGCTAATGCCACTGATGGTCTTACCGTGACGAGGTTTTCGAGACGAATACCAAATTCGTTAGCACGGTAGTAACCTGGCTCGTTAGATAGCACCATACCGGCGACTAAAGGCACAGGAGTTCTATTTTTACCGATACCTTGCGGCCCTTCGTGGACACTTAAGTAATGACCAACGCCATGACCAGTGCCATGATCAAAGTCGAATCCGTACTGCCATAGATATTGACGTGCAAAAGAATCTAGCTGCTGTCCGGAGGTGCCTTGTGGGAACTTAGACTGGTCGATGGCAATGTGCCCTTTAAGTACCAGCGTGACCATTTTTCTCTGCTCAGCGGTAACATCACCAATGGCAATCGTACGAGTAACATCTGTGGTGCCGTCTAGGTACTGAGCTCCAGAATCGACCAGATAGATACTGTTCATTTCCATCTGTGCAGGTGTGCCATCGTTATGGTTGTAATGGCACATTGCGGCGTTAGCGCCAGTGGCTGAAATAGTATCAAAACTCGGCTCTTGATAAAGCGGGTCTTCAAGACGGAAGCTTTCCAGTTTATCGGCTAACTGACCTTCATCATATAAACGCTCAGCGAGGACTTCGCTATCTAGCCAAGCAAGAAAACGGCTAACGGCAACACCATCACGAATGTGGCAGGCTTTGATCCCGCTCAATTCAGCCTCATTCTTTTTTGCTTTAGGCAATGCAACGGGATCTGCACCGGCAACAAGCTCAGCGCCTGCGTTCTTGGCGGTTATCTGTAACCAGGCGTTAGTGGTGTCTGGGCTGGCGAGCACTTTTTTGCCTGACAGTTTAGCCAGTTCAGCTTCAAGGTCGGTTTCTGTCTTAAAGCTAACCCCGCTGCCCACATGGTGCTCGATACCGTTTGGTAGTTTGGTTACATCGGTAAATAACACCATATCGCCGTTAGCATGCAGTAAGGCTGTACCCAGGACGACAGGTAAGCGTGGTACATCTTTACCACGAATGTTGAGCAACCAGCAGAATGAATCTAAGGCGGCAATAATGGCAACGTCAGCGCCTTCAACTTTAACTGCAGCGCCAATCGTGGTGCGTTTTTCTAAACTACTTCGGCCTGCACTTTGCTCGCTAAACGCCATGATCGGTTCGTTTGAAGCCTGTGGTCTGTCGCTCCAGTTAAGATCAATTGGATTGTCCTTTACAGCGACTAATTCGATTTGTGCTTTATTCAAGGTAGCTTGCGTACTGTTGAACCATGAAAGCGTGTGCAATCTGGCATCAAAACCAACACTGGCTTTGGCATCAAGCTTCTCTGTGAGCCACTGCGCTTGCGGAGTCTCGTGCAAACTGAGGTATTCAAATAATTCGGCATCGACTTGTTGGCGAACCTGCACGGTGTAACGACCATCAACAAAGATTGCAGCTGTGTCTTTTAATACAATGATCATGCCTGCTGAACCGGTGAATCCGCTGGTCCACAACATCCGTTCATTGTGAGCGGGAACATATTCTCCCAAGTATTCATCTGCGCGAGGAATAATAAAGGCGTCGAGATTAGATTTAACCATTTCGCGGCGAATAGCACTTAAGCGGGCGGCAATAGTAATAGACATGATGACTCCATAATTAAGCACTTGAGCGGCAAGGGTAAGGTTGGCTGAAGGCTGTTAAATGTGTACTTATTTAGCGCGGAGGTTATCACAACTTGAGTCGGCAAGGGCAGCAGCATTTAGCGATCTTGTAACCTTCCATAGGAACGTTCCGGTCTATCAAAGGTTTACAGAGGTGAGTTGCAAGGTCATTCGTGCGACTATGTTATTAACAAAAGCGATAATTATCACTTACGCTAACGGCTATGTCCGTTACAGTGTATGGATGTAGCGAAAGGATAAGAACGAGTTATGCCATTTAATGTATGGGTACTGACACTGGCGCAAGCGTTTGCGATGAGTGCAACACCAATGATGATGTTGTTAGGCGGGATAATTGGTGCTGATATCGCACCATCACCTGAACTGGCGACATTGCCGATTGCGTCGATGGTGGTGGGGGTAGCGCTATCGGTATTACCTGTCTCTAAGTTGATGCAACGTTTTGGTCGAAAGCCTATCTTTATCTCTGGAGCATTGATGGCAGCTACGTCAGGAATGTTGGCGGCTTATGCAACATCTAAGCAAGATTTTGTCCTATTTTGTTTAAGCGGTATGTTATTGGGATCGGCGGGTGCCGTGGTGCAGCAGTATCGCTTTGCGGCAATGGAGTCGGTGTCTGAACAATTAGCGGCTAAGGCGGCTTCGCGGGTATTACTCGGTGGTCTTGTTGCGGCGATAATAGGGCCTGAATTGGCCGTGCTTGGTGGCGTGATATCAGATCAGGCCTATGTGGGGGCTTTTTCATTTTTAACTATCGTTAGCCTGATAGCCGCCACTATTTTATGTTTCTATCGAGAGCCTAAAATCGATCGCAGTTCAAGCCGTAAGGCGACTAAAGCCACCGGACGCCCGCTTGCCGTTATCTTGACTCAACCTAAACTGTGGGTAGCGATAGCTGGCGCCACGCTGGGTTACGCCATGATGAGCTTTGTGATGACGGCAACGCCACTGCATATGCATCATATCGAGCATCATTCGTTGGCCGATACCAAGTGGGTTATTCAAAGTCACATCATCGCGATGTATCTCCCCTCGCTTATCAGCGGGGTGTTAGTCGCGCGAATCGGGGTATCAAAAATGATGCTGTTAGGGTTGTTGGCTTATGTGGTCACGATCATTACGGCACTGCTTGGGCGGGAGCTATTGAATTATTGGGCCGCTTTAGTATTGCTCGGCATTGGTTGGAACTTTCTATTTGTGGCGGGCACCGCCTTGTTGCCTCGTTGCTACAACACTGATGAGCGTTATAAAGTGCAAGCGTTTAACGATACCTTTATTTTTGGTGCTCAGGCAATAGCATCGCTCAGCGCTGGATGGGTTATTCATGCACTTGGCTGGGAAATTCTATTGATAATTTGTTTGCCTGTTATCGCCGCTCAATTGCTATTAATTGCTTGGTGGAAGCTCTCTAAAAGCCGAATGTTGCAGAAAGAACGCTTATAAATTGAGTTAGTTCTTAGCTGTAAAATGCACTCTGTTGGCTAACGAGACACAACTGAAGTGATTCTTTCTATTTGATTTAATTTATTTTTTACTTTAACAAACGTTATCGGAGGAGTTGATACAAACATTAGCCTTGTTAGAGGAGCTATTGTCGCTCTTTTTTTTATTGATGAGATTAACGACTCACTTGAAAGGTTCATCTACTGCAATACAGCTCATCACTTCTAATTATTCCAATGTTAGCTTTTTAGCATGGTCCCATATTTATCTTTTATTGTTTTTCAAGACAGCTACTTAGTAAGTATTTATCAATTACAGTTAATTAGTACTGACGTTTTGTATATTTTATGCTAGAAAGTGTGACAGATATATCGACGTAGTCTTATGGCGTATAAATAGGCCGTATAAAAAGCTGTAACGGTCGAGCCAATGGGCTGAATGCGTAATTCATCAGATATTTGATTAGGCTTATTGTTGGCTTTAACCAGGTATAAGAGTTTAATTTTTAAAGTAAGGGTAATGAAATGACAATAGGTGTAGGTGGTTCAACCGCAGAACAAGAGTTAGCCAAGCTGACTGATATGACCCAAGGCGCAGCGCCAATTACTCATGCAGAATATTCGGCACGCATTGCTAATGCGCAGGCGATTATGGCAGCCGAAGGTATTGCAGCAATATATATTAATGCGGGTACAAACCTTTACTACTATACGGGCACACGTTGGTATGCCAGTGAACGTATGGTGGGTGCCATTATTCCTGCTAAAGGTGAACTTGAGTATATTGCGCCTGCTTTTGAGGTTGATACGCTACTGGGTTATATGACGATTAAAGGCAAGGTTAATACTTGGCTAGAAGATGAAAGCCCTTTTGAATTGTTTGGCAATACATTAGCAGGTATGGGCATTGAAGCAGGCGATGTGGGCATCGACGAATCGACCGCTTTCTTTATCTCTGACGGAGTCCGTCAAGCACACCCACAATACAATTATGTCAGTGCCAAGGCGGTAACCGCAGGTTGCCGTATGATTAAATCAGCGCCTGAACTGAGCTTATTACAGCGTGCTAAAGACTTAACACTAGAAGTACACAAATCGGTCGCACGCATACTTCGAGAGGGCATTACCACTACCGAAGTTGAAGCTTTTATTAATGCTGCACACATTAAAGCCGGTATTCCAGCTGGCTCGTATTTTTGCATCGTATTATTCGGTGAAGACAGTGCTTATCCGCATGGGGTTAAATCTCCTAAAGCGCTAGACCTCAACGATACAGTATTGATTGATACGGGTTGTCAGCTATTTGGTTATAATTCTGACATCACCCGTACCTATGTTTATGGTGAGCCAAGTGCACGCCAACGTGAGCTATGGCAGTACGAGCAAGATGCGCAAATAGCCGCGTTTGATGCCGCTAACATTGGCGTGTCATGTGCAAGTGTTGATCGTGCAGCGCGCGATACTTTAGAAGCAGCAGGTTTTGGCCCTGGTTATAACGTACCCGGCTTGCCACACCGTACTGGTCATGGCATTGGTTTAGATATTCATGAATGGCCGTATTTAGTCCTTAACGACCACACTCCACTCGCGGCAGGTATGTGTTTTAGTAATGAACCTATGTTATGCGTACCGGGTGAGTTTGGTGTTCGTCATGAAGACCATTTTTACATGACAGAGCAAGGCGCTGTTTGGTTTACCAAGCCTGCTCACTCAATCGATGATCCGTTCGGTTACGAAGCGTAAGGCCGCTTTTTAGAGGCTAAAAAAAGCTCGAATGTTTGCACATTCGGGCTTTTTATTGTCTTTATACCGCTAATGATGCGATCTAGTCGATGCTGATAAGCTCTACATCAAAGATAAGTGTTGAACCGCCGCTAATTTTGCCGGCACTGCGATTACCGTAGGCCAATTCACTGGGAATAAAGAAGCGAGTTTTCTCACCAACAACCATAAGCTGTACCCCTTCAGTCCAACCCTTAATCACGCGGTTAAGTGGAAAGTCGATAGGTTCGCCACGCTCAACTGAACTATCAAATACAGTGCCATCGATAAGTGTGCCGTGGTAGTGAACCGTGACGGTATCACTCGCCTTTGGATGAACAGTGCCATCACCGGCGGCCAATACTTGATATTGCAGGCCTGAGGCGGTTGTTGATACGCCCTCTTTTAACTTGTTTTCAGCAAGAAAGGCATTGCCTAGTTCAATATTTTCTTTTGACACTTTTTGGTTATTCATTGAGGTAAAGAAGTAAAAAATCACGCCGGCAATGACGACTACCGCTAATATCATTTTCATATTAATTCACTTTGGTTGAGTTTGTTTGAGTTAAATTCAGCTTGATTGCAATCATATAGACTCGATACCCACAGGTAAATCTACAGTCGTTTAGAGCATGCGCTGGATCTGTTGAAAATGCTCAGCGCCCTGTGGCGTAAAGAGAACGATGTAGCTAACGCCAATGTTAAGCAGTATGGTTAGCCATAACAGCACTTTAAACGGGGTTTTAGCTGACTTATGCCTAAGAAGTTGCTGCGCAATCAGGGCGCCTGGCCAGCCACCAAGCAGGGAAAAAAGATGTAATGTTGATTCCTTAACACGCCAGCGCTGTTGGCGTGCGGCGCGTTTATCCAGTGCATAGGCAATAAATGTCATACTAGACATTACGAGCATGTAGATAAGCGCGGTTAGCGGCAGTAAACCAAATTGATAAAGTACGATTGCGCTGATGATGGCAGTGATAGCAAATAGACTGACCATGCTTAATTTAGCGGAACGCTTAGCCATTTTTGTCGTGCCCGCGGCTTTCCCTATGATTTTAGCCATACTGACTTGCGACTTGCCCTTACTATTTTTAGTATTCTTGAAACTAATGATATCGCCATTTTTAGGGCGTTGAACTTTTGATTTGAAACTGGATACATGTACAAAAATGTCATTACTGCTGTTGGCTTGGGTTATAAAACCAAAGCCTTTTGCATCATCCCATCGGGTCAGTACGCCTTGTTGCATGGTGTCCTCTTCTAGTTATCTATCTCAAGTTGCAGTGACTCTAAGTCTTTTAAAATGCGCACAAACTTTTGCCCAAAGTCGGTCACGTTATATTCGACTCGTGGTGGGATCTCTGGGTAGCTGACTTTCTGCAAAATACCAAATTCGATATTGCGTTTTAAGCACTGGTTCAAGACTTTTGTGGTTAAACCCTCTACCGATTTTACCATCTCGCCAGGACGATTGATGTCATCTTCCAGCAGCTGATAGACCGTTAGTGACCATTTACAGCCGACAATCGTCTCTACCATTCTTGCTGTTTTAGCTGGTCCAGATTTTCTTGAAATTAATTTTTCTTTTAGATTCATAAATATGTACCAAAAAGTACCTATGGTACTAATTTGTGCTTACTATTCAGACATATATTCATTGTTTAAGGTTACCACACTAAATCAGATGAGTGAGCCTTATGAGTAACAAGATGAATGATAAAAAACTAGCCATCGTAGTCGGTGGATCAAGCGGCATCGGCCTGGCAACGGCTAGGCTGCTGCTAAAGCAGGGGGCAGATGTGATTATCATCGGCAACAATGTAGATAAACTCAATATTGCCGCCGCGCAGCTATCAGCTTTGGGCACCGTAAGCACAATACAAGCTGACCTGCAGCAGGCGACCGATGTAGAGCGATTAGCCACAGCGTTAAGCACACTTGAGCGTAAAATAGATTACTTAGTGAATGCGGCAGGTTACTTCAACCCAAAACCCTTCTTAGCGCATTCCTCTGCTGACTACGATATTTACATGCAACTCAATAAAGCTCTGTTCCAAGTGTCGCAAGTGGTTGCGAGTAATATGCAGTTGCACGGTGGCGGCAGTATCGTCAATATAGGGTCTATGTGGGCTAAGCAAGCGGTTAAAGCCACGCCATCATCAGCATATTCAATGGCCAAAGCTGGATTACATGCACTGACACAACATATGGCGATGGAGCTGGCTGATAGCAATATCCGTGTGAATGCTGTTGCGCCAGCCGTGGTTAAAACACCCATCTATGCGGCGTTTATTAAGCCTGAAGAGTTGGACGAGGCTATCTCGGGATTCGATGCTTTTCACCCTATTGGTAGAGTCGGTACTGCAATTGATGTCGCGCAAACGATTGTGCATCTATTATCAGATCAAGCTGCGTGGGTGACTGGGGCTATTTGGGATGTCGATGGCGGCGTTATGGCAGGCCGTAATTAATCGTTATTTGAATAAAACGTTTAGGAGCTATTGATGTTAAATATGGACTTAAGTCAAAAAGTGGTTATTAAAACCCAAGAATCACCTTGGTTAGACAGTCCTTCTCCTACGGTATTTCGTAAGCCGCTTGAACGCGCTGCAGCAGAAAGTGGCCATACGACCAGCATCGTTAAATATCAAGCTGGTGCTCGCTTTAAGCGTCACTCCCACTCTTATGGTGAAGAGATTTTAGTGCTGGAGGGAGTTTTCTCTGATGAGGAGGGTGATTATCCAGCGGGCACCTATATTCGTAACCCACCGGGGAGCGCTCATGCGCCGTATAGTGAAGATGGCTGTGTACTGCTGGTTAAGTTAAATCAGTTTGATAAACGTGATTTAAAGACCGTCAGGGTGAGCACTCAGACTCATGATTGGCGTCAAGGAATGGGCGGTTTACAGGTGATGCCTCTGCATGAGTTTGAGCATGAACATGTGGCATTGGTAAAATGGCCTGCCGGAGAGCGTTTTCAAGTACATCGTCATTTTGGCGGCGAGGAGATCTTTGTTATTAGCGGTGAGTTTAACGATGAGCATGGCACTTACCCGCAATACACTTGGCTGCGGAGCCCACATATGAGTGAGCATTTTCCTTTTGTTGAACAGGACACCATTATTTTTGTCAAAACGGGGCATCTCTACCTTGCTGAGTAAGTGTTAACTGCTCAGTGCTTAACATTTCTCGTCGGTACAACACTCTTCTTGCAGAAATGAAATTAGCCCGTCTAAGCAATCAAATTGAGGGATACAATGCAACACTCGTCCCTCTCTTTGCTGCTTCACGAGTCCCGCAGACATTAAGCTTGAGAGGTGATGTGACAAGGTTGAATTAGGGATCTGTAATGTTTCTTGCAGTTGCCCGACTGGTAAGCCTGCATATCCCGCTTTTACAAGACAGCGAAACAACGTCAATCTCGTTGGGTGTCCAAGTTCTTTTAGTGCTTTGGCCGCGACGTCAATGTTCATAAGCTCAATTCAGTTGGTTTACGCTAGACACTTGATTGAAGTGTCTATGTTTCGGTAATTACCGAAATAATAGCAGGATATACTCGGCCAATGAAGGGTTATTTCATTCGCCGGCGATTAAGGCGCGTTATTTTCTCGGTGGTTTCTCTGAGATCCATAATTTAATCGATCCCCGCACCACAACTACACCTTCTGTGTCGTAAGCCGTGACAGCGACTAACATATCACCCACAGCCCATTGCTCAGGCGTAACTTCTGCCACACAGGTGATGTCGCTACCCGCTTTAGCGGTGTAATCAACACTCATCCCCTTTGGGATCCAGCGTAAATGGTTTGGAATAGAGGCTTCGGCCATCGTGCCCATCGCCATCTCAAGGCCGTTACAGATCGCTATAACATGTACCGTTTTAATATGATTTTGAACTGATTTGCGTTTTTTAATGAGACAAACGCATTTATTCACTTTTAATTCACTAATAAAAGGGTTAACTGTACCGAAGTAAGGCGCCATTCGGCAGACCATGAGTGAAAATATCTTATTGCCAAAGGGCAATCGGGTCACACGCCTGTAGAGTGACATCACTTTTGTCGGCTTGTTGTTGTGGACTGAGTTGCTCATCTTCTTCCTTGTGAACCTTTACTGGTCGGATGAGATTAACATTGAATTAACATCAATTACTAGCGTCAGATTATATACAAAGGGAAATGGCAAACTTCATTTCCCTTTGTATGGGATTGAGACGTATAATTTTGCGGGTAATTAGTTTTGATTGAATTAGGGAATAAAGTGAATTATTTAAAGACCTACCTTAAAGGGATGGCAATGGGCGCAGCAGATGTTGTACCGGGTGTTTCGGGCGGTACTATCGCCTTTATTACAGGTATTTTAGATACCTTGCTAGAGAGTATTGGCAGGATCAGCCCCTCTTTGATTTCAATTATTAGAAAACAGGGTGTTAAAGCGGCTTTTTCACATATCAATGGGCCTTTTTTGGTCTGTGTTTTCGGTGGGATCCTAACCAGTATTTTTACCTTGGCGCGGCTAATTACTTATCTGCTGCATAACCACCCCATTCCTGTTTGGTCTTTCTTCTTTGGGCTTATCCTTATCTCAGTCGTACATATGCTCAAGCAGGTCAAAGGTGTTACAGCGGCAAGAGTGGTGTTATTTGGCCTAGGTTTTGTTATCGCATGGGGGATAACCATGCTAAAGCCTATTGCCCTTGAAATGACCTACTTAAATGTATTTTTTGGTGGCTGTATCGCGATTACAGCGATGATTTTGCCGGGGATCTCAGGGAGCTTTATCTTATTGCTATTGGGGTTGTATACCTCGGTTATGGGCGCGGTGAAGAGTTTTGATATAGGCATTATAGTCACCTTTGCTGTAGGCGCCGTTATTGGGTTATTAAGCTTTAGCCGGGTGTTATCGCTATTGCTACGTAAATACCATGACGCAACGTTAGTGTTTTTAACCGGGTTAATGCTGGGGACGTTAGGTAAGATCTGGCCTTGGAAAGAGGTGCTCAGTTTTCGAGAAAACTCTAAAGGAGAGATGGTGCCGCTGGATGAACGTATCCTATCGCCATTGCAGTATGAACACCTAACGGGACAAGCGTCATTGCTTACCTATGCCGTTATCGCCATGTTAGCCGGTATCTTAGTGGTATGGGGTTTAGAACGCTTTGCTAATAAAGAACGTTAAGAAGGATTGTAAATAAAGAGCGCTAAGAATAAGGCTAACAAACTCAAATCTGCTTATTAATCAATAAAAACGCCAGCAATTAGCTGGCGTTTTTATTGCCAAAATTCAAAGGAGTGCCATACTGAATTTCACACTTGTACAAAAAAGTGATCCTTGTACAAGTATGCTGCGTAATGACTTCAAAATTAAGGGAGTAATATCATGAGCCATTTTAATTCAGACAAAATTCAAATCGGGATTAGCGCCTGCTTACTTGGAGAGAAAGTCCGTTTCGACGGCGGACATAAAGCATCAGGCTATTGCCGCAAAGAGATAGCCCCTCATTTTGATTATGTCCCTGTATGCCCTGAAATGGCGATAGGTATGGGCGCGCCAAGAAAGTCGGTTCGACTTGAAAAAGACGGTGACGTTATTTATGTTAAAAGTGCCGATGGCTCAATTGATGTTACCGATAAACTAAATGAATTCAGCACAAAAAAAGTGGAACAACTTGGCTTTTTGGGGGGGTACATTCTGTGTGCTAAATCGCCAACGTGCGGTATGGAACGTGTGACGGAATACAAGCTCGGGACTAATAATGGCTGGAAATCAGGCATTGGCGTTTATGCGCGTAAGTTGATGGAACGTTACCCTCTATTACCTGTTGAGGAGGAGGGCAGGCTACATGATCTGGTTATTCGTGAGAATTTTTTCACTCGCGTTTACGCATATCATGATTGGCATTGCCTGCAGGCGTCTGGTTTTACTAAGAGTAATGTCTTAAATTTCCACGTGCGTTATAAATACATGCTAATGGCGCATAGTCCGAAACTGTATCGCGAGCTGGGACCGTTACTAGCGGATATGACCGGTGATTTAGAGAAAATTGCTGAAGAGTATTTCACTGGCTTTATGCAGATCCTTAAGATTAAAGCGACTCGAAAGAATCACACCAGTGCGCTACAGCACATGCAAGGCTACTTTAAAAAACACTTATCGAGTGCGCAGAAAGAGGAACTAGCTGAATCAATCTTAAAGTATAACCAAGGTTTGCAACCCATCTTGGTACCAATGACCTTGATTAACCATTATATCCGTGAGTTTCCAACGCCTTATATTGAGAATCAAGTCTATCTGAATCCGCATCCAGAAGAGCTTAAACTGCGTTACGCGTACTAAGTTAGCGGGCACAATTATGACTCAGGTTAAGCCTTTCATTGCGGAAGATAAGTGGCTCACTATAGGTGAAGCCGCTGACCGTACTGGGGTTAATCCAGTGACATTAAGAGCGTGGCAACGCCGTTATGGTTTAGTTGTCCCTAAGCGAACAGTAAAGGGGCACCGGCTTTATAGCCACGCACACTTAATGCAAATCGAAGAGATCCTTTATTGGCTCAATAAAGGGGTCTCTATTAGTAAAGTAAAACCCTTTCTTAAGGCTTCAGTTATCAAAGCGGCGGCCAAACCTCTGGCTAACAATACCTCGCTGAGTGCTGTTGAGATGAGTTTTTGGCAGGGAAATATCATCTTTCTGAATCAGTGCTGTATTGATTTTAATGCCACTGACTTACATAAAAAATTAAACGTATTAACAGCGCTCTACCCATTTAGCGTTTTAAAAACATGCCTTTACTGGCCCTGGTTAAGTGGACATGAAGCAACGATGGGAGAGCGAAAGGATGCTGCAAGTATTCAAGCTTGGCTCAGTAATGAATTGGCAGCCCATTTTTCGGCGCGGCGGTTGGCATTGCTACAAGAAGATAGCTTAGCCATGACGCTATTGGTCTGTATTGGCAAGGAACCCCATTGGAGTCCATTGATGTTTTCTGCTGAACTGAGTGCCTATAAAGTGAAACATCAACAGATTAATATTACCAAGGTTAGTGAGTTGGGGTTTATTGCTCAACGAATACCCTCGAGACAGATACTGCTGATCGCTCACCCCCAGTTTAATAATGTCGATACACGAGAGTTTGAGCTGCTGATGCAATCCAACCTTGGCAGTATCAATCTGGTGGGGATCTATGCCAAAAGCGTGAATCAACGCTTGGGCCTAAGTCATCTCAGTATTAAAGACATTGTGGCTAAGGATGGGGTAGCGAATAGCATTGTTGATACCGATATCGAAATAATGACACCGAACAATGAGACAAGATTAAGTGGAAACAAGGATGACTAATTATGGCGGCTGAAAAGGTAAATACACTGGTTTGGTTTCGAAGCGATCTGCGGGTGCAAGATAACCAAACATTAATGGCGGCTTGCGAACATGCAGTAAGCAAGGGCCTGTTGCTGCGGGCTATTTTTATTGCTACGCCGCAGCAGTGGCTGCAACATGATGTAGCGCCAATTCAGTTGGACTTTATCGAACGGCAGCTAAATGAATTGGCTGTCGCTCTTGCCGCCCTTGGGATCCCGTTGGACGTTTATCACCTTAATACCTTTGACGATATTCCAGCATATCTAAAACAATATGTTGAGCAGTGGCAGGTCGATAGTGTATTTGCCAGCAGTGAGCCTGAGTTTAATGAGTGTCAGCGCGATCTCGCTGTCGCCGCAAAGGTGAATTTAAGCCTATATCAACAGCATTGCCTGTTAGCCCCATTGAGCGTGCTCAACTTAGCGGGAAAGATGTATAAGGTCTTTACCCCGTTTGGTAAAAAGTGGCGTGAAATAGCCAGATCTAAGCCAATACACACACTCGTTACTCCTAATGCAATCGCTGCGCCTATCAGGGTGACTGAGCCCGTTCGACTGCAGTGTGCAAAAGTGTGCAGCAAAGCTTGGGCTGTTGGAGAACATGCGGCGTTAGCCCAATTACGAGAATTCGCGTTAACTAAAGCGGCAGACTATAAGGCGTTTAGAGACTTTCCTGCAATTGATGGCACCAGCCAAATATCGGCCTATCTCGCTGTCGGCATTCTCAGTTCACGTCAATGCATTGTGGCCCTGCTCAGTCATTATCCCGATGCATTAGTCCACGATGAAAGCCCCGGCCGTTGCTGGCTAAATGAGATCATCTGGCGAGAGTTTTATCGTCACTTGCTGGTGGCCTTTCCTCGGCTTTCAAAAGCGCAGAACTTTAACCCATTAGCCGACAATATCGTTTGGCGAAATAATGAAACAGAGTTTAAAGCTTGGTGTGATGGCCGCACCGGATATCCACTGGTGGATGCGGCGATGCGCCAGCTAAATCAAACAGGTTGGATGCATAACCGTTTAAGGATGGTAGTCGCGAGCTTTCTGACTAAACATCTGCTGATTGATTGGCGCTGGGGCGAACGTTACTTCAGGCAGAAACTTATCGATGGTGACTTGGCCGCCAATAATGGTGGTTGGCAATGGTCTGCGGGCACAGGTTGTGACGCTCAACCCTATTTCAGAGTATTTAATCCGATTTCACAATGTGAAAAGTTTGATCCTACTGGTGAGTTTATTCGTAACTATCTACCAGAGCTTAAAGGTGTGGATTTGAAGTTAATTCATAAACTTAAAATACCGACCCAAGCGCAACTTTTTTCAGATAGTCACTATATTTGCCCGATCGTCGATCACAAACTTGCCCGTGAGCGAGCGTTAAAAGAGTTGGCTGCGATGAAACGCGGTAACAACCCAGTGGCAGCGATAGATTTAGATAAGGAGATTTTCGGATGACAATCACTGCAGATACAACCATGGAAGTTTCGGTCGCCGCAATGAGCGCCGTCAATAATAGCGCTAATGCGATATTAGACAGCCAACAAGCCAGTGTCGATATCCTGTCTCAAGAGATTATTGAGCGCTTTGTCTCTGTCTATCAACAGCTCAATAAAGACAACCTAGGGTTACTTGGTGATATCTACTCGGAAGACATTTGTTTTATTGATCCACTGCATAAAATTGCTGGGTTAACCGCACTAACAAGTTACTTTGAAACGCTTTATCAAAATGTTGAATCGATAGATTTTGTTATACATCAAGTGGTGCGAGATGACGGTGCTGCAGCATTAAAATGGACCATGAACTTAGTTCACCCTAAGCTGAATGCGGGTAACGGCATTAGCGTTGATGGCATGAGTTTACTGATGTTTACCGATAAAATTCATCATCATCAAGACTATTTTGATCTCGGTGCAATGCTTTATGAACAGCTGCCTATCGTTGGTGGATTAATTGGTTTTATCAAGTCAAAGGTGGCTAAATGACCACTCTGACAGAGGCAACCCAAACACAAAAAAGCGTGCTGATCACAGGTGCGAGTTCAGGCATAGGCTTGCAACTGGCTCATGACTATTTAGCGCAAGGCTGGCAAGTCTATGCCTGTGGCCGTAATGAGCAAGGGCTAGCCACGCTTGCTGGCGCAAAGAAGCTGTTATTTGATATTAATGATACTGACGCCATCGGCGTACAAGCCGACTTGATAAAAGCAGATAAAATGCAGCTCGACTTAGTCATCTTGAATGCAGGGACCTGTGAGTATGTTGATGATGCTATCCATTTTGACGGCCAGTTATTCGAGCGAGTCATTCGCACCAATGTGATCTCTATGGGGCACTGTTTAGCGGCTTTTATACCCTTAATTAAAACGGGAGGGCGTATTGGCTTAATGGGCTCCAGTGCGGTATATCTGCCATTTCCAAGGGCTGAGGCATATGGTGCATCAAAGGCGGCAGTGCAATATTTGGCCAGTAGTTTGTCGCTGGATCTAAAGCCTCATGGCATTGGCGTGAGTGTTATTTGCCCTGGGTTTGTAAAGACCCCACTCACTGATAAAAATAATTTTGCGATGCCAATGCAGCAAACGCCTATTCAAGCGTCAGTAGCAATAAGACAAGGTCTTGATAAAGGCCGTCAAGAGATACACTTTCCACGTCGCTTTACCCTCATTTTAAAATTTATATCCTTGTTGCCCCGCGGTATTTGGCAAAAAATGGTCCAGCCAAGTCAAGCATCAGCTGTGGAACAAGTGACTGAGCCTGAGGCTAACCGGCATTCAAATAAGCCGACAGATAATAGGAAGGTGCGCTAATGGAATCTGCAGCAAACCGCAATAAACGCAAAAAAATTGCCATTGTTGGATCGGGTATTTCAGGTCTTACGTGTGGGTATATTTTATCGCAGAAGCACGATGTCAGTGTTTTTGAAGCTAATGATTATATTGGTGGGCATACCGCGACTGTCGATGTCGATATGGATGGCAAACGCTATGCTATCGATACTGGTTTTATCGTGTTTAATGATCGCACCTATCCGCGATTCGAACAGTTGCTGGCTCGCCTTGAGGTTAAGGCAATAGCCACAGAAATGAGTTTCAGCGTACACAACTCGCTGACTAAACTTGAATATAATGGCAACACCCTGTCTAGCCTTTTTGCGCAGAAGCGCAATCTATTCCGCCCTCGTTTTTGGCTGTTTATTAGAGAGATTTTACGGTTTAACAAGTTATGTAAGCAAGCATACTCAGACGACCATTATGCTTATCAAACATTAGGTGAATTACTCGATAAAGAGCGTTTTAGTGAGTTCTTCAGTTTGCATTACATACTGCCTATGGGCGCGGCTATTTGGTCATCGAGCATAGAGGATGTGAAAGCCTTTTCGCTACGATTCTTTATTCAGTTCTTTCAGAATCATGGCTTGTTGAATATTGCCGACAGACCGCAATGGTATGTACTTGAAGGCGGATCTCGTAGCTATATTGCTGACTTAACCGCCCCTTTTGCCTCCTCTATTCATTTGAATAGCCCTGTTAATGCGATTGAACGCAATGATGCAGGCGTGAAAATTAAGGTCAACGATCAGTGGTTGCAATTCGATGAGGTGATCTTAGCCTGTCATAGCGATCAAGCGTTGGCGATGCTAAGTGATGCCAGCGAGGATGAACAACAAGTATTGAGTAAACTGACTTATCAAAATAATGAAGTGGTTTTGCACTGTGATGAGTCTTTATTACCAAAGCGTAAGGCCGCTTGGGCAAGTTGGAATTATCGCTTAGATGGTGATACCAAGAAGCAAGCCTCAGTGACTTACAATATGAACATATTGCAGTGTCTACCTAGCGATGCGCCCACCTTTTGCGTCACCTTGAACCAGTCTGAGCTAATTGATACAAACAAAATAGTGCGCAGCTTTAATTATTCACACCCGGTATTTAATGAACAAACCTTGCTAGCTCAATCTCAAAAGTCATTGATCTCAGGCGTTAATCATACTCATTTTGCTGGTGCTTACTGGTATAACGGCTTTCATGAAGATGGCGTTCACAGCGCATTTGATGTGTGTGAAGCATTTGGGCTACGCCTATGAATATCCAGCTAAATAGCGGTATATATAAAGGAGATGTTAAGCATCGACGTTATAGTCCACGCAAACATAATTTTGATTATGAAATAGCAATGTTGGTGCTCGATCTTGACGAGCTGAACGTGATCGAACAGATGAGTTGGTTATTTTCAACCACAGGTTTTGCACCACTGATGTTTAATCAAAAAGATTATCTAAATGAACAGGTAAAGACTTCTGACTCCGCTATTATCGCGGATAACCTCAAAGCAAGAGTGTTGAATAAAGTCGATGAGTTAGGCGGCGATATTGAGTGTGAACGAGTGCTTTTTGTGGGTCAGGTAAGGCACTTTGGCATCTATTTTAGCCCGATTAATTGTTTCTTTTGCTACCAAGGTAGCGACGTCAGATACATGTTGGCTGAAGTCAGTAATACGCCGTGGAATCAACGTCATTACTACCTTGTTGATCTTAATAATCCGCAGCCCAGTGATAAGGCGTTTCATGTGTCACCCTTTATGGACTTAAACATGAAATACATATGGCGCATAGAGCCGCCATCTTCGTCTGTCAAAGTCGGGATTGAGAACCGAAGTACGCAAAAATTATTTGATGTTAACTTGTGTCTATTTCGACGGGAAATGAGCCACCATAGTTTACGCACAATGCTGCTGCAGTTCCCCTTTATGACACTCAAAATAGTGCAAGGGATCTATTGGCAAGCACTGAAACTATTTATAAAGCGCGTGCCTTTTATTGGGCATCCAGACAAGTCAGCGGAGAGATAATAATGGACAATACTGTAACCAAGAAAAGTCTGACTAGCGCAGCTTTACCCGATAGCTTAGCGAGAAAGTTATTGCTAAGCGTATTACCAGGGCTAGCCGATGGTCACTTAAGTTTGATCGACGGCGATAATAGCTATGAGTTCGGCAGCAAGGATTCAGATCTACATGCAACGTTAATCGTCAAGCATCCCCGTTTCTATCGGCAGATCTTGTTGTCTGGTTCTATTGGTGCGGGTGAAGCCTACATTCAAAACGACTGGACCAGTCCCGATCTCACCAAGGTGGTACAGATCTTTGCCAAAAATTTGCCGTTGCTGGATAAATTAGAGCAGAAGTTATCTTGGTTGACCACACCTTTTAGCAGAGTCGCTCATCTGTTCAAGCGTAATACACAAGCAGGCTCAAAGAAGAATATTTTGGCCCATTACGACTTAGGCAATGACATGTACCAAGCCTTTCTTGATAAAGAAATGCTGTATTCAAGTGCGTTGTATCCGCATGCTGACGCTTCATTAGAGGAAGCACAGCAACATAAACTTAAGACTATTTGTGAGCGACTCGACTTGAAAGCTGGGCAAACGCTGCTTGAGGTCGGCACTGGTTGGGGAGCCCTCGCCATTTATGCTGCTAAGCACTACGGCGTGAAAGTGACAACGACAACCATTTCAGATGCCCAGTTTGAATATGCAGTAGCGCGAGTGATACAGGAAGGGTTAACGGACAGTGTCACCTTGCTTAAAGACGACTACCGGATCTTAACCGGAGAGTATGATCGCGTGGTTTCTATTGAGATGATTGAGGCGGTAGGGCATGAGTACTTACCCGGATTCTTTAAGAAACTACAAGCACTGTTAAAGCCCAATGGACGCCTATTAATTCAAGCGATCACCATCGTCGATCAGCGCTATAACAGTTATCGCAAGAGTGTTGATTTTATTCAGCGCTATATTTTCCCTGGCGGCTGTTTACCGTCTGTAACGCGCATGAACAATGAACTGACTAAACACACTGATTTTGTCACTTGGTCAGTGGATGATATGGGCTTGGACTATGCTAAAACCGTCAAGGACTGGCAGGACAATTTCGACGCTGCGTTACCAAAAATTAAGGCGCTAGGTTATGGCGATGATTTTATCCGTATGTGGAAATTCTACCTAAGTTATTGTGAAGGTGGCTTCCTTGAACGCACCACCAGTGCAGTTCACCTAGTCGCGGTTAGACCGCAATATCGCCCTACGCAGCAACAGGGTTAATATGTTTCAGGTTTGGGTCGATAAGTTAGCATCGCAATATTTAACGGTCGTTAATTTGCTAATGTTCCAATGTGTGTGGTGGTTATCTATTTTGTACCAAAATAGCGCATTGGGACTTAGCTTAGGTTTGTTGTTGTTTCATTTCATCTTATCAAGCCGGATGCAGCTTGATTTCATGCTAATGCTGAAAGTGGTGCTGTTGGGGATCGCTGTTGATTCTGGGTTGATCTTTAGCGGTGTTTTTCATTTTAGTGAGACACCTTACTGGCTCATATTACTTTGGTGTCACTTTGCTATCAGTCTAGGTTACAGTTTGGCGTTTACTCAAAAACTACCATGGTATATCAATGCTTTACTCGGAGGCGTGTTTGGCTGTATCAGCTATTTAGCCGGAGCGCGCTTTGATGCCGTTCACCTGCCGCTGGAGTATTTAAGCAGTGCAATGATCTTGTTTGCCATCTGGATCGTAATATTCCCTATATTCGTCAATATCAGCAGGCGAATGCTCAAGGATTAACGCCCCGTTTGTTCTCTGAATGATTTTATAGGAATGGTTAACATGGGTTATTCTGTTGTAAATCGCACTATCTTATTGACCGTCTTCATGTTTAGCGCTGCTTGCCTTGCGCAAGAGGGGCCGGTTGAGGAGCTGACTCACACCATTCCTCCTAATCCCACGCCAGATTTACCCTCTACAGTAGACGCTCAAGTTGAGCAGAGTTTTGCAGCCAGTGTTGCATCATTTCAAGAAGTGGGGCGAGGCGAGATGCAGTGGTGGTGGTTTACACTTTACCGAGCAAGGTTACTGACGCCTGATGGCGCTTATAGGCAAGGGCAGTATCCGCTAGTATTAGACATTGAGTACTACCAAGATATCCCTAGTTCACGTTTGCTCGAAGCAACGTTAGATCAATGGCAGCATCTCGGCCTAGACGACAACCGTCAGCTGCTGTGGCAAACCACTCTTAGTGAGCTTTGGCCTGATGTTACAGAAGGTGACAAGTTGAGCCTTAAGGTGATGAGTCCGCAAGTTAGCCAATTTTATTTCAACGGAAAACCACTGTCCAAGGCGATGCCTGCAGGTTTTAGTGACGACTTCTTATCGATTTGGTTGTCGGATCAAACCAGTCGCCCAGACCTTAGAAAACAGTTACTCGGGGAGGTCGCATGCGATTGTTAAGCAAACAGAAAGACATCAGATTTTTGGCTATCGCGTCATTTAGGGTTTTGTTTACCCTGTGCGTCGCACTATTACTTAATGCGTGCACCAGTCGCGATATTGAAGATTACCAAGATAGCACTCCAAACTTGGATTTAAAGCAGTTTTTTGATGGTTCGCTAACGGCCCACGGTGTGGTTGAGGATTTTAGTGGCCATGTTGTACGGCGTTTCACCGTCAAAATGTTTGCCCGCTGGGACGGTGATAACGGTGAGATAAAAGAGTGGTTTATCTATGATGACGGCGAGAAGCAAACTCGCATTTGGAATATCGTTAGCTTAGGTAAGGGCAACTATTCTGGTGGGGCAAATGATATTTTAGGTGATGCCACTGGCCGCGCTGTTGGCATGGCACTGCAGTGGGAGTATGAAATGTTATTGCCCGTTGATGACAGTGAATATCAAGTACGCTTCGATGATTGGATGTATCTAGTAGATGAAAATACCATTATCAATCGCAGCGATATTATCAAGTTTGGCATTACCATGGCACAAGTCACGTTGGTTATCACCAAGCAACCAACGGCAGATTTTTCCGATTTGACCATAGCAGTGGATTGAGCCGACCTGAATAATAGTAAGAAATCGCATTTACTATCAGCCAATAATTCATGTAGGGTAACCGTTAGGGTATTCAACTGAACTCTTAATTACGGACTCGAGGTTATAAGTTCAAGTTATTAAAAAGGAATTGTTAATGAAATTTGTCGCTATTTTATCAGCGCTTTTTGTATTGTCGGCCTGTGGTTCCAATGCCAGTTATTCTGTCTCAGCCAGTTCTGATGACGACGTGATGAGTTCAAGGCAGGCGCCTATGGTAAATGATAGTACGCCTATCATTAATGACGAACTGACCAAAGAAGCGGAAGAGAAAGAGAAAAAATAGGCAAAAAGTCAATCGAGCGTAAATCAAATTTACGCTCTCAAGCTCGCAATCGTTAAGATGTTTTACGGCTATTATCGACCTGCTTTTTATCATAATACTCAAACGGGAACATATTTCTGATCCTTTGAGTGACGTCATCGCCGACATTCGCCGACACATGCAGCCTGACTCCACCGAGCTTTTCCGCTCTAACGGTGCAAGTGAGCTTGTTAGATTTAGCGATAGCGCGACACTCTTTTTCAAACTTTTCTGGGATCTTACCTTTGTGGGAGCTGAGTCGGCCCTCTTTAAAGTGCATCTCAAATACAGTTAATCCTTTCTTACCGCTGAAAATCAATTTGTAGACCAAAAAAATACCGAGAGCAATAACAGCGATTTTAACTAGTGTTGGCGTCATATTTATTCCTTTTGCTTTAATCCAATTTTTAAACCTTGAGCCTTAAGGCTAAGATACTCTGGCTGGTCATTTTTTTAAAGTAGCCAGAGCACAGTTTGCCAAGATTTGTAATCTTTCGATCACTAGGATCTACTTTAGTGTAGTCAAGGGATTTAGTGTGTCGGTCTATTTTCTGTAAAGGATGAAAAAGTATGATCGCTTCAAACATACAAGGGTGATCGGTGTTGTGTCAGTAGTAGGCTGACCTAATAGATAATCAAACGCGGGTTTTTCAGAGCGCAGTGAGGAACATGCTAATTTAAGTAAGTATTAGTGCAAGGTTAGTTAACTGCCCTGCAATGGCGAGGCTATTTTAATACCCAAGTTAAGGTCATCACTCTGAGCTTTGGTGAATGTCTCATAAAAAAACCGCCATTAGGCGGTTTTTATAAGGAGGGATCAGGTTCGCAACAACGGGCTTAGAAAGCGTAACTTGCTGATGCTAAAACAGTACCGTCATTTCTCCAAGGCTCTGAAGAGTCGATGATATTTTCGCTGCTTAGGTTAGTGTCTAGCCAGGCTACAGACAACGCCACGCCGCCCAACTCTGTCGAGACGCCAATAGAATAATCAGCATAGTTTTCGCCCCAATCATAGTCAGCACCGTCACCATAGCTATAACCTACGTGAGCATCAATACTCCAGTTTTCAGCAATTTCATAAGAGTAGTTTAGCTCGGTATAGTTAAGTGATATGTCTTTATTGGAGTAGTCGTTGGTGTACCACTGCGCTAGATGAAAATCAGCAAAGTAAAGACCCACAGAGGCTTCTAAATACTGTGTGCTTTCATCTTGTCCTGGATAAGTGTAGTAAGTCAAAGTGACATCGTATTCTACGGCATCATCTTCGCCAAAAGCGCCAGCGTAGCCCGCATAGATATCGATTTCGACATCAGCATCATAACTGTCATCATCTACGTTACTTGCCCAAGCACCTAAAAATAGGCCGTTGTCCATGCTGAAATCGACGCTGCCTTGCACGGCAAAGTCACCGGCGGTTTGTGACACACCGCGAAAGCGATAATCATTGGTGACACTGATTTCGCCTGACACTTCAGCTTGAGCCAAAGGTGCGATTAGCGCTGTAGATAAGGTAAGACCGACAACTAGGGCAATCCGTTTTTTATTGAATTTTTTATACACGGTAGTTTCTCCATTTACTATGTTGACTTAGATGCTCTATTTTTATGTTTTAAGCACCTTTCGGTTTTGCCAAACAGCAGCGTTTGCTACGACCTCATGGCTAAATAATGATTTCACATTCCTTTACTGCTGATTAGGCTCGAAAATCACATATACTTTACGGCAGCTCTCAAGTACCTCCCAAGTACCTTTAAACCCGGCTGGGATCACAAATCTATCACCCGTTCTAACGGTCATTTGAGTACCGTTACTGTCAGTGATAACACTGGCACCCGATAGAATTTCACAATATTCATGTTCGCTATAAGCAACTTTCCAGCGACCTATATCACCCTGCCAAACACCGACATGGAATTGATCGCAGTCACTTGAGTAATGATTCTGTAAGTGCTGCTCAGGGTCGCCCTGCAATACTTTTTCGGCACTGAGTTTGTAACGTTCAACAGCAGTATTGATCGCTGCAAAATTAATGATTGAGTCGATACCTATGGTCATTGAACTGTCCATTTTATTCCTATATTCAAATAGCAAATGCGCAGCGTTAACTGCGCATCTAGGGGCTATTTCATCGTTGGCATTACAAACTCAGCTTTTGATTGCTTGCTTGGCTGAGGCCAGCGCGCGGTAATCGCTTTGCGCTTGGTGTAAAAGCGCACTCCATCTGGACCATGCATATGCAAAGGACCAAATAGCGAACGTTTCCAACCGCCAAAACTATGAAACGCCATCGGTACAGGGATAGGGACATTGACGCCGACCATACCCACTTGTACGTGGTGACAGAAATGGCGCGCCGCTTCACCGCTTTGGGTAAAGATCGCAGTGCCGTTACCAAACTCATGGTCGTTGATGAGTTGCAGCGCTTCGGCGTAATCTTTGACGCGCACAATGGCGAGTACAGGGCCAAAAATCTCTTCTTTGTAGATAGTCATTTCTGGTGTGACATGGTCAAATAAGCAGCCACCTAAGAAGTAGCCTTGTTCATGATCCGTCACTGTTAGCTGACGACCATCGGCGAGTAACTTGGCGCCTTCGTTCACGCCCGTTTCAATATAGTTAGTGACTTTCTCTAAATGCTGAGCAGAGATAAGTGGTCCCATGTCCATCTCTGGGGTGACACCGTTGCCGACTTTTAGCGACTTGATTTGAGGCAATAGTTTTTCGACTAAAGCATCACCTGAATCACCCACTGCCAGTACCACAGATATCGCCATACAACGCTCGCCAGCACTGCCGTATGCAGCGCCCATTAGTGAGCCAACGGCCTGATCTAAATCAGCATCTGGCATCAGCACCATATGGTTTTTAGCCCCGCCCAATGCTTGGACGCGTTTACCGTGTGCCGATGCCGTTGCGTAAATATATTCCGCAATTGGGGTGGAGCCGACAAAGCTAATAGCATGTACATCTTTATGGGTGAGTAGCGTATCTACCGCTTCTTTGTCACCGTTAACAACGTTGAATACACCATCTGGTAAGCCCGCTTCGGTAAGGAGTTCAGCCATACGCATGACTGAGCTTGGATCTTTTTCAGACGGCTTCATGATAAAGCTATTACCGCAGGCAATTGCGATAGGGAACATCCACATTGGCACCATCACCGGGAAGTTAAACGGGGCAATACCCGCTACCACGCCCAATGATTGATTGAGTGTCCAAGCATCAACGCCACCGCCAACTTGCTCGGTATGTTCGCCTTTGAGTAGATGAGGAATACCACAGGCAAACTCAACCACTTCAAGACCACGAATAATTTCACCTTTGGCATCATCAAGCACTTTTCCGTGTTCGCGGGTGATAAGTTCGGCCATCTGATCCATATTGGCTTCGACTAACGCCTTGAACTTAAACAGGACGCGCGCCCGGTTTAGCGGGGTGACTTTAGACCAAGACTCATGGGCCTTTTTTGCTATTTCAATTGCATCTACAACATCCGCTGCGCTGGCTAAAGAAACGGTAGCGCGTTGCTCTCCCGTTGCGGGTTCAAAAATCGCTTGTGTACGTTGGCTAGGCGATGTGTGGCCGCCATTAATGTAATGGTTAATCGTGTGCATAGCGCAAAATCCTAATGTTATTCCCTGCTGGGAACCAAGGGTGTTAATGAGTGTTAATGGATCCGCCTATGACATCATTCGCGCAAACTGGCGCGACAACATGCAATAGGCACAGAGATTAACCGACAGCGGTAATCGCATCCGATAAGGTGTTAATGATGGTATCGATCTGGTGTTTATCGATAATTAAAGGTGGGGAGATCGCAATGATATCGCCAGTCGCGCGCACTAATGTGCCATTAGCAAAGCAATGCTCAAATATACCGAAGCCTCGCTTACCTGCGCCTTTGTCACTGGGAGAAAACTGAATGCCGCCGACTAAGCCTATGTTACGAATATCGATAACATTCGGTAAGCCTTTTAAGCTATGCACCGCATCTTCAAAGTAGCCTTCAAGCTCGCGGCTACGTTCAAATAGTTTTTCATTTTCGTAGATATTAAGAGTGGCAATAGCAGCGGCTGCCGCAACGGGGTGACCGGAATAGGTGTAACCATGAAACAGTTCAATGGCATTTTCAGGTCCCTGCATACAGGCGTCGTAAATATTGTCATCAATCAGTACCGCCCCCATAGGGATCGCACCATTATTGAGTGCTTTAGCTGTGGTGATCATATCGGGAGTCACACCCCAACGTTGGCTAGCAAATGCATCGCCCACCCGGCCAAAGCCGGTAATCACTTCATCGAAAATTAATAAGATGCCGTACTTTTTAGTGATTTCTCGTAGTTTTTGCAGATAGCCTTCTGGTGGCAAGATAACGCCAGCAGAGCCTGACATAGGTTCAACAATCACAGCCGCGATATTCTCTGCGCCATGAAGCGCAACAAGCTGTTCAAGTGCTTCTGCTTTTTCAGCACCGGTTTTAGGCATACCGCGACAAAACGCGTTTTCTTTCATGTCTAATGTGTGCGGAAGGTGATCAACACCTTGTAGTAACTGTTGGCTAAATGTCTTACGATTATTCCCAATACCGCCCACTGAAATACCCCCAAAGCCTACGCCATGATAGCCAAGCTCACGGCCGATAAAGCGCGTTCGAGTTGCCTGACCATTGGCACGGTGATAGGTGAGTGCGATTTTAAGTGCGCTATCGACAGATTCAGAACCTGAGTTAGTAAAGAAAACTTTATTAAGACCTTCAGGGCTTATCTGCGCTAGGCGTTCAGCGAGTTCAAATGCAAGTGGGTGACCCATCTGAAAGGAGGGGGCGAAGTCCAGTTGGTGGATCTGTTTAGACACCGCTTCTGAGATTTCTTTGCGTCCATGACCGGCATTGCAGCACCATAATCCTGCAGTGCCATCTAATATGGGGCGACCAGCGGTGTCTCTATAATACATACCTTCGGCTTGGGCCAACATTCGTGGATTAGACTTAAATTGTCTATTGGCCGTAAAAGGCATCCAGTAATTTGATAAAGACGGTGTTTCGCTGTGATGTTGCGTCTGTGAATCTGCCATATCATCTACCTTGATTCAGTTTAATTATTGTTGTTTTTTTTGTATCTGTTGCTTTTTTAATCAAGCGGTTGATATTTGCTATGCTATGTCAGAAATAATGAACATGAAAGCTTTTTGTGCATTTATTTATAGCAAAAGTGAACTTTTTGTAAAATATATTGAAACTTAGGCGTCATTAAGCGTAATCTTGGGCAACACCTTACTGCGGGAATTTGCTATTTATAGGCAAAATTACCGTATTGAAAACAATTCTAATAATTAAATTCAGTGTTAAGAGGCCTTCATGAGCACACCAGAAAATCGCAGTCAGTGGCAAACACTCGCAGATACAATGTCAATTAACGGCGCAGCATTTATTGCGGGTGATTACGTTGAATCACAGTCTAAAGAGACCTTTGATTGCATCAGTCCTATCGACGGTAAAGTACTGGCTAAAGTGGCTAGTTGTGATGAGGCTGACGCCAATATTGCTGTTAGCAATGCCAGAGAAACATTTGAAAGTGGTGTGTGGGCGCATCTTCCTCCTGTAAAACGTAAGCAGATAATGATTCGTTTTGCCGATTTGCTAGATGAAAATATTGATGAGCTGGCCCTGCTTGAAACCTTAGATATGGGTAAACCAATTCAGTATTCTCGCGCTGTCGATGTTGCTGGCGCAGCTCGCTCTATTCGCTGGTCTGGCGAAGCTATCGATAAGGTTTATGATGAAATAGCACCCACTGCACATAATGAGATCGGTATGATCACCCGTGAAGCTGTTGGTGTGGTTGCCGCGATTGTCCCTTGGAATTTTCCGCTATTAATGGCGTGCTGGAAACTTGGGCCTGCATTGGCAACGGGTAATAGTGTGATATTAAAGCCATCAGAAAAGTCACCTTTAACCGCTATTCGTATCGCGCAAATCGCCATCGAAGCCGGTATTCCTAAAGGTGTACTCAACGTACTGCCAGGTTTTGGTCACACTGTTGGCAAAGCACTGGCACTGCATATGGATGTCGATACCTTGGTGTTTACTGGTTCAACCAAGATTGCTAAACAGTTAATGGTCTATGCGGGTGAGTCGAACATGAAACGTGTTTGGCTAGAAGCGGGCGGCAAGAGCCCTAATATTGTGTTTAACGACACCCCAGATCTAAAGAAAGCGGCCCAAGCCGCGGCAGCCGCGATAGCCTTTAATCAAGGTGAAGTGTGTACTGCAGGTTCTCGCTTGTTAGTTGAAGCGGGCGTAAAAGATGAGCTTATCGGACTGATTGCTGAAGAGTTACAAAGCTGGCAGCCGGGTCATCCATTAGATCCAAACACCACATCAGGTGCAGTGGTCGATAAGCAGCAGCTTGATAACGTATTGGGTTACATTCAATCCGGTAAAGATGAAGGCGCTACGCTCAACTTTGGTGGTCGCCAAGTGATGCAAGATTCAGGTGGCGTCTATATTGAACCGACTATCTTCTCGGACGTTGATAATAAGATGATTATCGCCAAAGAGGAGATTTTTGGTCCAGTGTTATCGGTGATCACTTTTGAGGGAATGGAGCAAGCGATTGCCATTGCTAACGACAGTATCTATGGCTTAGCTGCTGGCGTTTGGACGGCAGATATCAACAAAGCCCATAAGACCGCCAAAGCGTTGCGCAGTGGCATGGTGTGGATTAACCATTACGATGGCGGTGATATGACAGCGCCTTTCGGTGGCTATAAACAGTCGGGTAATGGTCGTGATAAGTCACTGCATGCTTTTGACAAATACACCGAAATCAAAGCCACTTGGATTTCGCTAGATTAAACTTTTGTAGTCATTAGCTTTGTCATAAGCCAGTCATTTTTATGACTGGCTTTTTTGTTGTTGGTTGATATGCATCTCACCGAACATTGGAATTACTTCTAGTTTAGTTAAACTCAGTATTAACTAATTGCTATTAAAGCAGCAGCCTTACGGCCGAGAAAGTCGTGGCGCTTCGCCCATTCTTGTAATCAAGAGCAGAGCCAAGGGAGAAAGCGCTTGTTCCTGTTCTTGATTTTATAAGAGTCAATCCTTCAGCGCCCCAGACGAAGCTGTTGATCCTCAGATATTTTCGATAATCTCTATCGCCTCATATTCGGCATCCATGCCTCAATCACGAGATTGTCTTCAATATCTTCGGCAACTTCGATGGGGATTTGTGTTTTCTGTTTGTCTGAATTGATGGCTGAGCTTCCATGGATGGACTTGTAGCGTGTCACGGGAGTATCTGCACATACGCTTGCCGCAGGCAATTGGAACCACCTTGGTCTGAAGATAATTAACTGCTGCAGAATTATGTTTTGCAAGATTAACCTGGCTAACCCATAGCATCCAAACAACGAGTTAGCCACTCAAAGCTGTAACCTGCAAACCTTATGGCGTCACGATATTAAACACCCCTTTTGGCTTATCGAGTTTAGAGAAAGAACTGGCTAGATCTATTTTACTGCCTTCGATCTGCAGCTCATCCGAGAACAACACATCTGACACTCCGGCACTGCTGTTTATACACAGCGCTTAGGTAAAACCGCGCCATTGTGCTGATTCGGCTTGATAACCGAGCTTATCATAAGCAGTAGCGAGCAACGCTTCGGCGCGCTCATTACCGTTATGTGCTACCACAAGATGAATAATGATCTCGACAGTGCTGGAAATAATATTGGGCGGCTTTGTTCTTAACGCTAGCACAGAGTATACAAGGGCGTGTCTATAGTGCTTTTGGAATGAAAAGTCGATGGTTTGCAGGTGTGTATAGTGAAGCGAGCAGAAAGTCGTAAGGGTAAATAAAACTGAAAAATAGATGATTACTAATAATCTAAAGCTAAAAGCATCTTTATAGAAGGTGATTAATAATCCGACGTTGGTTTTTCCTATGATTATCAGCTATTGCGAACTTATTAAACTTGAAAAACAGATTAAGCTTTTTAAGCTCCAATATTGTTATTAATATGTTGATATTAAGTTTGTTTTTGTGTATTTTGTGACGATTAAACAAGGATGAGTTTAGTTAAAAAGCCAACTAAGGACAGTATCTCTGTGTGAGCACGCTTCCTCCGTTTTATTTCTATATTCCTTCTTAAAAGAAAAGTTTCATGCTTTGTCTAATACCAGTTGCATTAAAAGTTTGACCATTCGGCGGGAATTTAAAGCCCTGTAGGCAAGATGGGGGATTGAAGCTAATAGCTATTCTATATCCAAAGCCCACAACGAAGCTTAAAGGGCTTTGCCATTTGCTTTAAACGTCGGCCGCACCAGTTAAGCGACTCAGATTTTCCACTTCTGCTTTGCAGTGGCTTAAAAGGGAATAACCCTTTTTTCACCAATGCGCCTTGAATTGAAAAGTCTGAGGGGCTCTGAATTAGTCAAATACTTAATGCTATTGGTATAAAGCACTTTTACCATTTTTATGGCTCTCAAATTTGCCTGCTAGGATGCACAATGAAAACTACAATTACGCTTGCATTAGTCATGTTATCTCTATTAGGTTGTGGCGGAGGTGGCGGCGATGATAGCCCAGCACCTAAACCTGAGCCAGTACCAGTAACTGACACCGATAATGACGGTATTTCAGATAATGTAGATACTGATGATGATGGTGATGGTGTCAATGATGACAAAGATGCGTTTCCTCTAGATGCTACTGAGTCAGTTGATACTGACGCCGATGGCATAGGTAACAATGCTGATACTGATGACGACGGTGATGGGGTTTTAGATGATGCCGATGCATTTCCCTTAGATGCTGCTGAGTCACTTGATACCGACACTGATGGTATAGGTAACAATGCTGATACTGATGACGACGGTGATGGTTTTTTAGATGATGCCGATGCATTTCCCTTAGATGCTGCTGAGTCACTTGATACTGACACTGATGGCATAGGTAACAATGCTGATACTGATGATGACGGTGATAACGTATTAGATGAAGATGATGCGTTTCCTCTAGATGCTACTGAGTCTGTTGATACCGATGGTGATGGCATAGGTAACAATGCAGACAACGATGATGATGGTGATGGCGTTTTAGATGAAGATGATGCCTTCCCGTTAGATGCTAACGAGTCAGTTGATACCGACGGCGATGGTGTCGGTGATAGTAGTGATTACTTTCTTACGGATGCGAGTTGTTTTGCGGAGTCAGATGGTAGTGATGGCGTTTGTTACTTAACCTGGATGGCGTCGCAAACAATTAGCGTAGTGGAATATGGAACTGATGGCATTGTTTACTTTTCTGGGTCGCAGTGGGAATTAGTACACCGTTACGATAGTAATACTGAACATTTCTTAACCCCAATTACAGTTCATGTCAGTGACTCTCCAACGATGGCCTACTCACCTGGACATCAACGTTTTTATATCAGTGATGACAGCGGCGACATCAGTTATATTGATGGAGATGAATTAGTCCATTTTGCGACATCAGATACTCCTTTCACAACCCTCATTCCAGTTGGTGATTACCTGCTAACTCTGGTGCAGGACTATTACAACGATGCTTATGCAACTTACGATATCAATGGCGTAGAGTCAGAGCAGAGTATTAGTTATTTTAATTTTCGTTCAATGGCTTATGAATGGAACCAAGCCAAGTCAAGGTTATACCATTTCCAAGATGGCTCCTCACCCAATGATCTTCTTTATACTGAAATTGATCAGTCTACAGGGCAATTAGGCTATGCTATCGATAGTCCATATCATGGTGATTATTCTATTACGCCACCGTTATCTATTTCACTTGACGGTAACACTGTTGCATTGGGAAGTGGCGATCTGTATGACGCTGAAACTTTAGAGTTGCAGGGCTCAATATCAACTCAATTCAACCACGCTTTTTGGTTAGCTGATAAGGCTCTAGTCACGGTTCAATCCAATTCTGATGAATTACTTCTTGTACGTAGAAATGAACAATTAGCACTGCAAGAGTATGTTGCTATTGATGGTGAGTTATTAGGCGCATTTTCAAAGAGTGATTCAGCGGTATTAGTTTATAAAACTGCAGAAAGAGTTTGGATCGGCACATACCTAGCTAGTGATGATAACGATGGTGATGGCGTTGGTAATACTGAAGATGCTTTTGCGCATAATGCTGCTCTCTCTAAAGACACTGATAACGACGGTTTTGCTGACGAGGTTCACGAAGGTGTTGAAGTTGATGCAGAAACTATGGCTTTAGTTGATGCATTTCCTCAAGATTCAGCATGTTGGCTAGCTGAGCATGGCGCTGGCGGGGTATGTGATTACAATGCGATGGTGCCAAATTTCACCGCCGATGATATAGCATCTGTTGATGGTGTTGTTTACCTGTTAAATGCAGAAGACAAAAAAATATACCGCTGGATATCGTCAACTGAATCTTATACGAATCCAATTAATCTAAGGTCTTCATGGCCCTTTAATGACGAAGAGTCTGCAACTAGCATAGGTTATTCTGCAACTCATGAACGCCTATATGTGGGTTTTGATTCTGGGGCTATCAAATATGCCAATATTGATGTGCTAACGCCACTGCAAGAATATACGAATTCGAGTCAGCCGGTGGATAGTGTTGTTAGTGTTGGTAATTTTATACTCGCTCAATACCGTCATGGATCTTCAGCATCACATAATATTTATAATCAAGATGGCACGTTAACCGATAGTAAAAACCGCAACTACTTCTCCAGTACCTATGCATGGAATGCAAATACATCTAAGGTTTATTTTTCAAGAGATGGAGTTTCACCTAATGATCTGTACTTTGAAGAGATCGATCAATCTAATGGCACCATTATTAGTGCGGGTTATTCGCCCTATCACAGGCAAACTGGTATCGCTCATCCTGTCAGAATTTCTAGCGATAAAACGAAAGTCGCTTTAGGCAACGGACGAATTATTGATGTGACGACTTTGGCTGAAGTCGCTGATTTGTCCTTGTCGGCCGTTGATATTCGATGGATAGCTGATGAGATTTTTGCTCTATCTGTGAATGAAGCTGGTTCATCAGTGATCTCAATATGGTCTTCTGATGATTACCAAAAAATCGGTGAAATTACCGTATCGGGTTCGCCAGTAGCGCTTGAGGAAAATGGTGATGACTTAGTGGTTGTCACTATGGTTGGTGGCGCCCCACAATATAGTAATCAGTCAGTTGCAGATTCTGATAGCGATGGTTTACCTGGTTGGTGGGAAGTGCTGTATGACCTAGATGATAGCAATAGTAGCGATGCAAGCGTCGATTTAGATGCTGATGGTCTGAGCAACATTGAAGAATTTGCTGCCCGTACCAACCCAAATATTGCAGATACCGATAGCGATGGTTTGAGTGATGGAGATGAGGTTAATGACGTACTTTCTAACCCATTAAATCCAGACTCTGATGCCGATGGCATATCCGATGGTGATGAGGTCAATGAACACGGTACAGATCCATTAAATAGTGATTCTGATGGAGATGGTTTAAGCGACTATCTGGAAGTGGTCACACTAGGTACAGACCCATTAAGCCTTGATAGCGATAATGATGGTATGCCTGATGCGTGGGAAGTCGCCAATGAGACAAATCCGCTAGTCAATGATACATCGCTGGATAATGACAGTGATGGCTTAGTCAATGCGGATGAGTTTGCATATGGCAGCGATCCTAACCTTGCTGATAGTGACTTTGATGGTCTCAGTGATGGGGATGAAGTTCATACCCATCTTACCGATCCTACCAATGCAGATACTGATGATGACCGTATGCTTGATGGGTGGGAGCTTGTTTATGGATTTAATCCTAATTTAGATTCTGATGCGCAGCTCGATTTTGATGTCGATGGCTTTTCCAATGTTAAAGAATACTTCTTAAAGACAGACCCAACGGATTTAACTGATAAGCCAGTGGCAAAACCCTGGTCTAGTTACCAAGGTAATGCGGCGCATAATGGTCTGAATATAGTTGATATTGATAGTAATGACTTGAGCTTACGTTGGAGTGTCGATATCCCTGTTAACTTTAATTACTCGGATGACGATATCGTCATCGCAGACAATAAAGTAATCGTAACGGGTGCTCAAGTGAGCAACGTTTCACTCAAAGATGTACTGAGCCTGGATGCGCTAGATGGCAGTATCGTATGGCAAAAAACCTATGAAGTGAACTCTATTACCCCTCCAGCCTATAGTGATGGCAAAGTGTATTTTCAAACGGGGGGGCAGGATGATTCCTATATTCGAGCGCTGGATATCGCAAGCGGAAATTTAGTGTTCAAATCCGCTTATAGTAATCAATGGTCTGACTTTGCTGCTCCGACTCCCTTTGGCGATAGTATTTATGTTGGAGGAGGTTATTATGGTGGCATCTATAGATTTGATGCCACCTCAGGTGAAGAGATTTGGTTTAGAGAGGGAGGTAGTCAAGGCGGTTGGACACCTGCAGTCGATCAACAATCAGTGTATCTTTTTAATGATGCTTTAGAGATCATAGATAGAGAAACTGGTGAGCTGTCTGCATCCATAACTTTAGATGCTTTCTCTTTTAATGCACAAATCCCGACCTTAGGTTACGAGGATGACTTATTTGTTAATTATAACAATGAGCTAGTAGCCTTTGATCTGAATTCTCGTAGCGTTAAGTGGCAAACCCAAGCAGGCTATTCAGCACCTGTTTCTGTTGGGTTTGGTGAGATTTATGTTATCAATAATGGCGTTGTTAATGCCTTAGACTCTAAAGATGGAAGCTTATTGTGGGCTTGGGAACCTGATAATAATGAGTCTTTACAAAGCAATATTTTAGTGACGAATAATTTGTTGTTTGTCTCAGGAGGCTCAACCACTTTTGCCGTTAATTTAGAGAGTCATCAGCAGGTGTGGTCAATTTCCGAAAGCGGCAAATTGTCACTCGGTAATGAAGGTGCTTTGTATATTCTTAATCAACAAGACCGCAAATTGGCTTCCGTGAATGTCAGTGGTGATACAGATAATGACGGTATGCTTGATTGGTATGAGGACTATTATGGCTTTGATAAGCTGGTAGCTGATGATGCTATTTTAGATGCTGATGACGATGGCTTGACCAATGTTGAGGAGCATGACTTAGGGACCAACCCAATAAGTAGCGATACTGATGAAGATGGGTTAACCGATTTTGAAGAGATAAATAGCTATTTTTCTAATCCTTTAAGCTCTGATACCGATGCTGATGGTTTACCTGATGCTTGGGAAGTTGATCAAAGCTTTAATTTGCTCGACCCCAGTGATGCATTGTTAGATAGCGATGGAGATACCATCTCAAATCTTGAAGAATATTTGATGCAAACTGATCCTAATGATAGCGGTTCAGCACCAGATATTATTACAGATGTTGCTTACTCATTTGAAGATCAAGTAGTACCAGATTCATGGGTTATCAATTCAAGTCTAGCAAATTGGTATGTTGATAATACAGCAGCCAGTGATGGCATCTACAGTCTCTATACCGAGGATGCTGCAGAGATTAGTTTAACAGGCTTTTTTGCCGGTAATGAACTTAACTTTAAGGCAACGAGCAGCTGCAGTTGGAGCCGCAACCTTAAAGTGACTATAGATGGTGAAATAAACGAATTCACGATTAGCAATGACTGGACGCTGCAATCATTGCTAGTACCACGTGGAGTTCAAACTATCTCAATTCAAAACCCTAATGATGGCTGCAGGGTAAGAATTGATGATGTTCAATTTTCTGCACTTGAAAATATTCAGAGTTTGGGTATTCAATACGTAAGCCAAATAGATAACCAACTAAGGTTTTTTGATTACGAAAATCACCTAATCAAAAGTGTAGATATTCCTCGTGAAGTTGATGATGCACGAGATCTTACTGTGTTAGCTGATGGTCGTATCGCCATATTTAACGGAGTCTTTACTCCTGTATTGTCGGTGTATGACCCTGAACGACATACGTGGCAAAGCTTACGTCATGATGGCTGGGGTA
The DNA here is from genome assembly GCF_002836135.1 of Shewanella sp. GutCb. NCBI lineage: Bacteria > Pseudomonadati > Pseudomonadota > Gammaproteobacteria > Alteromonadales > Shewanellaceae > Shewanella > Shewanella sp. GutCb. The sequence continues at coordinate 227,829 of NZ_PJBL01000003.1, read as the reverse complement.
TTGTGAATAATGGAACATATGGCGGTATCGATAGTGCAGACAGCTTCGTCTATGTAACTGATATGAACGTGGGCAATGGAACTAGCCAAGGCATAGTGAAGTTTGATTTGGCGAGCAATACCTCAGAGCATTATCCGGGCAAGGAATATATTGATTTATCAATCGGCCTAGATAATAAGCTGTATGCTTTAGCGGGTTATGATGTTGATATTTATGATCCAATAACAATGGTATTGCTGGATTCTATCTCTGTTCAACAGTCTCGCGCAGTTACTGCTGATAGTCATGGCAATGTTTATCTTGTGACCTGGAGTGGTGATGTCCTGAAATACGATAGCGCTGGCTCTTTACAAGGTACCTTATCAACAAGTGCTTCTTTTTATGATATCAATATTAATCAGCGTAATGAGTTGCTGTTTACTGACAGAGATCAGCGATTACTCAAAACCACAACCTTGCTAAATACTTATCAGGTGGTTCTCGAACAAGGAAATAGCCAATTTATTGATGATGTTGTTGGCATTGATGAAGATTTAGATGGTATGCCACTCTGGTGGGAGAGTAAGTACGGCTTTAGCGACCTTGACTCGAGTGATGGTATTGCGGATTTTGATGTGGACGGTTTGATCAATGTTGCAGAATATGAATCCTTGACCAATCCAACAATCGCAGATACTGATGGCGATCAAATCAATGACGGCGATGAGATTAATACTCATCAGACTAATCCGCTGCTTATGGACACTGACGCTGATGGTTTAGATGACTACGAAGAACTCAATACAACGCTAACGGATCCTTTACTTGCTGATACTGACGGAGATTTATTCTCTGACGGTGATGAAGTCAATTTATATGCTACTGACCCTAATGATGCGAACTCAATGCCTACCGCTTTAACTGAGTTTAATGAGGGGTTTGAAGCGGAACAAATGCTTAATTGGCAAAGTGGAAGCAACTCAGATGCGCCATGGGCTTCTTCGCAAGCTTATGCAAGTCAAGGTGACACAAGTTTCCGCTCAGGAAGTATTGTTAACTCTCAAGTAAGTAGTGCTGAGTTTAAAGTGCTGGTCACCACTGGGGTATTGAGCTTTGATAGTTTAGTTTTGTCGGAGTCGTGCTGTGATGTGCTCAAGGTCTATGTGAATGATGAATTACTCATTCGAACGGTTAGTCAAGAGTGGAGTACTCATTCGTTGAACCTTGATGCAGGTGAGAATACGGTACGCTTTGATTATACAAAAGATGGCAGTGCTTCAAACTTAGAAGATGCAGTATGGATAGATAACTTAGTTTTTAGCCTTTAATTTATTAATGTCAGTTTTAAATTAAGCCCAATCTTTTGATTGGGCTTTTTATGTCAAAGTGTCTCTGTGATGACATAAAAATACAGCAAGCTCCTTTGTTTAGTAAGAAGTTAGATATGTAGAGTTTATCTACCCTTGCACCTATTATTGGCTTATTTTACACGTTTATAGAAAATAAGTGATGCAAGGAGTTCTGGTGGATATGAGATTTTCGGCTAGTTAATACCCCTATCGCTTCTTTTACTAATTAAAAGAAACACACTGCAATTGGTGAGCTAAGAGAGTTTTGCTGATTACGAAGTGACTATCTTATAGCATCCAAACAACGAGTTAGCCACTCAAAGCTATAACCCACTAACCTTATGGCGTCACGATATTAAACACCCCTTTTGGCTTGTCGAGTTTAGAGAAAAAACTGGCTAGATCTATTTTACTGCCTTCGATCTGCAGCTCATCCGAGAACAACACATCTGACACTCCTGCGCTGCCAATAATCAGGTCGATAAACAGTTCGTGACTGATGTTGAGTGTGGCATTAGCGGTGGCTGACTTGGGGGCTAGTTTGTGGTGTAACACTGCATTTTTCAGCGTCAGTACGTAGTTCTTATCCAGATCGGTGAAGTTGATATTAAGCTCAAACTCTTCGCCAAACGCCTCTGGGCCAATCACCCTTGATGCCATTGATTGCAGGAAGTTTTCCACGGGCGAACGCAGTAAAATCTGTTTCATTGACGCTAAATCGATGCCCTTTTCTGGGCTACCGTGGCGTAGTTCATAGGCGGCGCTTAGGTATACGTCGCGCCAAGGTGCGGACTCGGCTTGATAACCGAGCTGATCATAAGCGCTCGCCAGCAAGGCTTTTGCGGGGTTGTTGCCGTCATCAGCAACGACAAGATGATTAATCAGCTCTGCTGCCCAACGGTATTCACCGGCATCAAGCGCGATATTGGCTTGCTCAATCACCTTGTCAGCGCCGCCCATCAACTTGACATATTTTGCTGCTGAAGCCACTGCTGGCAGAGGATCTAGGTTTACGGGGTTGGCGTCATACCAACCTAAATAAGCCTGATAAACCGCTTTGGCATTATGCTTAGCGGTGCCGTAATAGCCGCGACTGGCAAAGGTGTTAGATAAGGCGGGTGGCATTTCAATCGCCTCGGCGATCTCTGCTGGAGTCAAACCTGCATTGAGCATCCGCACTGACTGGTCATGGATATATTTATAGGTATCACGCTGCTTTTCCAAAAAGCTGTTGATTGCCTCTTGGCCCCAGATTGGCCAGTGATGACTGCCAAAGTAAACCTGAGTATCGCGCTGTGCGGTAAGTGCTGAGTCAATCGCGCTGCTCCAGGTGAGCGCATCGCGAACCTTGGCGCCGCGCAGCGTATAAAGGTTGTGCATGTTTTTCGACACTAATTCTGCGCCGCAATACGCCTGCTGTTCTGGTAAGTAAAAGGTAAACTCTGCAGGGGCTTCTGAGCCAGAAACAATCTGAAACTCAAACGGAACACCATCAATAAGCTGTGCTGAATCTTGAGCGATAACCGTGGTTGGGCTTAAGATCCCGAACTGACCAAAAGCGGGTTCTTTGCCTAAGCCAGAGTCAATGTGCCCTCGGGGTGAGCGTGGTAACTGCTTGCCATACATATACATGGCGCGTCGACTCATTGCCGTACCGGCCATGACATTCTCGCTGGTGGCTTCATGCATAAAGCCTGCTGGGGCGATAATATCAATCTCTTCGATCGCACTGTTTTTAAGTGCATTGCTTCCAAGCGTAATGTTTTCAAGTAAGCCTAGTGCGCCGCCAAAATGATCCATATGGCTATGGGTAAAGATAATCGCCGCTATAGGCCGCTTTCCTAACTGTTGGTTTATGAATTCCAATGCCACCTTGGCGGTTTCGGCCGTGGTAAGAGGGTCGACAATTATCCAGCCTGTTTTACCGGCAATCACGGTCATATTGGCTAAATCAAATCCACGCAGCTGGTATACCCCGGTGGTGACTTCAAATAGACCATCAATATTATTCAGTGTTGCTTGTCGCCAAAGGCTGGGGTTAACACTGTTGGGCGCATCACCCTCAATGAAGTCGTAACTTGTTCTATCCCAGATTTTGTTGCCTTGCTCATCAACAACAATCAATTGCGGTAATCTGGCTATAAAGCCACGCTTAGCATCTTCAAAGTCTTGTTTGTTGGCAAAGGGTAGCTCTGCTAACACCGCATTATTGGCGTCGATAGTGTGAGTGCTTGCTGGGGTAAAACCAAAATCATCAGCATTTTGATCATGAGTCTCTGTCTGAGTGGGCTGACAACCAAGCAGGAACATTGCCGCTAAGCTGCCAATGAATAACTGCCTATTCGGTCTGAGCTTAAAGGGGCGTTGCGGTAAGGTGTTAGTCGGCATGGGCGCACTCACAGGTAAGTAAATTAACAATTACTGATAAGTTATTACAAGTTGTTCACTAGTCCGTTATCATTTTCCGCCAATTATGCTGGCGACCGAAAATTAGCGGCTGCTGCGCTTACGATAATCTGACGGGCTAATGCCTTTCCAAGCATGGAAAAAACGGCTGAAATTACTCACGTTGCTGTAGCCTAGAGTGTCAGATAAGCTGCTGATTGGCATTTGAGTATTGGCGAGATAATGGTGCGCGAGCTCTTGACGCTTTAACTTCAGTAAGTCTCTAAACCCCGTGCCTTCAAGGTGCAGATAACGGCTTAAGCTGCGCTCGCTGATATTATACATCTGTGCAATTTTCAATGCGGTGGGCTCTTCATTCACCAATAATGCATGGATCCCTTGGCTGGTCTTTTCCTGCCAATTTAACGCCTGCATCTTATCTAAATATTGGCGTACCGCCTTTTCATTGTGCCGGGCTAATAGCGGGTCTTTGCTGATAACAGTTTGCTCAAGCATAGCGCGGTCCATCCACATACAGTTATCAGCAGCGGCCATAACCACTGGGCAATCAAAGAGATCTAACCAAGCTTGTTGTGATTTAGGCGCGGGTCTAATTAACTCTACTTTCCGCACAAAGTCGTTATGGCCAATCATCTGTTTGCCGTGCAGCATTAAGCTGGAAAAAAATGCATCTATGGCCAAGGCACTAATCTCAACGCCATTAAGCGGAATAATAGTGAAACCGAGCAAGTGCGGTGTGCGTTGTAAACTAATCACGGCAGAGTTACTGACTAAGGCAGAATAATCAGGAAGGGTTTCGAAGGCTTGCGCTAAGGTATCGCTGCTCATCATCAATGCACCCAGTGAGCGAAAGTGTATTGGGTAAGCATATTGGCCCACAGTTAAACCAAAGGACAATGAGCCTGATGCATGTTCAGCTGCTTGCCAAAGCAAGGTCATTTTATCGATGGCGACTCGAGAATCAGGCTCGGATTCTAACTTGGCAAGGCTTAATCCTACATCACTAAATACAGCACTGGCGTTAATATTACTGGCACTTAGCGCGCGAGCGATCGCTAAGGACCAAGCTGCAATCGTGCTGTATTTTGGGTTAGTCAAAGATACTCACTTAAAACGACTCATTACAAGATACTTACTCATACTCATACTCACTATTTTCATCATAAGCGTAGAATCGTAAAATCACTATTGTTTACGACATTAGCCTGGTTTTAGTCTTAGTCCTTCGACAACGGTAATGTGTTGCTCGCTCTTGCTAGAAAGCGAATGTGGTAGAACCGCTAAAAAGGGTAGTGAGCAAATATATCGTCAATCATCTGCGCCAGTGGTGCATCGCCATCGGATGCTCTGCTGTAGGTGCGTAGGCCTGAGATCTGCACCTGAATATGGCGTGCTAGTTGTTTAGCGTCTTTGTCTGTACTGACCTCGCCCATAGCTTGTGCTTCTACTACTAGTTTTTCGAACTCATGTTCCATTACCTTTAATGACTGTTTTGCAGCCTCTAAAAGCTCTAGATGTTCATCGGTTAGCTCGGCGACCGTTTTAGCGAGCATGCACATAGCGCTTGGCGCGCTGCCTTGCTTTTCAACGATAATCAGTTTCATAAAGGCTTTTAATGCCTCAATAGGCGAGCTTGCCTCGGCGCTAGAAAGTGCCAGTTGATCGATGCCAGCTTGAGTATAGCGAGCTAATGCTTCTTTAAATAAACCCTCCTTACTACCAAAGGTGGCGTAAATACTGCCGGGACGCATATCAATAACATCCTGCAAATTACGCATTGAGGTGGCATGAAAGCCTTTCTCCCAATATAAATTTGTGGCTTTATCAATAACTTGTTCCCGATCGAACTTAGCATTCTTTCTCATAAAATGGGCTCACTTAAAATAGCTTTGAACGATTGTTCAATTTTAACTTGAACGATCGTTCAAATCTAGTTATATTATTTGCATACCAAGGAACAGACCCACTAGATCTGTTGCTAACGAATTTGTAAGTGAAGCAAAACTAACAATAGGAAACCCCTTATGAGCCACTTTAAATTACATACAGTTGAAACAGCACAAGCAAAAAGTAAGCCAATTCTAGAGAATGCTGCAAAGCAAATGGGAGCAGTTCCAGGCTTGTTTGCGGTAATGGCTGAATCTCCTAACACCTTAGAAGCCTATACGCAGTTGCACCAGCAATTCGCCAGTTCATCTTTTAATGCAGAAGAGCTCACTGTTGTATGGCAAACCATTAATGTTGAACATCAATGTCATTACTGCGTGCCAGCGCATACTGGCATTGCACATTCAATGAAAGTTGATGGCGCATTAACTGATGCGCTACGTAATCGCGAGCCAATGCCTACGCCAAAACTACAAGCACTGCAGGACTTAACATTGAGCATGGTGCGTAACCGTGGCAACGTGTCCCAAGCTGAGCTAGAAGCATTTTATGCAGCAGGTTATGGTCAGCAACAAGTACTTGAAATCATTTTAGGTCTATCACAGAAAGTGATCAGCAACTACGTAAATCATGTTGCGCAAACCCCAGTCGATAAGATGTTTGAACAGTTCGCTTGGAAATAAATAGCAACGAATAATTTTGTTGAGCTTTTTAAAGAATGCTGGGATTGTGTCATGCTGATAATCGCTACACTCAACGCAAACATCTTCAGTAAAGCGCTAGACGCCAGCCGTTTATAGGCCGACACTAAATGCTCACCTTATCGGTGGGCATTTTTGTTTTAGCCGCTTTTGGTAAAAATAATTAGGTTACAGCGCCTCGTTTATAGGGCGTAGTTTATTGGTATAAAGGAGAGTGGGATGAAAAAGGTATTAGCATTTGATGTTTACGGCACCTTGATTAATACCCATGGTGTCGTGGTCATGCTCGATAAATGGATAGGCTCACAAGCCACAGCCTTCAGTCACACATGGCGTGATAAGCAGTTAGAGTACTCATTTCGTCGCGGCTTAATGCAAACATACCAAGGGTTTTCTCAGTGCACAGCGGATGCGCTGCAATACAGCTGCCAGTACTATCAAATCGAGCTATCTGATACGCAGCAAGTGCAACTGCTCGCGAGCTATTTAACCTTGCCAGCTTTCGATGATGTTAAACCTGCTCTAGCACAACTTAAAGCGATGGGTGTGCCGATGTTTGCTTTCTCAAATGGTGAGCGTGCTGCAGTTGAATCACTGCTCACTCATGCTGGATTGCGCGAATACTTCAGCGCTATTGTTAGCAGTGAGGATGTGAAGTCGTTTAAACCTGATCCTGCGGTTTATCGCCATTTATTGGATGTTACTGCAGCGCATGCTCATATGAGCAGTCAAGCTGGCCACCAAGAAGTGTATCTCGTTTCAAGTAATCCGTTCGATGTACTCGGGGCGATGTCATCAGGCTTAAAAGCGGTTTGGGTTAAGCGTACAGCCACTGCCATTTTTGACCCCTGGGGGCAAACGCCAACGACGACTATTGAAACGTTAACAGAGCTAACGGCGCTATAGGGGCTTGATACCATCAAACATCGTTAATCAGTTATTTGATGGCTGGAATTGACTCTCTAGCTGCATCGATAGTCGCAGAATTAACAGCAGCATTATGCTTGTCATCATTTAAGTGTATCTACTGCAAATGTCTCCGAGTAGGTGTTGCCACTGCAATCAAAGCCGGCAGTGTTAGCCTTAATTTTTTAAAGATCCAAATGAAGGGCACTGCCATATAAAGCTGCTTGAAAATGAGGCTGGTTGTAATGCGGTATTGAACTTAGGCTTTGAAAGTGAGACATTTTCATCAGCTAATTACAAATACACCATCGATGCTTTCAAAGGTGACTTTGCACTCGTGTTGGAGCGTCTTCATTTGTAATTACAAGCGATAAAAATCTAGTTCTAAAGATACCATAGCGCAAAAAGTAGTGGCATTTAATAGCAAGTTCCAAGTCATACAAGAGAGGAAAGTGCTTTAAGATCTAAGCAGCTGAAAAAGAATTATATTGCTGGGTATATATTACTTGGCTTTGTGGTGCTGATGTTTATGGCGGCTTTATTGCACTCATTAAATCATCTCAAGAGTAAGCGCTATACTGCAGGTTAGATACCATGTGCTAGTAGGATTCCACTGAGTTTGTTAGCGCACTTGTTCGGGCGGTAGATACCCATAGAGGAGAGGGCATGATGCTGACATCTATGCTTTATTTTCTATCGCGGGCATCTACTTTCATCACATTACATTAGGATATGCAAATGAGTGAGCTAACGCTAGAGTCTATGATCACCTGTCCGGAGTGTGGGCATCAAGAGCTAGAGATCATGCCTACTGATTATTGCCAGTTTTTTTATGAATGTAAGGGATGCAGAAAAGTATTGCGCCCCAAGAAGGGTGATTGTTGCGTGTATTGCTCTTTTGGTAGCGTTGCGTGCCCGCCAATACAGCAAGGCGAAGGCTGTTGTGGATAAACACTTGCTCGCTTTGTTAGTGGGCAGTGACTCACCTGTATTGGTTCTTTGTACTCGTGATTAAAAATACAAACCAGCATTAATCTTAAGGAGTTCGACAGCGATTATTAGCGCTCACACTTGAGGCTGTAGCCGGTAAAGTCTTACTCTAAGTTGTCGCTATTAATGGTGTTTTTTGAGAAGGTTTAACCTCTAAGTTTATCAATTATATTGCTAAACTTGTTTTTCTACCTCGACTTGGGTCAGCAATCATCACCTCGAAATTTGGTTTCGCTTGAGCAGCAATAAAAGTCGCTAACAATATAGGCGGCGATCATGCTTATACGGCATATTCAAAATATGGGAGATTCAGATGAAATTGAGCTTTAATTTTGAAGATGCTAGTCAAATCTTTGTCGGGGCATTTGCACTTGCTGTGCCGATCTCTTTTTCAGAAGAAGCGTGGCGCTTAGGTGAAACCTTGCCTTTTCCTAATTTGCTGATGCTATCGATATTATCGGTTGTTTTTCTCGGGTTATTTACTTATCAGAGTGTATTCCAAAAGAATATAAAGTCTCGTAAAATTGTTTTTGTTTCACGTATTTTTATCGCTTATTTGATAACGGCAATGGTCGTTGCATTGGTGCTATTTTGTTTGAATAAACTGCCGTTATTTGAAGATCCGTTAGTGTCACTCAGGCGAATTATTGTTATCACTATGCCTGCTTCTATGGGCGCTATTGTTGTTGATAGCTTCGACAAAGAGTGAACAGCTGCCAGCCATCGCTTATTTGAATAAGTCACTGTGGAAATATCTCCCGCACGATAGTCTGTATAGGGGAGTGTTGGGGGGCAATTACCCTTGTTCTAGTTGCAAATTTCAGCACGGCCCTGCAGGTATTTTTACTCTTAATAACACCTGCAGATGAGCCATTATTTAAAAGATATCTTTGAATCGATGATAAAGCATGCCCATGGCGAGCAGAGGTGAACGCAGATGCGGCCCACCTGGGAATGTCATATGAGGAATTTGGGCGAAGATATCGAAGCGTTCTGCTTGCGCGGTAATCGCTTCGGCAATCAGTTTTGCCGCCATATGAGTAGCATTCACGCCATGTCCAGCATAAGCCTGCGCATAAAATACATTTTTAGCATCGGGCAAGCGGCCTATTTGTGGTAATCGGTTGGCACCAATTCCTATCATGCCGCCCCATTCATAATCGATACGAATGCCTTTTAATTGCGGGAATACTTTTTCAAGGTTAGGACGCAACGCGGCTTCAATATCTTTAGGATCTTTGCCCGAGTAGGTACATAAACCACCGAAGAGTAACCGGTTATCTTCCGATAGGTGGTAGTAGTCGAGGTCGACTCTGAGATCGGCAAACGCCATATTTTTTGGAATGATGCTGTCGCACTGCTCTTGGGTTAGTGGCTCAGTAGCAAGAATATAGGTGCCTGCAGGCAGCACTTTTCCGCCAATATCACTTTCAAGCTTATGACCCAGATAGGCGTTGCCAGCCAGTACTAAGTATTGGCAGTTTACTTCGCCATGTGCGGTGATCACCTTAGGCTTATCACCTTTAATAATTTTCTCAGCGGCGCTATATTCATACATTTTTACGCCAAGGCTGCGAGCGACCTTGGCTTCGCCTAAGGCTAAGTTAAGCGGGTGTAAGTGGCCACTTGCCATGTCGACCAATGCACCATGATAAAAGTCAGAGCCGACCACTTCGCCAACCCGAGACTTGTCGAGCAGAGTCATGTTGTGGCCGTAGCCAATCTTATTGAGATGCTCTAAGTCCTCTTCAAGCTCTCGCATATGTTTTGGCTTGATCGCCAAGTCGCAATAACCCATCTGTAAGTTACAGTCGATGTTGTGCTCTTTTACCCGTTTCCTAACGATATCGACGGCTTCAAAGCCCATCTGCTCAATGGCATTAACACCTTCGCGGCCAATAATGTTTTCAAACTGTTCAATATTATGACCAATGCCTCTAATGAGTTCACCGCCGTTACGTCCCGATGCGCCCCAGCCGATCCTTTTGGCTTCTAACAGAGCCACCGAAAAGCCTTTTTGAGCCAATTCAATTGCGGTATTTAAGCCACTAAAGCCACCACCCACAACGCATACGTCAACATCTAACACCTCTTCTAATCGAGGCGATTGGTGTAACTCTTTTGCTGTTGAAAAGTAGTATGAGGCGGGATATTGCTCGCTATGCACCGGGCTTTTAGTTGACATCGTTACTCCAAATATTTGTTTTTATTGTAAATTGGACTTGTGACAGTATACTCAAGAGAATATGAATAAATTATTTACAGATGTTCATTATTTTTAACACGCTTTCCTGTAGAATACAAACCTAGCGCAACAGAATAGGCAATGTTGACTTGAGTTAGCCAATATTGTTTTGGGGCGAATCGGTGCGTTTTATTGTTCTGCATGTTGTTGGAGGCATAGAACGACAACTTCAATTAGGGGAAAGAATTTGGATATTGGAGCAAACCTTAAAACGGTCAGAAAATCAAAAGGCTTATCGCAGCGTGAACTTGCTAAGCGTGCTGGCGTGACTAACAGCACCATCTCTATGATTGAGAAAAACAGTGTCAGCCCGTCAGTCAGTTCATTGAAAAAGGTCCTATCAGGATTGCCATTGTCATTGGTGGAATTTTTTTCAATAGAAGATGAGACTGCAAGCGAGCAAAAGGTGGTTTATCGTAGCGATGAATTACTGGATATTGGTGATGGCGTTTTAGACTTTAAATTGATTGGTCGAGACTTTCCTAATCGAGCAATGTCTGTCATGAGCGAGACCTATCCACCAGGTGCAGACACCGGGATAGAGATGCTTAAGCACGAAGGTCAAGAAGCGGCGATGGTGATTGAAGGTAAACTCGAGTTGACTGTGGGCGAAGAGGTATTTGAGCTTTGCGAAGGCGACAGTTACTATTTTAATAGTGAGTTACCCCATCGTTTTCGTAATCCTTTTGATGCACCGTGTCGCATTGTGAGTGCCACCACCCCTGCAAATTTCTAGACTGCTACCTATGTAATACCCGCCTTAGTCGCTAGATTAATTATCTGGTTGCTGAGGCTTTTTTATGCCTAAATTTCCGATCTTCGTACTAGCGCTGCTCCATTTCGATGATAACGGCTGTCATTTGTGTAAATAATATAAAGCAAAGCTTCAATTTTAGTGTGAGCTGTGTCAATAACATTAAACACGACTAAAGTACTCGAGTATTGCTGTGATAACTTGTTAATGTGTCTGCTAAATAACCATAAGTTAGTCTAAGCTATTGTTTTAAATGGATCACGATTTATGCTTGATGATTATTTTCATTCCTTCCTGTTAAGATCTTGCCTAGTTTGTAAATTAAGTGTAGTGTGTGAAAAAATGAACATTCGGGTTGTAGCTGTTCATTATTAAATGATTTCGTAAATCAAGATGAAAACTATTATAAAAACCATTGAAAAACTCTGAATACGAAGGATTGAAGGTGTTATATGTTGGAAGAAGGGCTCGCGGTAGTCGGTGTGACGGCATGCAATCAGCAATTGGGGTTGCATCCATTTAACATTGTTGGCGAAAAATATTTATTAGCGATTGCTGATGCAACGCAATCATGGCCATTAATTATTCCTGCACTGGGCCATTGCCCAGCAGAAACCGTGTTATCACGGTTAGACGGCATTTTATTTACAGGTTCCCCCTCTAATATTGAACCCCATCATTTCGATGGCCCTGCAAGTGAAGCGGGAAGCCATCATGATCCAAAACGAGACGCTACCACCTTACCGTTAATTCATGCGGCAATTAAAGCTGGGGTTCCAGTACTGGGTATTTGCCGTGGTTTTCAAGAGATGAATGTGGCATTTGGTGGCAGCTTGCATCAAAAACTGCACGACGTCGGTGGCTTTATTGAACATCGTGAAGATAAAACAGCGCCTGTTGAAGAGCAATACGGTATTTCGCATGAGGTTCAAATAGAACCTGGGGGGTTGCTTCACGATGCATGGGGCCGCAACTCCGCAGAGGTGAACTCTGTGCACACACAAGGCGTTGATCGCTTGGGTGTTGGGTTGCGGCCAGAAGCGTATTCAAATGATGGTTTAATAGAAGCATTTTCTGTTAAAGACGCGAAAAATTTCGCATTAGGCGTTCAGTGGCATCCCGAGTGGAAAGTGTTAGATAACCCTTTTTATACCGCAATGTTTAAAGCCTTTAGCCAGGCTTGCCAGCGCCGTGCAGCCAGTAGAGTAAAATAATAATGAAAAAGTTAATTAGTTATTTAAAAGACGAAAAGATCACTGAAGTAGAATGTGTTGTCTGTGATATGACAGGTATTGCCAGAGGTAAGATTGCTCCGGTTGCTAAGTTTATTGATGAAAAAGGTATGCGCTTACCAGAAAGCGTGTTGCTACAGACGGTGACAGGTGATTATGTTGATGATGCCTCGTATGATGCTTTATTAGATGCCGCCGATATCGACTTTGTTTGTGTTCCTGATGAAAATGCGGTTTTTAAACTGCCTTGGACTATCGAAGCTACTGCGCAGGTCATTCATGATACGTATGACAAAATGGGTAACCCTATTGAGTTATCGCCACGTAACCTACTTAAAAAAGTACTTAAGTTATACGAAGATAAAGGCTGGAAGCCTGTTGTTGCTCCGGAGATGGAGTTCTATCTTACTCGTATTAATGAAGACCCAGATCAAGCGCTTATTCCGCCTATTGGCCGCTCTGGCCGTCAAGAATCAGGACGTCAGTCTTTTTCAATTGATGCTGCGAATGAATACGATCCGTTATTTGAAGATATGTATGATTGGTGCGAGATCCAAGGATTAGATATTGATACCTTGATCCATGAAGAGGGCACCGCTCAAATGGAGATTAACTTCTCTCATGGTGATGCTCTGTCGCTAGCCGATCAGGTGTTTGTATTTAAGCGTACCTTGCGTGAAGCGGCTCTTAAGCACAAAGTCTGCGCTACATTTATGGCAAAACCTATCACTAATGAGCCTGGCAGTGCGATGCATTTGCATCAAAGTATCATTGATATTAAGTCGGGTAAAAACATTTTCAGTAATGGAGATGGCACTAAAGGCCCACTTTTCTACAGTTACATTGGTGGCCTACAGAAATTCATTCCTGAGTTACTGCCGTTATTTGCACCCAATGTTAACTCATTCCGTCGTTTTCTACCGGGGACTTCAGCACCGGTTAACTTGGAATGGGGTGAAGAAAACCGCACTTGTGGTCTACGCATTCCAGAATCTTCTCCGCAAAACCTGCGTGTTGAAAACCGTATTGCAGGCGCCGATACCAACAGCTACCTGTCAATAGCGGCGAGCTTACTGTGTGGTTATATGGGCATGGTTGAAGACGTTAAGCCTTCGACTCCAGTACAAGGGCGCGCCAATGAAACACGCAGCGGAATTACTCTGCCGTTAACGCTTGAAGAAGCACTGGCTGTGATGGCTGAAAGCTCAGCTTGTCGTGAGTATTTAGGTGAGACCTTTACCAATGGTTATATTGCGGTGAAGCAAGCCGATTTAGAAAACTATCGTCAAGTGATTAGCTCTTGGGAACGTAAATTCCTCCTGCTAACCGTTTAAACATAGTCACCGCTGGTATTGATTTTGGGGATGAATAGCAGTGGTGCTTTTGAACAAGAAATATCAACAGATACAAAGGAGTCATTCATATAGATAGTGCTGTTTGAGTATTGAGCGTTATCTATATGAAAGCTAAAGCAGTACGCACTGCCGATGCCGTTTTTCAGGTGTAGCATTGGTCAACAATAAGAACTAAAGCCGATAAATCGGCAACACAATGCAGCAACAGCAGAAGCGGTTTATCTGCTGCTACGCTAAACAGGAGATAGCATGAAACTTTTTAAAAAGGTGACCACTTTAGCCCTCGTCACAGTAAGTGTCTTGGCCAGCAGCGTCACTTACGCTGAGGAAGTCGTTCGAGTTTATAATTGGTCTGACTATATTGCCGAAGACACGCTAGATAATTTCTATAAAGAAACAGGGATCCGCGTCATTTATGATGTGTTTGACAGTAATGAAGTGGTTGAAGCAAAACTGCTTTCAGGCCGTTCAGGTTACGACATCGTTGTGCCATCAAATAGTTTTTTAGCAAAGCAAATTAAAGCCGGCGCCTTCCAAAAACTCGATTCAAACCAGCTATCAAATCATAAAAACTTGAGCCCTGAGTTAATGAAACAGCTTGAGACTGCCGATCCAGGTAATCAGTATTCTGTACCCTATCTTTGGGGCACAAATGGTATTGGTTATAACGTCGATAAAGTGAAAGCTGTATTAGGTGACGATGCCCCCGTTGATTCGTTAGAGCTGATCTTTAACCCTAAGTACGCTGAGAAGTTGTCTAAATGTGGTTTATCGGTACTGGATAGTGCCGATGAGATGATCCCTATGGCACTCATCTATTTAGGGCTTGACCCTAACAGCATTAAATCTGATGACTTTAAGAAGGCCGGTGAGGTCTTAGCTAAAGTTCGCCCTTATATTACCTATTTTCACTCTTCGCGTTATATCACCGATTTAGCCAATGGTGACGTCTGTGTTGCCTTCGGTTATTCAGGTGATATTTTCCAAGCGGCAGCGCGTGCTGAAGAAGCGGGAAATGGAAATGTCATTGAGTACTCAATTCCGAAAGAGGGTTCAAACCTATGGTTTGATATGTTAGCGATCCCAGCAGATGCCGCTAACGTGAAAAATGCTCACACCTTTATTAATTATCTCCTTCGTCCAGAAGTGATAGCGCCTATTAGTAACTATGTTGCTTACGCTAACGCGAACGTACCGGCATTGCCGTTGGTTGATGAAGAGGTGCGTACCAACACTTCAATCTACCCCACAAAAGAGGTGTTAGATCGCCTTTACGTCGGTGATGTACGTCCAATGAAATCACAACGTGCACTGACACGTGTATGGACTAAAGTGAAATCGGGTTATTAATCAGAATTTGGGCAAGGTGTTTACCTTGCCCTTTTTGATCAACGGCAAAAATAGACACAATATTAAAGAGATGAGCCTTTGACCTTAAGGCGTATCTGTTGGAGAAGTAATATGGCTAGTACCTTGGACGTCACCAATAAACCGATTATAAAGACGCAGGGAGAAGTGCTACTTCAGATCGACCGAGTCAGTAAATTATTTGACGAAGTGCGCGCAGTAGATGATGTGTCACTGAGTATTAGAAAAGGCGAAATTTTTGCACTATTAGGCGGTTCAGGCTCGGGTAAATCAACTTTACTTCGCATCCTTGCTGGCTTTGAAAAACCGTCTGAAGGGCGTATTTTTCTTGATGGTGAAGACATTACCGATATGCCGCCACATGAACGACCTATCAACATGATGTTCCAGTCTTATGCGTTATTTCCACATATGTCCGTGGCGCAGAATATTGCGTTTGGACTGAAGCAAGACAAGTTATCAAAAGCAGACATTGAAGCGCGTGTGCAAGAGATGCTAAAGCTAGTCCATATGGAAGCTTATGCTAAACGCAGACCTAATCAATTATCGGGTGGACAACGTCAGCGTGTGGCGTTAGCACGCTCGTTAGCTAAGCGTCCTAAATTATTGTTACTCGATGAGCCAATGGGCGCACTCGATAAAAAGTTGCGTACGCAGATGCAACTAGAGGTGGTCGATATTCTCGAAGCTGTAGGGGTGACGTGTGTGATGGTGACCCACGACCAAGAAGAAGCGATGACTATGGCAGCGCGAATTTCGATTATGAATGATGGTTGGATCGCACAGACTGGATCACCAACTGATATTTATGAAAGTCCTAATAGCCGCATGGTGGCTGAATTTATTGGTAGCGTAAATCTATTTGAAGGCGAAATAGCTGTCGATAAATTTGACCATATTATTATTGAAAGCCAAGGCTTGGCACAAAAAATATTTATTGAGCATGGGGTATCAACCAGCGTAGAAGATAAAACCGTTTGGGTTGCAGTGCGTCCAGAAAAGACCCGTATTACTCGCGAGCAACCTGAAGGTGAGTATAACTGGTCGAGCGGTGTGGTTGAAGATATTGCCTATTTAGGGGGAATTTCGGTGTATTACATCCGCCTACCCAATAAGCAGTTAATCCAAACCATCATGACCAACCGTGAACGTCGTTCAGACCCTCCAACGTGGGAAGAAGCAGTTTTCATTAGCTGGGAGGCCACCAGCGGAGTGGTCCTTAGAACATAAGGAATCGTTCATGAAAAAGCCGTTAAAATTTCGATTACCCAAAGGCCAATGCTGGACCATCGGTGTCCCCTATTTTTGGCTACTAATGTTTTTCGCACTGCCCTTCGCGATTGTACTTAAGATTAGTTTCTCGACGCCACTTATGGCGATACCGCCCTACGAACCGCTATTAGAGTACGCTGAAGAATCGCTTAATATCATGCTCAATTTTGGCAATTATTTGCTGATCCTTGATGATTCACTGTATTACAACGCTTATTTGAGCTCCCTGAAGATGGCAGCCATTTCCACCATTGGTTGTTTGCTGATTGGTTATCCGATGGCTTATGCCATTGCTAGAGCGCCAAAGAGTAGTCAAACCTTGCTGATTTTATTGGTTATGCTGCCATCATGGACCTCGTTTCTTATCCGGGTTTATGCGTGGATGGGGATCTTGAGCAACAATGGCGTTATCAATAACATATTGATGTGGACGGGGCTTATCTCTGAGCCGCTGCAGATATTAAACACCAATATTGCGGTGTATATCGGCATTATCTATACCTACTTACCGTTTATGATTTTACCTCTGTATGCGACCTTATCTCAGCTTGATATGAGCTTATTGGAAGCCGCATCAGATCTCGGATCGCGTAGTCTCAATACCTTCTGGAAAATCACCTTGCCTTTATCTAAGGGCGGCGTAATTGCAGGTTCGATGTTGGTGTTTATTCCTGTGGTGGGTGAGTTTGTGATCCCTGAACTGTTGGGGGGACCAGACACCTTGATGATAGGTAAAGTGCTATGGCAAGAGTTCTTTAATAACCGAGATTGGCCCGTTGCCTCTGCGCTAGCGATGGTAATGTTAGGATTATTGATTATCCCTATCACGCTGTTTCATCATTATCAGGCACGTGAAATGGAGAAAGGGTCATGAAGAAGTTAAGTTTCTCTACCGTAATGTTGTGGGCTGGAATGTTCTTTCTCTATGCCCCTATGTTTGTTCTGGTCTTTTACTCGTTTAACGAATCTAAATTGGTGACGGTTTGGGGTGGTTTTTCGGTCAAATGGTATGGCGAACTATTTCGCGATCAGCAGATCCTTGATGCGGTAGGTACCAGCTTACAGGTGGCATTCTATGCCTCTACGATGGCGGTAATACTTGGCACCATGGCGGCATTTGTGATGACGCGTTTTGCGCGGGGTTGGGGCAAGCTGACCTTGTCTAATATGATCACAGCGCCACTGGTGATGCCAGAAGTGATCACTGGTTTGTCATTGCTGCTGCTGTTTGTACATATGGCTGAATTTCTAGGTTGGCCAGCGGAACGTGGCATGTTAACCATCTGGATTGCTCACTCGACGTTTTGTGCGGCATACGTTGCAGTCGTTGTCTCTGCGAGGCTGCGTGAGATAGACCGTTCAATCGAAGAGGCTGCTCAGGATTTGGGTGCAACGCCGTTAATGACGTTTTTTCAGATCACGGTACCGATGATCTCGCCAGCGATAGTCGCCGGTTGGTTACTATCGTTCAGCTTATCACTCGATGATTTAGTGATCGCCAGCTTTGCCTCTGGCCCTGGTGCGACGACGCTACCTATGGTGGTGTTCTCTTCAGTAAGAATGGGGGTGTCGCCGAAGATCAACGCATTAGCGACCTTGATTATCCTTATTGTCTCGCTAATTGCATTTGTCTCTTGGTACTTTGCCCGCAGAGCCGAAGCCAAACAACGGGCAGGCTCTGGATAGCCAACAACCCATGACAATGTAGAGCATGCTCTGCATTGTCAGCGGTAAAAAATGATGAGCGGTGTAGAGGGGGATGGGTTGCTAATCAGCACATCTATCGAGATCGAAAAATTTACTTTTATAGCGTAAAGGACAGAAGTTATGTCAATAATTAGTCACGAAAGACAGGCGGAAACCATGACCAGTACACCACACGCAAATTCATATTACGCGGCATCAGCCAACGACAAAACAGAGCGTGCACAGCTACAAGACAACATCGACACGGACATTTGTATTATCGGTGCCGGATACACAGGTCTATCGACCGCATTGCACCTACTCGAGATGGGTTACAGTGTCACTGTGCTAGAAGCTGCTCGTATTGGCTGGGGCGCATCAGGCCGCAATGGTGGCCAGATAGTCAATAGCTTTAGCCGCGATATCGATTCGATTGAAAAGACGGTTGGTAAAGATGCTGGCAAGCTATTTGGTGAAATGGCATTTGAAGGTGCGCGGATAATTAAAGAGCGCATTAGCAAGTATAACATTCAGTGCGATCTGCAAGATGGTGGTGTGTTTGCGGCACTAAACGACAAGCAGATGGGGCATCTACAGTCGCAAAAGTCGCTGTGGGAAAAACATGGCCATATGAACCATCTAGAGCTTTTGGATAAAAATGATATCCGTAAGGTGGTTAATACCGAGGCGTATGTTGGTGGTTTGCTCGACAAGAGTGGTGGCCATATTCATCCATTGAATCTCGCATTGGGTGAAGCCAATGCCGTGGAGTCCTTGGGGGGCAAAATTTACGAAGATTCTGCTGTGATTAAGGTAGAAGAGGGCGAGAGTCCAGTGGTGCATACTGCTCATGGCAGCGTGAAATCTAAATTTGTGGTGGTTGCAGGCAATGCATATTTGGGCGGCTTAATTCCAAAGCTGCAAGCCAAGGCGATGCCCTGTGGCACACAAGTGATCACCACAGCACCGCTAAGCGATGAGCTTGCAAAAAGCTTACTGCCGCAAAATTACTGTGTTGAAGATTGTAATTATCTACTGGATTACTTCCGCTTGTCGGGTGATAACCGCCTAATTTATGGCGGTGGCGTGGTGTATGGTGCTCGCGATCCCGCTGATATTAAGTCTATTATCACCCCTAAAATGTTGAAAATATTTCCGCAACTTAAAGATGTCAAAATTGACTATAGCTGGACCGGTAACTTCCTGCTGACGCTGTCACGTTTACCTCAGGTAGGGCGTATTGGCAGCAACGTTTATTACTCTCAAGGCTGCAGTGGTCACGGGGTAACTTACACCCATTTAGCGGGTAAGATCTTGGCTGAAGCCATTAATGGTCAGGCGACTCGATTCGATGCCTTTGCAGGGCTACCTCATTACCCCTTCCCTGGTGGCCATAGGTTCCAAGTGCCTTTTAGTGCGATTGGCGCGTGGTACTACACCATGCGCGATAAGTTAGGTGTTTAACAACAATATTAGTTTGATAATGCACCTCAAAACAAAAAAGCCTACGTGAGTAGGCTTTTTCCGTTTGGTTTAGTTAAGCTTTGTTCTAGTTAGTTATTCGAGAAACGCTTCTTGAGCTTCTTAATGCTCACTCCAAGACCAATGACGAACACCTCAACCGCACCTATACCCAATAAAACATAAAATAATGCCGGAACATGCTTAATAAAATCCATCTCAATTCTCTTCTAATTGCTAGATATATCCTGTTACTTGTTCTCAATATCCCACAGTCTTAGCGATAATTACTTGATGTCGGTCACAAACAATAGTGTTTTGAAGATAGCGAACAGCAATTTTATTGGGAGGAACATGAGAATGTTTAGCTGCTATTTATGAGATTCACGTGATGTGACTAGCGCAAATGTTCACACCAATATTTGGCCATATAAATTGACCCGTACTCACTTACCTAGCAATGGCTACGACCATCTATAGTGAACCGATTCGTTATCAGCGACGTATGCTTATTTGAGTGTTATTACTGGTATTTGTGGCAAATTAAGCAATTCATACTAGTTTCAATAGGGTGCATAAGAACATAAGAGAATCGCTAATGAACCGAATAATCCTGCTAGTAGTACTTGCGCTCATCACCATGGATGCCAAAGCCAACTATGAGCCGTCATTTGAAATTGGTAAGCAAAAAGCCAAGGTCTGTATGACATGCCATGGTGAAGATGGAATTTCTACTATCGACCCCTATCCCAATCTACGTGGTCAGAAGATGGGTTATTTGATCTCCTCCTTAAAAGACTATCAGTCTCGACAGCGTACCAGTGGCTTAGCGATTTTAATGCAGCAGCAGGCTGATGCCTTATCAGAACAAGATATTCAGGATATTGCTTACTACTTCTCGGTTCTGGGTACAAAAAAGGAAGGGGAATAGTATATGACACCAGGCACGGAGCTTTATGATGTCAAAGTGGTTCGGTATTTTATTGTGGCTGCGGTGGCATGGTCCATAGCGGGAATGTTTATCGGAGTGGTGCTAGCAGCTCAGCTTTATTGGCCGGTGCTGAATTTCAATTCTGAATATATCCAGTTTGGCCGTTTGAGACCCTTGCATACCTCTGGGGTTATCTACGGTTTTGTGGTGAATATGTTGATGGGAACATCCTTGTACATAGTACAAAGAACCGGTCAAACAAAGCTGTTTAATCAAAGCCTGTCTTGGATGGTTTTTTGGGGATGGCAATTGGTGTTGTTTTTAGCACTAGTGACCTTACCAATGGGATATACCTCAAGTAAAGAATATGCAGAACTTGAGTGGCCAATCGATTTGTTAATTGTACTCGTTTGGGTGCTTTATGGGGGGCTATTTTTTGGCACCATAGCGAAACGTAAAGTGAATCACATCTTTGTTTCCAATTGGTTTTACGGTGCCTTTATTATTGTTGTCGCCCTTATTTTTATTCTTAATAATTTAGCGATGCCAGTGTCTGCAATGAAGTCATACTCGGTATTTGCAGGGGCGCAGGATGCAATCGTTCAATGGTGGTGGGGACATAACGCGGTGGGCTTTTTGCTAACCGCTGGCATCATCGGCATGAACTATTACTTCATTCCCAAAATTTCTGAACGCCCCATTTATTCATATCGCTTATCTGTAATCCATTTTTGGGGGTTAGTCGGGTTCTATACATGGGCGGGAACGCATCATTTACTCTATTCATCAGTGCCTGTATGGCTGCAGAACATCGGCATTGTGATGTCTCTTATCCTATGGTTACCCTCCTGGGCGGGTGCATTTAACAGCGCTATGACCTTGCTGCAAAACAAAGAGAAGCTTAAAACCGATTACATTATGTGGTTCTTTATGTCGGCGATACTCTATTACTGTTTGGCGACGTTTGAAGGGCCTTTGCTGGCGATACGTTGGTTTAACATGCTGGCTCACAACACTGAGTGGATTATTGGCCATGTGCATTCCGCCGCGTTGGGTTGGGTCGCGATGTCGGGCATCGCGATGTTCTATTACTTTATCCCACGGCTGTGGGGCAAGACTAAGCTTTGGTCGAATCGATTGCTTAAGTGGCATTTCTGGATAGCCCATTTTGGGGTTGCACTTTATGCCATCGCACTGTGGGTTGCTGGCATCGGTGAAGGTTACATGTGGCTGGCGCAACAAGAGAATGGTTCGCTCGCTTATAGTTTTGTTGAAGCGATGGACTTTAAAGCCCCTTGGTTATTTGTTCGATTCTTTGGCGGCGCATGTTTCGTATTGGGTCTGCTGCTGATGGTATTTAATCTCTATAAAACCGTTTCGCTAGAGCAGGAGGGATCAGCCGATGCTAAGTAAAGACTTTACGCAATCGCTCTTAATCCTCATCGTTTCCACCACCGTGGTTGCCAGTTTTTCTATATTGGTGCTTATTGTACCTAGCTTAGTTCGCACTGATGAAATAAGGGCTACCTCGTTGGCTAAACCCCTAACGGCTTTAGAGGTTTCGGGTAGGGATGTTTACATCAGCGAAGGTTGCCATGTTTGCCATACGCAAATGGTGCGCAACATTGAGCCCGAAGTAAAACGCGATGGTCGACCCAACGAAGAGGGCGATGATATCTATGAATTCCCCAACCTTTGGGGCTCGAAAAGAACCGGTCCGGATTTGACTAATTTAGGTCGAAAATACTCTGCTCAGTGGCAGCGTTTGCATCTGATTGACCCAAGGCAAGTGGTGCCGACGTCTTTGATGCCTGCTTACCCATGGTTATTCAAGCAAGCACTTTCTGGGGACGATATTGAAGCCAAGATGCGCGTCTTACAAGGATTGGGAGTGCCTTACACCGAGAATGAAATAGAGCGATCGCGTCTAGCCGTGAAAGGAGTGACTAAAGGTGAAGCTTTGATTCACTATTTGCAAAGCTTAGGCAATGATACTGCCAGCGATCAGGAGCGTTGATATGACTGTTTTCTGGAACACCTGGGTGATTGTATTTATCTTGATTTTTCTCGCATTTATGGCGTTGGTTGTCGTTAAATATTGGCGCATTGAACATACAGCAGATAAAGATAGAACCATTGAGACTTTTGATGGTATTGATGAAAACGATGCACCTCCACCGCGGGTATTTTATCTGTCGTACCTCATCGCATTTATTATTTCCGCAGGTTTTTTAGTCCTGTATCCGGGCCTTGGCAATTGGGCAGGTTTAATGGGGTGGGAGCAAAGTGACGATGCACTTAGCTCGCCAGTCACTGATTTAGATATTCAAATGACGCCGTTAACCGATCTCAGTCTAACTGCATTGGCGAGAAACTCTGACGTCACGAATAGCGGGGCATTATTGTTTCAAAATCACTGTGGCGCCTGTCACCGCGCGAATGCACAGGGACAAAAGCACTTTCCTAATTTGATTGACCATGATTGGTTATATGGTGGTACGGAAGTCGACATTTTACACTCTATCGAAGATGGACGTCATGGTGCAATGCCGGGCTGGAAAGACATACTGTCGGAAGATGAAATTCTAAAAATGTCTTATTACATTGCATCGCTGCAGCGTCGAAATCTTAATGCACCCCAAGTGAAAGTTGATTTGGGTAAAGTCATTTTTATGCAGTACTGCTCGAGTTGTCATGGAGATGGTACGGTAGCAAATACTGACATCGGGGCGCCAATATTGTCCGATGATATTTGGTTGCATGGCGGTAGTATTGAGGAGATAAAGCACACTATTGAATTTGGATTGAATAATTTGATGCCAGCTTTTTCTGAGCAGCTAAGCCGTAATGAAATCTTAGCCATAGGAGCTTACATCACTGAGCAAAGAAACCAGTATGATGAAAAGCTTGCGGCACTTGACCCTGAATCAATTTCGAGAGGTGAGTATCTCGCCAATGCAGGGGATTGTGTAGCGTGTCATAGTTCAGAAAGTGGTGAACGTTTTGCGGGTGGCCTGCCTTTTAAAACGCCCTTTGGCACGGTTTACTCAACCAATATTACGCCCCACCTTAGCGAAGGTATTGGTGACAATGATTATGCAAACTTTAAAGCAGCGTTATTTGACGGCAAAGGCAAACATGGTTATTTGTACCCGGCTATGCCGTACACCTCTTATCAGTATCTAACCGAGCAAGATACCCAAGATCTGTGGAGCTATTTACAATCGATTACAGCCGTACCAAGGCAAAATGATAAAAATGCGATGATCTTCCCCTCTAATATCCGTATGGGTTTGTTGGGCTGGAATATTGCATTTATGGACACTGACCCGCTGTCGTACTCTGCGCCCGAACATGTTCAGCTTAATGAAGATGAACTCGAGCAGTGGCAGCAAGGTAAGTACTGGGTGATGGGCCTAGGTCATTGCTCTGAGTGCCATACACCGAGGAATTTGGCGCAAGCCTTGATCCCTGAAAAGATCTTCCAAGGTAACCTCATTGATGGCTGGAATGCGCCCAACATCACGGCGCAGGAGCTGTATGAAGATCGATGGGATTTAGAGTCGTTGACAGACTTTCTGCACACCGGACATTCATCAAAAGGGTCGGCTTTTGCTGGCATGGCTGATGTGGTGAAAAACAGTACTAGCTTAATGACTCGTGATGACATTGAAACCATTTCACGCTACTTGCTGGTGGGCGATGTGCATAACACCATTCCTGAAGGGCAACAGCAGTTATCCCCCACAGGCTTTGTTGCAGAGTCCTACTCACAAGAGCAGTTTAGTGCTTACGCCTTGTATGCGGATACGTGTGGTGCTTGTCATGGTGAAGATGGAAAAGGACGCGATCCAATAGCGCCAACGTTGCTCCATAACGGCATTATCATGCATAGCGACCCATTCAATACCATCGCGGTGACGATTCGCGGCTTAGCGCCGACCTATTTGGATGAAGAGCGTAACTTTATGCCAATGACCAGCTTTCAGAATGTATTAACGGATAGTGAGTTAGCGGGATTAATTAGTTTTGTTCGTCTCTATCTGGGTGGCCGAGAAGAACCGGTTACCGCGGCACAAGTTAAAGCAGTGCGGCAAAAGCTAGAAAAAGCGGGCTTTGCTGGCAATCTGCATACAACGCCTGATATGTACGATCATAAAGACACGGATATCAATATTGATTAATAGTTTTACTGATTAAAAAAGCCTGCTAATGCAGGCTTTTTTATGTATAAAGACAACGAGCTGGGTTTTCTACGTGACGCTAAAGTGGTAGCGAAGCGGATTGTCTTTATTGTCTCTTGTAGCGTGCAGTGCGATACCACGACTATCGAATCTAAGCGGCTATGGTGTATTAAGCTACGACTTATCTAGGCTGTAATGTACGCTATAAAGCGGCTTTAAATAATCTAACTTGATAATACAACTCGCCACTGCTAGTTTTTAATACAGTATTTTATGCAGCATAAAGATTTGTCGTTTGGGTCAATAAACCTAATTAATCTTGTCGATAATAGTGGATATTAAACAGATTAAAGGAATTGATATGACTTATTTAAAAACGATAGTACTGCTTTTTTGTGTTGTTTTTTCTGCAATGTCAATTGCAGGTGACGACCATGATGCGAGCCCATCGAGTGGTGCTAAAGATATGCCCGGCGCTAAAGGGGTATTTGCCTTTCAGCCCAGAGATTGGATGGAAGGAAAAAAGACTTGGTGGAAAGATAGCGACGGCGTCGCACCTGGCGTTGCCGGTTGTCATATTGGCACCGATGAAAAAGGCACTGCCAATGGCAGAATGTTTGGTGAAGCTTGCATGGAAGATGGCCTACTTGTCGAATCTAATCCAGGTAAAGATGTGCTGCACGCACACACTAATGATACTGGCCACCCAGATAAATTTGATTGTAATGCTTGGTGCGTTGGCACTGGCAACAGCAGTGGCATGTGCACTATTGCCGCTGCAGCGCCTTGTGAACAATCGGCAAAATGTGTTTGTAACTAGCGCATAGCTTCATTTCGTCATAAGCGGACTTATCGAAGTAAACTTAAAGTTTGCTTCTTGGCTTCTAAATAAATTCGTCTTGCTTATTAAGTGAATACTTAATAAGCACTATCGTGCAACTTATAGTTTACATTTTTAACTTGTTTTGATTACAATCCCTGTGGAAAGGATAGTTAAATAGAATAGGGAAGTATTAAGATGATCAGAATCATACTAATAAGCTTGAGCTTGTTGGTCGGGCCGCTTTACGCCAATAACATTAATTTGGTGGAAGAAGATATCTGGGGTGATCGTTATTATGGTGTCATGATTGCTGAAGATGATTATGCTTTTATTGCGAGTGATGGGGTGTTAATTCTCGATATATCAACACCAAACTCTCCAGTTAAAGTGACTAAAATCCAGTTGCCGACATTTGATGAGATTATCAGAATAAAAAAAGAAGGTAATCACCTTTTTGTCATGTCTTTAAAAGAGATATTTATTGTAGATGTTTTAAATATCAATGCCCCCAAAAGAGTTTCTACACTGCAGTACTCAGGCGAGCATGATTTTATCGACTTCGTAATAAAGGATGATTACCTATATACGATAGGGCAAGATCCTGAACATATCCAAGAATATGACATCTCGACAATTTCCAACCCAATTCAGCTAAATAAAAAGAGTTTTGGTAATATTTTAACCAATGCGCTTTCAATTGCACTGATTGATGGGGCTATTGTTGCCATTGCTGATGATACGCTTTATGTATTATCGACCGATAATGCTTCTAAGTTTGAGATCCTATACACCACTCCTCAGAAAATAAATTATCAATATTCGGCGATACAAACTTCAGGTAATGAAGTGTACTTCAATGATGATAATACAATTATTCGATATGACTTTAACGATTTAGATAATGTCATTACCTCTACAGTCACTCTGCCAGATAATCCCGATCCAGTTTATGTCCGCGATATGCTGATAACCAATAACCAGCTTAGGGTGCTGCAAAGTTCTGATGAAGTTACGGTGCGAGAGCTGAACCATGCCATGACTGAGGTTGACCACTATTATGGAGTATATAATGCTGGTAGCGCTTGGAATATGGCCGCTACAGGTAGCGTGCAACTTTATAGTAGTAGAGCTGGAGTTACTATTGCAAGTAGAGAGGTTACAGTCAGTGATTATAGTGCATCGAGTTTAAGTCAGTCGGTAGATATTAATAATAATATTGTTGGTTATACGGATGAAACCTTAAAGCTACTTGATATCAGTTCAGGGCAGTTTAATCTCATTGAAGAGACAGATCTTGGTTATTCAACTAGTGCATTATTTTCCAATGCGCTGTTATATACGAGTGATGGTTTTGTCTATGATACTGCCGCAGAAGCTAACAAACTAGTGGCCGTTGGTAGCTTTGGATCTCATGCCTCAGGAACAGAGGAAATTATTCAATCTGCCAACACTCTTTATTACCTATCAGCTAATGAAATATATGCTTATGATAGTAGCGAACCTCTGTTTCCTATTGCTATCGATGGGATTTCTCTAGCTGATATTGATGAAAGCGAAGTGTATAGCTTTAGAACATTAGCAGTTCTTAACGGACATTTGTTTATTGGTTCTGATGGCGGTTTATACCATTTTTATAATGACGGAGTGTCGCTTACGAATATTGGGCGCCTAGGAGATAGAGAATACATTTCATCGACTCAGGTTATTGGGAAATACTTATACCAAACCTATTATGGTGGTTTAAACATTTGGGACTTGTCAGATATCAACTCTCCGCAATTGGTTTCAACTGTCACAGAGTTCGAGGGGAAGAGTTTTGGCTTTGCCAATATTGGGCATGTCGACTTGATTAACGAACAACTTTTTGTTCAGTATGACAACAAGTTTTGGGTGCTAGACGTTAGTGAACCACTTGAGCCTAAACTCATTGAAACGAAAGATGCTCCAGAGATGGGTTATGCAGAGGACGTTTTAGTTTCAGAAAGTCGTTTAATAGCCGCGCGTCATGGCCAGTTGAAAGCCTACCAGATAAATAAAGCTCCAGTTATTGATACTGGCGTGTTGAGTGTTAATGAAGATGAGTTACTTTTAGCCACAATAGCTGTTTCAAATGAAATTGATGACGCCATAAGCTTTGAAATATTAACTCAATCAACCTTCGGCAGTATTAGTGTTGATGACGCAGGACTATTGAGTTATTCACCTAATAAAGATGAATTTGGTGATGATTCTTTTGTTGTTAGGGTCGAAGACCACCTTGGTGGTGACTCAGAAAAAGAGATAGTGATTACTATTCTTTCAGTAAATGATAGCCCGACGGCATCAGATCAAATTATAACGGTGAATGAAGATCAACAAACTTCAGGCGAGTTAACTGCTAACGATATAGACAATGAAACACTAACATATGCGGTTGTCGAGCAAGTTTCAAATGGTACGTTAACGTTAACTGATTCAGGAGCATATTTGTACCAAGCTTCTAGGGAGTATAGTGGGCAAGATAGTTTTACTTTTAGCGTTACCGACGGTCTAAGTACTCCTGTCCAAGCTAGTGTGTTGATAACTATTTCGGCAGTGAATGATGCTCCGAAAGTAAGTGCGGAGTCACTTACGCTTGAAGAAGACTCAAGTGTTACTAGCCAACTTATAGCAACTGACATTGATTCTGTAGAGTTATCATATTCATTAGCTCAAGCGGCAGTTAGTGGAGTTGCAGAGGTCTCGGAGACGGGGGGAATTACTTATTCACCAAATGCAGATTTTAGTGGACTGGACTCGATTAAAGTGTCAGTTAGCGACGGTGAACTTTCAACCATAGTCGTTGTTCAGCTAATTGTCACAGCAGTTAATGATGCGCCAGTTGCTAATACTATGTCTCTCAATACAGCTTACGGGGTTGCTATTTCGGGAACACTGTTAGGGACGGATATAGATGGTGACAAACTCATTTATGAAGTTGTTAATAGTGTAGCTAATGGCTCGCTTGTTTTGGCCTATGACGGTACCTTCACTTATATACCAACTAGTGAATATAGTGGAGTTGATAGTTTTACTTATCGCGTTACTGATGCGTCAGGGAGTACCGCTGAATCAACTGTTAAATTAACTATAGCGGCTAAACCCAAGGAACCTGACTCAGGTTCATCAGGCGGCTCTGTTAACTGGGTTAGTTTGATGCTGTTGATGTTATATGCTTGGTCGCGCAGAAGTTTATCTTATCGAGGTTGATTCCTAGCTAAATGTCAGCGATATAAACCCCGCTTTTTGATGGATTATTGTTAGGCATCACTAGGCGTTTTTTGGCTCTAGCGGGCTGTAGAACGTCGCAGGGTGTGCAGTGTTTCCGCCGTGAGATCTTCTGAAAAGTCGGCCAAATGTGTTTGTACCTTCAGTTTGGCCGCAGTTCTCTAAGCGAACAATTTTACGCTATCAGGTTGCCAAAAAGCAGTGCCTACATCTAAATAATTGGCATGTAAATTAACAAACCAAACCAGCATAAAATACAATATGTCCTACTATCGTATTAACTTATATAAGCCCCAAACATTAGTTTTTGTTACACAAAGTTTTGCTTTGTTGTACCGTATTTATTGTTACATAGGTGTAACAATAAATAAAAATATCGTTGCTATTCATTTTTAAAGTCGTCTGGGTTAATAATATACCCTTAGAACGTTTATTCCATTGATTAACAAAGTTAATGTTTGTCTGTCGCCATTTATCTGATGATTATTGTAGGTAATATGTAGTGACCTGATAAACGCTAGCTTGCAGTAGACTGTATCGGTTCACAGCATTCATTTTGCAAGAGGCTTATCGGTGGGTGGTGGTTTAGTCTTGCTACTGGCATGGCTTTTTGTGTAGACGGATCATCCTCGCATTGATATCTATGGGCTTAAATCTGATAGTTTACGTCTTTTTTATCAGCTTAGAATCTATTATGTTAGTGGCTTAAAGATGAGTTTTATGAGACCGTTTTAATGGCTAGTCATTTCAGGAATCACTAGGCGGTTTTGTTTTTTGGCTCTCACAAATAGGAAATAATAATAGCTGCTGGCGGTAAACCAGGATATGGCCAGGCTCCATAAACCATGGGAGAAGAAGTGTGCGCCTCTTAGCTGTTGAGTTAAGCTAAATGTCGCGCCCAAGAGTATGCCAAAGGCTAATCCATACCAGCGTAGTTTAGGTTTGAGCTGCAATGCAAAGTAATACAGCGCAACCCAAGCGTAGCCACCACTTGAGTGTCCACCAGGAAAACATTGTCCAAATTCAGCACCATTAGGTAAGGGGCTAAAAATGGGTACATAAGCAAATTGGCCACCAAATTGAATCACATCCCACGGACAACTAACGTGAGTGAACTCTTTGGCAAACTTCACTAATAGTATTGAGGTCAGCACGCTTAGCGTTAAGCAGAGTAAGTTACGTCTGTATTGATTCCAACGTTTGCTTTTACAGCTTAATCCCAATGAAATCAGTAATGCTGTGCCTAATACGATAACTAAGTTGCGACCACCGGTGTGCAATACATTTTCACTCAACCACTGGCCTCTTAAAGGCCAGCTATCAACGCCGCCCTCTAGGCTAAAAAAATACTGAGCAATATTAAGATCGAATTGGAAATATTCAAAAATGGCGGCCACTAATAGAAACAGCATTAGCGGGTAGCTGATATGGCGCTCAAGAGAAAAAGGTTGCTGAACATCTACTGTTTTATGCATCGGAACCATACCTATTTTCACCGTGCCTTGTTAGGAAGGCTACTGATATCGGAGGCATGAGTTTATTAAATCACTTGTGAAAGAAATGTCGAAAGAGGATCCGATGAATGTAACGTCAGTATATTAACCATTGAAGCGCCTTTATTACTAAGTTATGGCGATCACTTTTCTGACGTCTGCTAGATAGCTCAAATTGAGCACTTTATTCGATAATTTTGACTGGTAAGTGAACTTGATAACGTATGTTGTCAACCGAGTGTAATTACTAGTCAATCTGCTGATTATAATGAGTTTTAGTTGTTAGCGCTCTTGGGGGACTAAATGAAATGGTTGTTGGATTTTTAAGATGATTTATCACCCCATAAATAAACTCAATATCAGTGCATTTTTTATTTGCATTTTTTTAAAATCGGTGTAAATTACGCCGCCTTATCTAGTTCAAACTTGTATTGATAGATAGATGTCATAGTCGGATTCTGGTGATTACACCCGAATTATTGTGTTGTTTATTTTGAGTACTCTACACCTCCCCAAGCCAGTCCTGGCCCAAGATCTTTAGAGCATTCCGTTTTATTAAGAGATCCAATTGAAAATTTTATTTTTGATGTACCCATGGGAAAACATCGAACCTGAAACCGATACTAGCATTCGGTTGATCCACGAGTGCGTTGCGCGAGGTCATACCGTTGCGCTTGCTACCACTAGCAATTTAACCATGCGCGACAGTGAAGCGAGTGCGTTTTGCCGAGTGTTTAGTAAAGAACAGGTGACGCCCAGTAATATCGTTTCTTTTTATAAAAAAGCGCAGTTTAAAACCCTGCGCTTACCGCTAGCGGGCTTTGACTGCATCATTATGCGTGCCAATCCGCCGCTAGACACCATCGCGCTCAATTTCCTTGATTCAGTGCGTGATGATGTCTTTATCATGAACGATATCGATGGTCTGCGAATCGCGAACAATAAGCTGTATACCGCATCATTTGACGATCCAACCAATCAGTTCATTCCGGTGACTCATGTGTCAAAAACACCTGAGTATTTGGAGGAAGTACTGCGGGAGTCAAAAACCGACAAGATGATTATGAAGCCACTTGATGGTTATGGCGGCCAAGGTGTGATTCTGGTCGAGAAGGCGGCGCAAACGAGTTTCCACTCATTACTCGAGTTCTACATTAACAGCGGTAAGGGCGGTAACTACGTTATTTTGCAAGAGTATGTCGAAGGTGCCGAGCAAGGTGATGTGCGAATTTTAATGCTCAATGGCGAACCCATTGGTGCTATGAAGCGCATTCCGGCTTCAGGTGAAGTGCGTTCAAATATTCATGCGGGTGGCAGTGTGGTTAAGCATACACTGACCAAAAATGAAAAAGCCCTTTGCAAGCACATCGGTCCTAAGTTGGTGCGTGATGGTTTGTTCTTTGTCGGCATTGATGTGATTAACGAAAAGTTGATTGAAGTTAACGTGCAAAGCCCTGGTGGCATCATGCGGATCAACAAGTTGAACAACGTTAAGCTGCAAAAGAAGGTCATTGATTTTGTTGAAAGCGTGGTCAATGCCAAAGAAGCGTTAAACATCAGAAAAACAGCGTTTAGAAAGGCGATCGACGATGCTCATATTAACTGAAAAAGAGTGTATTGCTTTAATCAATAAAGGCGAGTGCTTCCACGCTGAGGTCGATGGCGGTTCATTCATCGTTAAGATTGATGAATACTCGCCAGTCGTGTGTACGGCTATTCATAATGGACACCGCCTGAGAGCTGATCTGAAAAAGAGCTTCTTACTCACTAAGCCTGAGCGCTTCTATGAGGAAGACCCATACACTGATGAGTTATTGTCATCTTTTCCCATTGTATTGATAGGCAACGATTCACGTTTTGAATACGACTTAAATCGCCCTAAAACGTTATCGACCTATTTTAAAACGGCGTGGGATAAGCAGGTTTGGCAAAAGCCATTAACGCCAAAGCAGCGCGGTGAGAGCCATGCTAAGCATCAGTCTTTTTATAATGTGCTCGGGGCACTGGTTGCTCGCTTAGAAAAGCAGTTTAAAAACAGCATTGTGTTTGATGTGCACTCATACAACCATCAACGCATTGAGGCGAATACGCCAACATTTAATATTGGCACTAGTCAAATTGATACTGAGCGCTGGGGTGAGACCTGTCAACATTTTGAAAAACAGCTGAATAAAATAGCGCTACCAAACCTTGATGTACGTGCAGCAACCGATGAAGTGTTTCAAGGGCGTGGTTATTTAATTGCGCATATTAACGCGCACTTTGACAACACCTTGGTGTTGCCAGTGGAAGTGAAGAAAGTGTTTATGGACGAAACCACGGGCGAGTTGTACCCCTTGGTGTTAGAGGAGTTAAAAGCGGGCGTTAAACAAGCGATATCAGAAACTGCAGCGTATTTTATGCGCCGCTTTGGCAAGCGTAAGTCTGTCAGGAGCATTGATCTATTATCATCGACATTACCGCCAGAGCTGTTATCGCTCGACAAGAGCTTGTTTAAGTTGGCCAATAACGTCGCCACGCTGAAATATATTAACCCGATTAATATCGCTAGCGAGCGTAAAAAGTTTTTAGCCCGTAAAGGGGCTGTTGCGCCTGAGTTTAACTACAAACAGTTAAATTTGAACCCGTACCAGTTCCGAGAACTGCTGTATAAGTTGCCCGTCGAAAACGTGATGGATGCTGACATTCAACAGCTTTATCGGCATGTGATTGATAACTTAGCGACAAAGATTGATCTGCTGTGCTCTATTGGCACTGATGACTTTGTTTATAACTCGCTTAAATATTATGGTCAGCCAGATAAAGATGACATAGCAAATGCTCAGTTCTTATTGCGTGCGCCAGCCATTGAAGCTGATGAAGACGCGTCTATTTTTGATGCCGACCATGCGGTTGAGTCATTCCAAAAGCAGGCGGATGAGTGGGGGCTGAAGTGTAAGGTCGAAAAATCTTCTCGCTTGGTTGCCAAGGCAATGGTTAATAATGAAAAGGGCAGCTTGTTAATCAATAAAGACGCCATGTTCAGTAGCAAAGAGCTGATTGCATTTGCTTACCATGAGCTTGGAGTGCATATGTTGACCACGGTTAACGCTAGGCGTCAGCAGTTAAAGGTATTGTCTCTTGGCTTAGTGGGCAATACTCATACTCAAGAGGGGTTGGCGATTTACAGCGAGTATTGCTCTGGCAATTTAACCTTGAGCCGATTGAAAATACTGGCGATGCGAGTGATAGCGGTTAACTTAATGCTGGAGCAGCGAGATTTTTCGATGACGTTCCACACTCTAATGCGCGAATATAGTCAAACAACAGAGCAGGCATTTACCTTAACCACGCGAGTTTATCGCGGTGGTGGTTTTACCAAAGACTTCCTTTATTTAAAAGGCTTTAGAGATATTGTGAACTTGAGTAAAACTATGCCGCTAGATAACTTACTGGTAGGTAAAGCTGGTTTACTCGATTTGCCTATTATTAACGAAATGGTCGAACGAAACATGCTGGAAAAACCAGTGCCGCTATTTGCACTGCAGCATACCGCTACGGCCGATACTGCAGTTATCGATTATCTGGTCTCAGCTATTCGTTAATTGTCGTGTTATACCGATAAACATGCCTTGTTCCAGAAATGGAGCAGGGCTTTTTTTCAGCTGGTTTTGGGATGACTAACTCGTTTTTGAACCACAGCTTGTTAGAACTTAAGCGCTAATGGGAGAGTGATGCTAATAGAAATATCAAAATCAGTAATCAATCCTAATTAGCTGCAACCTCTTTATGTTTTTATGCTCATAAGACTTACCTGTATATCTACATCAACCGGCCCTTATTAAGGAGGCCACAGATATAGTGGACACATTTATCATCTCTATGTGGCTGTCATTGTTAGCCGGCGGCAACAGAGGATTAGTTTCGATAATTTCACTGTAGTTCATTAGATTAAAACTAATCTTTCTGGCTCATTCAACATAGAGACAGCCCTGCTTTTATTGATATTCCTTTCATTGGCTGATACTAAGTTAACATTGACATTTCTTTCACATTTTCTGGGTTAGGGTTATGTGTCGATTTGGTTAACGGATTAATGATAATAAATCAGGATATATAATGAAAAAATTATTGCTGTTACTGAGCTTTATGGCGTTTAGCTTAAGTGCCGCGCCTTCGTTGGACTACCAGGTACAAAATTTTCAAGACAAATTGGTTAGCCTTAATGAGTTTAAGGGGAAAGTGGTCTATTTGGATTTTTGGGCCTCTTGGTGTGGGCCTTGCCGTAAGTCTTTTCCGTGGATGAATGCAATGCATCAGAAATACCAACAACAAGGACTGGCCATTGTTGCTATTAACCTAGATGAAAATAAGGCGCTAGCTAAAAAATTCCTATCAAAATTACCCGCCGACTTTCATATCCGTTTCGATCCGCAAGCAGATGTCGCCAGCAAGTTTGATCTGCAAGGTATGCCAAGCAGCTATATCTTCAATCGTCAGGGAGAGTTAGTACAAATGCATCTGGGTTTTTTTGAAGAAAAATCGGCAGATTATGAAAATGAAATCATTGAATTGCTGAAGGAGTAACTCATGAATCGAACCATCATTGCTATTGCTATTGCGATCAGTTTATCCGCTTGTTCAAGCTTGGGTGTCGAGCCTTGGGAGAAAAATCAGTTGGCTCGGGCCGATATGGCGCTCGACAGCGAGAAATTAGACTTAGCCCTTGATGACCATATCTATTTTAGTAAAGAGGGGAGTAGTGGTGGTCGCTCACTCGCGGGAGGTGGATGCGGATGCAATTAAAGAATCCTAGTAATATCGCTAAAGCATTAGCGCTTGCTAGTTGCGCTCTGGTTGGGCAAAGCGCCCAAGTACAAGCCAGTGAAGAAAAGTTGGATGATTGGAAAGTTGATGCTGCCATCATGTACTACGGTGAGGAAGATAGAGTCCAGGCCGTTGAAGCTATCGGCAATGTGCAGAAAGCATTTGGCGATGAGTCTCTATTGGATATGAAACTGGTTGTGGATAGCTTGACCGGTGCATCAGCGTCTGGCGCTGTCGCCCAGGCAGAAACTCAAACCTTTACCCGCCCCTCCGGTAATGGTCAATATCAAACTGCTCCAGGTGAAACGCCTCTCGATGATACCTTTCATGATACCCGAGTGCAGGCAAGCGCAAACTGGGCTGAAACCTTGTCTCCGGTATGGAAAACCAATGTGGGTGTGAATGGATCTAAGGAGTTTGATTATTTCTCTATGGGTCTCAATGCTGGAATTGAGCGCAGCTTCAATAAAGACAACACCACACTGGTGTTATCGGGTGCTTACACCTTCGATACCATAGATCCGGTTGGTGGCAAGCCCGTAGCGTTTTCGGCCATGGCAGTCAGAGGAGATTATAATACCGAAGAGGAATATAGAACGGCTTTCGATCTGACTCGTGTTGAGGGAACTGAAGACAAAAAAACCATGGATATGATGTTAAGTATCACCCAGGTGCTGAGTCGTCGATGGGTATTTCAGGCAAACTACGGCTTGTCCAGCATATCGGGCTATATGACGGATCCTTATAAAATCTTGAGCCAGGTAGATGATACTGGGACGTCGCAGGGTTATTTATATGAGAATCGTCCGGATTCTCGTCTCAAACACAGCTTCTATATGATGACGAAAGGGGCGCTAGATGCGGGTGTTGTCGATTTTTCTTACCGTTATAGTACCGATGATTGGGACTTAAACTCCCATACTCTGGAGACCCATTATCGCTACTATTTCAGTGGGCGCTTCTATGGGCAGGTGCACCTGAGATATTATCAGCAACAAGCCGCCAATTTTTATCGTCCCTTCCTGATGGCTGACGAACCTCTTCCCGAATATGCCAGTGCAGATTACCGTATCGGTGATATGAGCAGTTATACTTTGGGGCTTAAGTTTGGCCAGCGCCTCTCCGGCGGTCATGAGATGAGTTATCGACTGGAGTACTATCAACAGAACCCAGAGAATAACGGCACCGAGTTAGTCGGCCAGTTGCAAGATCAGGATCTGTTTCCAGCGGTGAAAGCCATCATGGCACAGGTGAGTTACTCGTTTTAAATGTTAGCTCACTTAATTCGCGTAAATTAAGCGATAAGCATGCCGTTCTCCTATCATGTAAGGTGATTGTAGCGGATGTTTTAGTCGTTCTGGGTCTAGTGAAATTGAAAGCGGGAGAATGAGTATTCAACATCAAAGGGCATCATCTAATTTTCAATTGAGTCGTCGCAGCTGGGGGCATGTAGGTTCGTTCCGTGCGATGGCGAGTCCCTGTGAGTTACTCATCGCTAACGAAGATGAAAATATTACGCGTGCCATGATGGAATTAGCCACTTGTGAAGCCGCACGCATCGAACAAAAATTTAGCCGCTTCATTAAAGATAACCCTCTGTGGAAAATCAATCATGCCGCGGGGAAAGCCTCTCCCATCGATGCCGAAACAGCGAGTTTGCTGCAGTTTGCCCGCCAATGTTATCAACTCAGTGAGGGGCGTTTCGACATCAGCGCCGGTCCCTTAATGGCACTGTGGCGCTTCGATGGGAGTCAGTTCCCCAAGGCGAGTGATATCGAGCGAGCGAGGGCGTTAGTCGATTTTTCAAAGGTGAGCTTTAACGAACATCAACAGCAGTTTCCTGCAGGCATGTCTCTCGACTTTGGCGGTATCGCTAAAGAGTATGCCGTCGATAGAGTGGCTTATCTGCTTGCTGAGCAGTGGCCCGCTATTTCGGTGCTGGTTAACTTTGGCGGTGATATCGCTTGCCCAGTCTCTAAAGCGGCAGATGCCCCTCCTTGGCAAGTGGGCATTGAAAATCCCCAACGACTCGATAGCGCTGCGGCGTTACTGGAAATTCGCCAAGGCGCACTTGCCACCAGCGGTGATACCCGCCGATTTATCGAAAAAAATGGTCAGCGTTTTGGCCATATCATCGATCCAAGAACCGGTTATCCCATAGTCAAAGCGCCCCGTTCGGTCACCGTCCTCGCCCCTAACTGCGTCATGGCAGGTATGCTAGCAACCATGGCGATGCTTGAAGGCGCTCAAGCCGAAGCCTTTCTCAGCGAACAAGAAGTAGAGTTTAAGTGTTTTAGATAGAGACTCGGTTCCAATGACCAGCGGTCAGCGCATGTGCAGACACAACTCAGGTTGGATGTAACTCTTTATAAAAAAGGGTTATAAAAGCATGAATATTCGGTATGTTTGAATCGATTCACATCAGACTAGCTGTCTTTCTTGCACTGCTTTTTACTACAGAAGGGGCGAAGTGCCACGACTTGTTCGGCCGTAAGGCCGTTGCTTTAGTCAAGCGAGTAAAAAGTACCGAGTCTATTAAGTCCGGTAAAGCACTTTAATAACGTACTCATTGCAATGTACTATTACAGCGCTTCACAATGAGAAAGTGTTTAAGACACTCGAAAGTCAGCTTACAATATCTATACGCCTCTACGTCCTGTAAAGCACTTTAATCACATGCCAACCGAATTTGGTTTTAACTAAATGCGGTGTAATCAACTCACCGCTGAAGCAGACCTTATCGAATTGCGGCACCATTTGGCCTCTTTTGAACTCGCCTAAACTACCGCCTTTTTTACCCGACGGACAGCTAGAGTGTTTCTTAGCAAGCACGTCAAACTTAACGCCTTTGTTCAATTGTTTAATAATGTCTTCGCCAAGCTCTTTATGCTTAACCAAAATGTGCAGTGCAGCTGCCGTTTTTGCCATGTTTAGGCCTATGTCATGATGAAACTAATAGGCCGATTATACCGTTTAATCTAAGGGGGAGGCTAGGGTTGATATTAGCAATGCTTACCGTAAGCAGCTGAAGGTCTACTTACGGTAAGGCTGCTGATGAGCTTACTGAGCTTGCTTGGAGATATTGATAAGATCCTGCATGTCGATATCGACCGTAAAACTGCCGGGTACTTGTCGTGGTGGAAATGCTTTAAAGCTTTCTAACATTTGTTTTACTTTTACCTGTGCCGGAACAGCAACAAATGCACGCTTATACCACCAGTCATCGTAACCAAAGCCCTGATCACCTTTTTCGTAAGGGTCAGTAGCAAGATCAAACAGTTTAGGGATTCTTAAGGTTGTTTGAGACTGAGTCCAAACAGCCATGCCTTTGCTTTCTTGGATCTTAAAATTAAATTTCCAACGGCCATCCCGCATAGCAAGTAATTCACCATCATCAGACCAATAGAAAAACTGCTTTCGAGCGCTTTCATCAGTTTGATGGCTGAGGTAATCGACTTGATTATAACCATCTAAATGATTGTGGTATTGCTTACCATTTTTGGCGGTATAACCCGCGAGTAATTGCTTTTTTATCTCTGAGTTACCAGCGATGCTGGTGAGGGTTGGAAACCAGTCCGATGACGACATTATACCGTTAAACTTGGAGTTTGGTTTAATGTGCTTGGGCCACTTTACTAACGCCGGCACCCTAAATCCGCCCTCCCAGCCAGTATTCTTTTCACCTCTAAAGGGACCTGTGGCAGCGTCTGGCCAGGTGGCATTCATTGGGCCATTATCGGTGGTATAGATCACCAGCGTATTATCATCAATATCGAGTGAGGATAAATGGGCCAGCAACTCTCCTATCAGGTTATCGTGTTCGACCATACCATCAGCGTAGTCTCCTAAGCCCGTTACACCTGAATGTTTATCGCTGACGTGAGTGTAGTTATGCATTCGCGTGCTGTTATACCAAACGAAGAAGGGCTTTTTCTGCTTCACTTGGCGGCTGATAAAGTCATTGGCTGCTGCTAGGGTTTCATCGTCTACGGTTTCCATACGTTTACTTGTCAGCGGGCCGGTATCTTCAATTTTTCCATCTGCGTAGGAATGAATAACGCCACGCGGACCAAAGCGTTTTTTAAAGGCCGGGTCTTTCGGGTAATCGGCATTTTCAGGTTCCTCTTCAGCATTCAAGTGATAGAGGTTACCCATAAACTCATCGAAACCATGGTTAGTCGGTAACATCTCATCTCGATCGCCCAAGTGATTCTTTCCAAACTGTCCGGTTGCGTAGCCTAAGTCTTTAAGGGTTTGCGCCAAGGTTATATCTTGAGGCTGTATTCCTTGGCTAGAACCAGGTAAGCCGACTTTGCTGAGTCCGGTGCGAACAGGCATTTGTCCGGTAATAAATACCGAACGACCAGCAGTGCACGACTGCTCTGCATAATAGGAGGTAAGCATTGCGCCTTCATTGGCAATGCTATCGATGTTTGGCGTTTGATAGCCAAGCATGCCGTTGTTATAGGCGGAAATATTGCTGTAGCCAATATCGTCACCAAATATCACCAGAATATTGGGTTGCTCTGCGGCGCTAGCGGTACTGATGAGTATAGAGCTGACAATCAGGCTTTTTATCATGCTTATCATAATTAATATCCGTATTTTATTGAGTCAATGAGGCGCATTTAATGGGCTGGCAAGTAGGTGCCGTACTCCATACTTTTTCCAAGTTCAGGGTGGATCTCATCATGTTCACAGGCCAGATTCCCGTTGATAAATACCTGTTCGACTAGCCCCGGATTTCGGTTAACTAAGCGTTGTAGGTCAAAGTTTTCCATGTCTGCCCAACTGACTTGCTCTAGGTTTTGGGTAAATTTGGCGGGATTGATAATCACTATGTCTGCTCTATCACCCATGTGAATGCGCCCGGCATCAATGTTGAACCACTGCGCTTGATCGCCTGTCATACGAAATACCGCTTGCTCCATTGTCATAATGGCTTGGTTTTCATCGATACTTTCATTGACGAGCTTTAGCATTCTTAATGGCAAGTTATAAAAGGCCATATTCCGAATATGAGCACCCGCATCGCTAAAGGTGATTAAAGACTTTTTATCTTTGACCATGTTTTTAAGTATGTGCTTACGGTGGTTCGCGACGGTGGTGTACCAGCGAAGATCAGTACCGTATTCCACAACGAGGTCGAGAAATAGGTCGACCACATGGATCTGTTTTTTATCGGCTACTTCGGCAAAGTTTTTACCCACGATGGATTCATCTGGGCAGTCGAGAATAATGGCGTCACCAAAGTCGCGTTGCCAGACTCTAGGGCTGAGTTTTTCACCGTAGAATTTTCTAAAGTCACGGCGATATTTTTCATCTTTTAGTAATGCGTTACGGGCTATTTTGTCTTTTAGATCTAATGCCAGTTCGCCGGCACCGAACTCTTCAAAAAACACCACATCGATACCGTCAGCGTAAACAGTGAAGGGGGTTGGTAGCACTTGCCAGCGAAAATCACCATTGAAGAAGTTGGTGACTTGAGCGGCTAGGTTGGTGATTTTACTCAAATAGACGCTGCCTTTTAGATCCATTCGACTAATTAAGGTGGTCTTTAAAGGCTTTTTGAAAATGCCGATGCATTCGCGCATGTATTGATTTATTTGCAGAATGGCGGCTGCGTTGGGTGCCCCTTGATGCACCCGGTCATATTGGCGCACTAAATTATTAAGGCGGGAAACTTCTTTCCACTTAGCGTAGGTGCTCGGTAAGCTTTTGGACCATTCACGATTACCGTCAAGTTTGTCCCATTTAAGGCACATGGTTGATAATCCTAAAAAGCCAATCTCTAGAGACTCTTTTAGCAGGCGTTCCATCTGTACCATTTCAGCTTCAGTGGGCACTACATTGCGATCAGTGGCACGGTGTAAACCCATAACGGCGACTCGCATATCGCTGTGGCCTAGCATGCTAACGACATTGGGGCCTAGCGGATGGTTTTTAGCAAATGTCACCCACTGCTTTGGTGTGTGCCAGGTTTTGTATTTTTTTAGAATAGGCAACACTTTTTCACGAGGAACGGTTTCAACTCGAGTAAAGATATCAGAGGCATCTTCATATTCACTGCACACCATGCTCAATGAACAACTACCGACCAAAACGGTGGTGATGCCATGGCGAACTGACTCCGATAAGCTCGGACTGACAATCAGCTCAGCATCATAGTGTGTGTGGGTGTCGATAAAACCGGGCATCAGCCATTTATCTTCGGCATCAATAATATGATCGCAGCCGGTTTCACTAATGTTTGAGCTAGATACTTTGGCTATCCTGCCGTTTTTTATCGCAATATTTTGAATAGATGAGGCTGCGCCAGTGCCATCAAAATAGCGAGCTCCCTTGATAATGGTATCGTATGCAGACATTGAAAACTCCGAATGTTGTTAATCGTTTTTATTATGTTTATCGATTCGACACATTCAGATTAAGGCTTAGCTAATTAACATTCTTGTCATTTGGTGACAAATTGGCGATTATCTAATCACAGTTAGTTGATAGGTGACGTATTGATGCAGCAAGATTATCTCATTCGTAGTGGCTCGTTAGTGGGGTTTGATGGCTTAGTGACCGAACTGGGAGGTGATGCTGAACACTTGCTTTTACAATGCGCTTTAACCGCTGAAGACATTGTTAACCCCGATAATATGATTGCCGTTGCGGACATGATTAACTTGCTTGAACTGAGCGCGGAACAGTTAAATTGCAAAGACTTTGGTTTACGTTTAGCGGCGACACAAGGGCTTGAGATGTTGGGTGCGGTAGGCATGATAATGCAGACAAGCCAAACAGTGAGAGCAGCCTTGATTCATGCGCAGCGTTATATGGCGATACATAGCCAGGGTGAATATTGGATGTTGCGTGAGTTTGCTT
Source organism: Shewanella sp. GutCb (assembly GCF_002836135.1). Taxonomy (NCBI): domain Bacteria; kingdom Pseudomonadati; phylum Pseudomonadota; class Gammaproteobacteria; order Alteromonadales; family Shewanellaceae; genus Shewanella; species Shewanella sp. GutCb. Next base: position 185,882 of record NZ_PJBL01000003.1, on the reverse strand, counting down.
CATCGGCGTTTATCGAACGTTATCAAGTGTTCCAAGATATAAGCCATGCAAAGCAGTACAAGGAGTTATCTTTTGGTGTGTGTTTAGGCTTAGTTAAAACACTTATTGGCCCTCAAGTAAAATTGGACCGACTTGAGTTCGCCCATACCGCAATATCTGATAGTGCGGTATATCGAAAATACTTTGAGTGCTCTGTGGTGTTTAATCAGGAAAATGACCGACTGGTCCTCGATAACAGTTATTTAGCACAGAAATCGCAATCGATATCAGCGCAAGATAAAGCTCAAGTTGAAGGTTATTTAGAGGCTCTCATTGGACAGTTTGGTGACGATATTGAGCGCAAGGTTAAAACTTTAATTTTACAAACGATGGGGATGGGGGATGCTAATATTGATGAAATTGCGTCAATGTTGAATATGAATAGGCGCACCCTTCAACGGCGCTTAAGATGTAAAGGTTTAACATTTAAGCGGTTATTGATGGACGTTAGAGTGAGTTCTGCCTGTTGGCATTTAACCTCAAGTCAAATTGACATTACCTTGTTATCTGAGGTGTTGGGCTTTAGCGATGTGAGTGCTTTTTCTAAATCGTTTAAACATAGGATGCAGCTGTCTCCTTTGCAGTGGCGCAAGCAAAACACACAATAGTCAGTGACTCGCTTTGCTGCTTGATTATAATGGGTGAATATAAGTTAGTTGGAAGAGTGAGTGTTAAAGTCTAAGGCATATCATCGCATTGGTCCTGATTACCGTTTTGATGAGCAAGTCAGTTTTGTTGATGTCAAAGAGGTGTTTGGCTTAGGTCATATCCGCTTAGGCAAGTGGGTAGAAAATGCGGAGCGTGATAAAGCGGCAAATCTGATCTTTGACTCCTTAGCGGATCTTGCTTTTATTTTAAAGCTACCGCCTAAAGCGCTCGGTTTACGGCAAACACTTAACCTTGCTTTTGGTACCGGTGGCCAAAAAGGAGTGCAGGCGCATTATGCGCCGGATAGACGTGAACTGGCACTGGCTAAAAATGCGGGTGCTGGGGCACTTGCGCATGAGTTTTGGCATGCCTTTGATCATTATATCGCTCCAAAATCATTTCATATCTCATCTAATAGAATCTCTTTTGCGAGTCATAGTTGGATTGCTGATGTAAAGCCGATTAAACATCCGTTAAACCAACGCTTAGAACGGGTATTTGAAGTGAGTATGCTTAGCGACGATGGTGAGGAAGGGCATGACTATGTCAGCCGCGCGATTGCGTTAGATAAGCAATATGGCACGCAGTACTTTTCAAAACCAACCGAATTAATGGCGCGCGCGTTTGAATCTTGTATCGAATCCTATGCTGATATTAGTAATCCTTATTTAGTGGATGAAACCTTACATTCAGACCTTTTTGATGCTGGCGGTTATCCTACGATCGAACATCGACAGCAAATATTCAGTGTGTTGATTGATTATTTTGAACCCTTGGGTGAGGCGTTAGGCCGAGAGTAAAGTACAGATTATATTGATATTAGAGACAAAAAAGCCCGCATTAGCGGGCTTGGTCTCGAACTGGCTGACAGTGAAAATGATCCGTTAAGCGGTCTTCACTTTCCAATTAACTTTTTCACCAGCGAAGAAAGGGACGATAGGGTTGCCGTTTGGCAGAATGATCTCTGACGGTACTGTCCAAGTCTCTTTTATCAGCGTGACGGTACTCGTGTTGCGTGGCAGACCATAAAAGTCTGGACCATGAGTACTGGCAAAGCCTTCAAGCTTATCCAACGCACCTAAGTCATCAAACACCTGAGCATAAAGCTCTAATGCGCTCCAAGCGCTATAACAACCTGCACAGCCGCATGCAGATTCTTTACGGTGCTTTTCGTGTGGGGCAGAGTCGGTGCCTAAAAAGAACTTACTTGAACCCGTCGCCACAGCAGCGCGCAGCGCTTCTTGATGAGTACTGCGTTTTAAAACCGGTAAGCAGAAATTATGTGGGCGCACGCCACCAACCAGTAGATCATTACGGTTAAGCAGTAAATGCTGTGGCGTAATCGTGGCTGCTACATTATCTGCGGCTGACATGACAAAGTCTGCAGCTTCTTTAGTGGTGATGTGTTCAAACACCACTTTAAGGTTTGGGAAGGCATCAACGATACGCGCTAGGTAGCGCTCAATGAAGAGAGCTTCACGATCAAAAATATCGATATGTGATTCAGTCACTTCACCATGAACAAGCAGCAGTAAACCGTGTCTGGCCATTGCCTCAAATATAGGAAATAGCGAATCTAACGCTTTTACTGCCGCATCAGAATTGGTGGTGGCACCCGCTGGGTAAAGCTTTGCTGCAACAATACCCGCGGCTTTAGCATCAATGATGTCTTGCTCTGTCGTATTGTTGGTTAGGAAAATGGTCATTAGAGGTTCAAAATTAGAACCTGCTGGACGAGCAGCTAAAATCCGCTCACGGTATGCAATGGCAAGCTTTGCATCTGTGATAGGAGGTAACAGATTGGGCATCACGATAGCGCGATTAAACAATCTTGCGGTTGCTGGTACGGTTTCTTGCAACATATCTCCATCACGAAAATGAAGGTGCCAATCGTCTGGTGTCAGTAGGGTAAGCTGCGTCATGTAGGGTTCCTAAGCGTTTACGACAAAGTATTAGGTGCTTTCTTATATGCTATTTTTGCGAGCTATATTGTGCCTGAAATCGCCTCTGCTTAATAGCAGTACCTGCGAAGATAACAGTAACGTTAAGCTTGTTATCGTGGCTTGTTTGAAAATATTTGTTTCGCCAATATTCTATGAGTTGATCCAGCCTATCCGTAGATATGAATCTAATTTTGTAGTGGCGCGCAAACAGATTATAAAAAGAGGGGTCTGTGAAAACCGTTATAGAGTTACTTATTTCACCGATGGCTGTTAACCTCTACTGTCATTTATAAAGAAGAATGTTTATCTGTATGCGTCTTGATAAGTTTTTGTGTAAAAGTACTGAGCTAACCCGTATTGCAGCGACTCAATGTATTGAGCTGGGCGAGGTGAGCGTGAATGACAAGGTTATTACCGAAGCTAGATTTCAAGTGCATGAGAACAACTCTGTTGTTTGGCAAGGCAGGCGATTAGTCGCCCGGCCTTCACGCTATATCATGCTGCATAAACCCGTTGATACTTTGAGCTCGAATGTCGATGGTGATTACCCGAGCCTATTTCGTTGCATTGATGTGGATAGAGCTGAGGATCTGCATATTGTGGGACGCTTAGATGCTGACACCTCTGGATTAGTATTGCTGACCGATGATGGTCGTTGGTCATTTGAAATCATCAGGCCGGAAAAACAGTGCCCAAAAACTTATCGAGTCACACTGCGCGATGCTATTGGCGACGATGTTGCGGCTAAATTTTTAGTGGGTGTTCAACTGCAAAATGAGTCACAACTTACTGCGGCTGCGCATCTTAAGGTTGTGACTGAAAATGAAGTACTGCTGACGATCACTGAAGGCAAGTATCACCAAGTAAAGCGAATGTTTGCCGCCGTAGGTAATCGAGTTAATGGTCTTCACCGTGAACAAATTGGCAGCTTGCAACTTGATGTTGAACTTGCTCAATGGCGCTACCTTACCCCCGATGAAGTGGCCAAGTTTCTGTAATTTTGAGCGAGTTAATTTTTTAGTGTATTAGTTTTCGTGTTGATTAAAGAGCCAAGGTGGCAGCTTGACGCTGCCGTTGCTGGCTTACTCTACCCAATGCAGTACGTCGCGAATGATCGACCAGCGAGGCAGCTTCTCAACAGCACCTTGTCCCAGCATCCAATAGTTATAGATCTCATCTTGGTGACCATCGACTTTGCGCAAGCGCTGCCAGTTATTGACATAGTTGAGTAGTGATTGGTTTGATTGGGCAACGGCGTATGCTACTGGGTAACGTGATTTACTTTCGAGCAAAGCAATACCGTAACCTGGGAAGAATAGTGTCCAGGCTGAGCCTGCTTGAGCACTGATCACCACTGCATCGTATTTATCTTTTTTCTGTCTAAAGAAATCTTTATAGCCGTCTATTTTTACAAATTTAATATTTGGCGCTTTTAAACGAGCATCTTCAACGACGTCGCTGTGCTCTACATAAGCGATAGTGACTGCGTCCAGTTCCAATATTTTTTCAGTGCTTTTAAAGGTATTTACCAAGTGATCTTTTGTCGCCAGAGCTAAGTTCAGCTCCAGTACCGGGTTGCTATAGCTGAGTGCATCCATCTGCTCAATATCCATGGCTAAACCAGACATGGCAATATCAAAAAAACCCGCGTCTAACGCTTGAGCGAGTTTGCTTTTCTTGAATGGAATAAACTCGACTTTAACGTTGAGATCTTCCGCGAGCTTAGTCGCCATAGCTGTATCAAAACCAACAAGATTGCCAGTGTTATTGTAGTAACTAAAGGGCACATTACTGGGTATATAGCCGACTCTAAGTATTCCTCTGCTGCGGATCTCTTTAATCCCAGCAATGGGGGATCGCGGAGTTGTTCCTATCACTGGAAACTGTTTACTGACCTTTGTTGGGACTTTATCGGCCACCTGCATATTCGCAATAACGCCGCTGGTGGTCTCTGGGCTATGAATAAATAGCCCCATGCCCACGCGGCATACAACCAAGGTCAAAATAAGGCTTATGCCGATCCCCAAGCCCATTTTGAGCAATTGAGTTGGACGCAGTGTAAGGTGCTTTTCAAACAATGCAGCAGTGAGTAGCGTCAGTGCAAACAGGTTCATCACGGCGGCGATGGAGTTGAATTTTCCTGTGATAAAGCCAGACATCACAAATAGCTGAAATAGATCTGACGGTAAATGGACCAGATCCAGCATAAAGGGGATCGCCACATACACACTGCCAAATAGCGATAATAAGCCACTAATAGAAAGTGATGGAATACTACTGATATCAACAGGCGTGCCATTAAACCAACCCGCAAAGAGGACAAAGAGGATCACGGTTAACTTGCCAATATTAGGAAACGTGAACGCAATCGGAACCAAAATTTCTATCAAGGTGGCGCCATCTTCACTCAATTTATCGTGTTCACGCATGAGCTGCTTGCACTCTTCCACAATCACTGGAATAACAATAAAGATGTTCCCTGTGGCGAATGCGGTCACTAAGCTAGCCTTTGAGACCCGTAGCGCTTGTGCAAAAGTGATAGGGGTTAAAGAGGCGACAATCCACGGCAAAATCCAAAAGGTGAGTAGCAGACAGAGCACAAAGTAGCTGATTAAATACACCTGCATACTGGCAAACTCATCAACCCCCATAGTGCCTGCTGCGGAGGCTGACATGGCAAAAATTCCGATAGGAAGTACTTTGACCAAGCCTTGAGTGATGCGAGAAAATATCTCTGAACTGGTGTGCATAAAGGTTAAAATTTGCTGTTTATTTTCGCCCTGCATGCCAATAAGTGCAAGCCCCATGGCGATACTGAACACCACCATTGCGGGCACATAGCCCCCCGCCATAGATTCGAACGGGTTTGATGGAATATAGAGTTTGAAATAGTTGATGGGGGTTACAGGTTCAATGCTACTGGTGCTGAAGAAAGCAGCTGATTCAACGACTGGAAATGAAAGTGGCATTAAGGCGACTGTGAGCAACCCCAGTCCCCAGAGCAGTATCATGATAAGTCCCGCGCGGCTGAAAATAAGCTTGGCAGTATTCTTTTGTAATTTACCGATACCGCCCACCAGCGAGACCACGATATAAGGGAGAACGGTCATTTGCATGAGTAATATCACGCTGGTGCCAATTGTGCCCATCCAGCTTACGGATTCACCAAAGAATAGGCCAACGCCGAAACCCAAAAACATGGCCACTAACATCTGTGTCGAGCTGGTCATTGCTAGTATTTTTTTTAGCACCGATCCCATCCAATTATTATTTTAGTTTTAGTGGTAAGCTCAAATGATTAAAAGTAGAGCTGAAAATGTTCGTTTTAGCGATTGAAATACCCTGAAAGTTAAAAATGTTTTTAACCTTGGTTTACGCTGTCCTATATTAGCTAAAGCTCAGCCACGCTAGCGCTGGTATGACATAGCCATGTTCATTATAGATATAGATAGCTTTAACTTTAAAGTAAATATTTTAAAGTTTGCTCATTAGTATTAACAATTTGATTTACCAGCGACTTCAAGGTTTTTTAGTCACACAAAAAATCATTACTGCTGAGTATTGTTAGCGTTACTTACTAAGCTGAAAATGACCTTCTAACAGACAGTGTATTACGCTCATGTTCTCGCTTTTTATTCAGTTATTGATGCTCAATTGAAAACAATAAAATCTACCACTAGCGACGAATAAATGCGCTAGGATCTCGCAAGTTGAGTAATAGTTGCTAGGCTTTATGCGTAATTATGTTGGCATGTTTCAAATCTCATACTCTCTCTAATGTGTTTTCTTAACTTTTAATGTTGACGTGATTGCAACTCACTCACTGAAAGGATTATAGAAATGAAAAAGATTCTATTTAAGATATTCACCTGTAGCTTATTGGCGATGATGGCGTTGATGAATACCGCCGTTGCCGCTGATGCAAAGCCTGATTCGCTTGCTGATGTATGGGTTATGGTACCTAACCATGGCCAAGAGTCTGCATTTGAAACCGCGTTTATAAAACATGTTCAGTTCCGTGCAAGTCAAGGTGACCCAAGAGCATGGAAAGTCTATCGGCCTACAATCGGCACCGGCATGGACCGCTATATTATTCGCTACTGTTGTACTCAGTGGAATGATGTTGATGGCTATCAAAAGTGGCAGGCCGATAACAAGATCCTCGATGACTGGTACGCAAATGTGGCGCAGTATATTCATCATTATGAGCACTTTTACAGCCGTTTAGACATCGAAAATAGTAACTGGCCACAAGACAGTGAAGAGTTTAAGTATTTTGCAGTCACCAATTACCAAGAGAAGATGGGCAGTAGTAAAGGTATTGCCGCGGGTAAAAAGCTGTTAAGTGACAATGCTAAGGCGATGAAGTGGCCATATTCTTGGTCATGGGCTGATTCTATTGGTGGTGAAGGGGGACTTAGTTTAGTTATTCCCTACAACAATTACGCTGGCATGACGCCGCCAGACAAGTCATTTGCGGAAGTATTAGCGACCCATATGGGTGATGAAGCTAAAGCCGGGGCGGCGTTAAAAGCGTGGTCTGATAATTTTCACTCCACCACTTACACCGTATATAGGTTAGTGGATGAGCTATCGATGAAAGATAAGTGATGACTCAAATATACAGATAGCAAGATCATAAAGCCGCGTTCGCGGCTTTATTTGTGTAACCACGTTAGCCCAATCTCTCAGCTGCGAGATCGATAAAGGCCCTAACTTTTGGCGATAAATGTTTTCGACTCGGGTAGATCACAAAAACGTCAACGTCGATTGTTGGAAAGTTATCAAACAGCACTTCAAGTTGATTACTCTGTAACGCCTCTTGCATATAAAAGCTTGGTAGCCTGGCTACGCCATGACCTTCAAGCACCATAGCCAGTTGCATATGGCCGTTGTTACAGAGGACTTTAGGACGCACATCTACAGAGAAGGATTTACCATCATTATCGATATAATCCCAGCGGCTCGGCGATTTTAGATTGGAATAACAGATCCCATTATGATTGGCTAACTCGCGTGGATGGTAAGGCTTACCATGGCGTGAAATATAGTTTTTTGAAGCCACAGTAAAGGCTTTACAGGAATAAAGCTTGCGACAAATAAGGCTGGATTCATCAAGCTGTGATGATGCTCGAATAGCAAGATCGTAACCATCGGCAACCACATCAGTGCGTTTATCACTTAAGTCCAACTCTAAGCTGACGTTAGGGTAGCGCTGCAGATATTCAGAAATGATGGGCTCAAGGTGATTTTGCGCAAAACCTATCGGGCAGCTTAGTTTTAATATTCCTCGGGGACTGACATCATGCTGGGTGATTAAGCCTATCGCCAGCTCGGCGTCGGTAATCAATTGCTGACACTGTTGATAATAGGCATCACCCTCAGGCGTTAACCCGATAGAGCGAGTCGTTCGGTTGAGTAGCCTAACGCCGAGGCGTGCTTCGAGTTTATTAACCTCTTTACTGATATAAGAGGTTGAATGGCCCATGGCTTCGGCCGCCGCAGAGAAACCGCCACTCTTTACGACTTGAGCAAATATTACTACGCCATCAAACAGTTTATTAAGAGTCATATGGAAATAGTTATTATCTTTTAAGGTTATTAATCACGTATGAGTTGTAATATACACTTATCTCTATCGGATTGTCGCTAATCGTTACTTCGACAATTTACCCTAATACATGCTGCAGATTTAACTGTAGCGTTAACAGAATAGAGAGTCAGAACATGAAACTATTAGCCTTTGCAGCGAGTAACAGCACTAAGTCAATCAACAAGCAACTTGCCACTTACGCGGCTTCTTTAGTCGAAGGTGCTGAAGTTGAAATCTTAGACATCAATGATTTTGAGATGCCAATCTTTAGCCAAGATAGAGAGGAGCTATTAGGTCAGCCGGAGCTTGCGCAAACATTTTTTGCTAAGTTAGGTGAAGCCGATGCCATTATTATCTCTTTTGCTGAACATAACGGTTCATACACTGCCGCGTATAAAAACTTGTTTGACTGGACCTCACGTATTGACATGAAAGTGTTCCAGAATACCCCTATGGTATTACTTGCAACTTCACCTGGACCTGGTGGCGCATCCTCAGTACTGGCTGCGGCTTCTGGTTCAGCACCGTACTTTGCAGCCGATGTAAAAGGTTCGCTTTCTATCCCAAGCTTTTTCGATAACTTTGATATGGAAAAGCAGGAACTTAGAAACCCAGAGCTAAAAATAGCATTAGTGGCCGCGTTAGCAGGGTTGAAATAACAAACCGATTTTTTAGACATGTTCATTAAGGCTGATGAACTAAGATAACGCCTGATTTAAACATCAGGCTTTTTATTGCCAAAATAATGCCCGCTATCCTTCTATTTATCCTACTTTTTGCCCCTTAATGAGTCATTTTTGTTGTTAATACCAGCACTCTGAAGCAAATATTTTCTGAAATACCCTCCATTATAAAAGCGAATGCGAACACTATTTAAATGATTAGCATTGGCATTTAATCTTTCTATTTAAGTATTTACTTTTATAGGTAACAAGCTGATTTAAAAGGGTAAATATAAATTTAAAATTAAGGTGTATAGTTGAGTATTAGATTGTGACAAGCCGCTCTGTATTCGTTTTGTCTAGATGCTAAAAAGGATGGTTACAGATCATATATTGGAGCTTTAGCCACTGATGCGTTGTGTTGCAAGCCCCCATTAGAAAAGGGGAGTTTTTCTATATCAATCGTTAGCAAAAGGATAGGACTAATGTTGAAACAAGTCAGTCGGCTTGATTATTTTACTTTGCAGGTATTTATTGGTTTAGTTGAACTTAAAAATGGTAGTGCAGTAGCAGAGAAGCTAAGTACGACCCAATCAAAGGTGAGCCGAGCGCTTACAACTTTGCGAGACGTTCTGGGCGATGAGTTGTTTATAAGGAAAAAGTACGGCTTTGAACCGAATCAAGTCGCCTTAAAAATAACTCCTATGGTGCAAACCATATTGCAGCAGTTTGATAAAATTATTGAAACGACGTTAGACAAAAGAGAAGCCCCCTATGAGTTAACGTTTGCGGCAAATGAGCATTGGTCACTAATGGTGCTTAATTGTATTCAGCAATCATGTCGCTGTGTTGATGGTGGTGTTTATGTCAATGTACAGCCTTGGTCTGAAACGGTCAGTCAGCGATTGTGCCAAGGTAAAATCGATTGCTCAATTTCTATTGAGCCGGTTAATCATCCAATGGTAAATGACACCAAAATTGGCGATATCACACATTTCTTTATTGTCGCCAAAACGGGCCACCCAATTCTTGAATCTTCTCAACCACTGAAAGATATCTTTGATTATAAAATTGCACTGGTAAATTCTAATTTGCAAGGCCATCAGATGCACCGTATTGAGGAGTATGCGCAAGCAAAGGATATCGATATTAAGGTCGTACTTAAGAGTCCAAGTGTTCGTATGGTGGTTGATCACGTGAGCATGACCGGGGATGTGGGTATTTTAGTGTCTGCAATGTCTTACTATTATTTTGAAAACAGAAAAGATGTTGATTTTGTCGATATCTCTGATGATTGGCGCAATGCTCCAGAATTAACGAGTGACAGTTATTATCTGCATTGCCATCAAAGCGTGCTCTCTCCGATGGTTAACTGCCTTAGAAACTTATTAGGTGACAAATTAGTGGAGATGCAAAGTCATTACGATAACATCACCACATCAACCAGCCCCGCTAAACCTCTGACGACATGTTGCACCAATAAATCTTGTTCCGCGTTACAGTGCGATGCCGACTGTCAGCAGCGCTCTTGTATGGTAGCCAATCAATACAATAATTAAATACGCTCGCAAAAATTGATCGTTTTACTGGTTATGATGATATAGATGCCCACTCTTAGTCACTATTTGACTAAGAGCTTCGGTTAGTCGATCAAAGTTTCCGGAATGATTACCTTTAGCTCTAACGAGATAAAGTGTTGGGTGAGACTGAGATAAATAGAGTCGGTTGGTTTCCATTTCTGATAAACAGCAAACGTGTAACCCAGGTAGTAAGTTACTTTGCTCATATATTTTACTGTAAGGCAGAAGTGCAAGGTTTTCGCTATCTGCGAGCAATGGGTACAAGTCATGGAAACTAGGACTGTCATCAACGTTATCTATATTAGCAAGTCGGCAGCGGATATGGTGTTGCTGACAATAGAATATAAAGGGATCAACTGAGGTAGGAGTTGCTAGGTTATACGCCTTAACATAGGGATAACTGGCTATGGTATCGATATCCAACTCTTGTTTTAAAATGGGGTGATGCAAGTCGCACACTAGATAAATATGGTTGAGCTTTTGCAAAGGTACGATATCCAAATTGTTGGCATAAAATTGTAATAGCTGCGGATTTGATTCTGTGAGTATTGCAATATCAGTGACTCCGTTATTGATATCATTAAACACATTAATCGATTGAGTGTGCAACTTGTAGCTTATGGGCAGATCTGACTGGTTGATAGCACTGCTGAGTTGTTGCGGGAGGTGTTGCACTAGCATATCACTCGCATAGATGTTGATTTCGCTGTTGCTTAAATCTTTGGCGCACACGGATAGCTGTTGCAGGTGGTCAGAACACTGTAGAAGTTCTTTGGCGATGGGGTAGAGTTGTTGAGTAAATTCGTTAGGAATTAATCCATGTTTCTTCCGAATAAAAAGCGGGTTGTTAAATATGACTCTCGCATTTTGTAAGCAACGACTTACTTTAGGTGCGGGAATGTTCATTTTTTTTGCAACAAAGGTAGCTGAGTGCTCTTCATATAAATTGACGAGAATGTTAATGCTTAGCATATCTAGATTATCAATAGTTATGTTGCGCATATTAAATACCCCTAGAAATTACCACTTTTACAATTACAGTATATTAATTATAACTTACGGTAAAATAATAATTCAATTAAATTCAATAAAGATTTATCATGTGTTTAATATGTTTTTAATAATTATCTATCCCATTCGCGCATTCTTGTATCTTGCTGTTTTTAATTAGTAAGTTGTTATTTTTGTGATATGTGATTTATAGTTTTCCATATTGTGATAGTCCTATATCTACTTTTTGATTATCTGTAATTATTAACGTCGGAAACCGATATTGCGACCTCGTTTTAATTTTTGATAAAAGGTTTTTCATCTCTGTTGCTAAGTCATGTTTTGAGGGGTAATAATTAACTCGAGGGTTAAGTTAGTAAATAAATTCATTGGAGGTTTATCATGAACGCCACCGTAATACTAAGTTATGCTTTTATATACTTTGTTTTATTCCTGATTGTTCCTTTCGTCATTGTGACATTTGTTATGACGTGTATTAAATTTTTTAAGTCAAGTGAAGTCGAAAGGGTTGGGGCTGAAATTAGCATTAAACCGCATCTACTTGATAAAGAGTCTATGCACTTTTTAAAAAGCTTAAAAGCGATTGCAAACACACGTTACGACATTCTTTATGGTGCGTCATTGGTGAATGTGGTTGATATTGACGAATCGGTTAATAATCACGAAGAGGTTCAAGATTTTATGGAGCATTGCCATCTTGATTATGTTGTTATCGACAATGAATCTTCTTCAGTAAAGTTGGTGATTAGTAATCCCGATGATAGCTCCCCTGAACAAGCTAAATTTGTTGAGAAGTGCTTAGACTATGTTGGTGTGCAATTCATCAAGTTAGATAAGTATAAGCACTGCGATGAAGCGTTGATAAAGACGGCTCTCGCCGCATAACCAAGCAAGTCCAACCTAGCGCTAAACATACTGTTTGGCGCTCATTCTCTTAAACTTTTTGTATTCACCTGTCGGTGTAAGGTTTTGTGATGTCGATTACTAACCGTTACGGCGTTGTCTTACTCTATATTGTTTGGTTTGTTTTACTGTGGGTGAGCTTTCCAAGTTCAGCTTTAGCTAAAGATGCTGGAACAGTAGCGAATAGTGCTTGTTTAAAGTGCCATAAACGTAATGGTCAAATGTTGGGGTTACATGCCAATCAAGGGCTGGCACTAACCTGTGAAGATTGCCATGGTGAAAAAGGTAAACATCCTCGAAAAGGCGCTTCGATTATTGCATTTGGCGCTAAGAGTGACACCGCTATAAAAACACAGGCGCAGCAGTGTTTAGCGTGTCATGAGCATCAACAGCTCGCGACAGTTCATTGGACTCACAATGTACATGCGAAACGAGTTTCTTGTGGTCAGTGCCATCAATTACATCCTGAAACTGATCCTGCATTATTGCTGTCAGGTCCGGCGCTTAGTCAGTCATGTGCTAAATGTCATCGAGCTGAAATATAAGGAGGTGCACTGTGGATAATTCAAAGAGACGTTTTCTAAAAGGCTGTGGTGGTGTTATTGCGGGCATGTCAGTTTATACAGTGACCAAGGCCCCACAAGCGAATACTTCCGAACAGGACAGTGGCCTCAAGTATGCCATGGTGCATGATGAAAACCTCTGTATTGGCTGTAATGCCTGTGAAGATGCTTGCCGCGAAGTGAACCATGTTCCTTATGGGGTCACTCGGGTCAAGATTGAGCGTAGCGGACCCTTTGGGGAATACCCCGATCAGAGCTATCGTTTTATCCGACATTCTTGCCAGCACTGCGAAGCTGCACCTTGTGTCAAAGTATGCCCAACAGGGGCGGCTTATATTGATAAAGAAACAGGCATTGTTGCAGTTAATGAGGACCGTTGTGTGGGTTGCCAATACTGTATTGCCGCTTGTCCATATCAAATACGCTTTATCAATCCTGAAACTAAAGTGGCTGATAAATGTGATTTCTGTCAGCAAACTCAGTTAAGTGAAGGCTTACAACCCGCTTGTGTGTTGGCGTGCCCAACGAATGCATTAGTATTTGGTAATTTGAAAGATCCTGATTCCGCATTAGTTAAAACGCTTAAGTCTAAACCCACTTATCGGGAGAAAGTAGACTTAGGGACTCGACCAAAACTATTCCATGTGCGGACGATTGATGGGGAGATAGTGCTATGAGTGCATTTCATTTTGATGGATTAGTCTGGCATTGGCCGATTGCTATTTACCTATTTTTGGCTGGATTATCGGCCGGGGCTGTGTTTTTTGCGATTATGCTTAAGCACTTTAAGTTAGCTGATAAAGCCTATCTGTCACCTTTTGTTCAGGCTGCAGCAGTGATTGCGCCAGTTGCTGTGTGTGCAGGCTTAGGGATTTTGGTCATGGACCTGACCAAGCCATTGGCATTTTGGAAAATCTTGGTTTTTTATAACCCATCATCGGTGATGTCGATGGGTGTTCTGGTGCTGTTGGCATATCAAGTGGTGCTCTTCGCGTGGATTGGTAGCGTGTTTAGCTCGCCAATCCAGCAGTGGCTAAAACAGCGTTTGCCATTGCTAAGCAAACTCTTGGCACTGTTGGCTCGACATGAAGATGTTATTACGGGTGTATTGGTGATCTTATCTTTATCACTTGGTGCCTATACTGGCTTTTTGTTATCGGCACTGATTGGTTTTCCTTTGTTGAACAACCCTGTGTTACCACTGTTATTCCTCATTTCTGGTTTGTCTTCTGGTGCCGCGGCGACCCTTCTTGGTGGCGTATTAATGCGTGGTAATCCCAATGGAGTTGAGGTGCGATTTATTCATCGCATAGAGATCCCGATGATCTTAGTTGAGATCATGCTGTTATTTACCTTTTTTGTAGGGCTTATTTTATCCGGAGGTCAAAGTGAGGTCGCGGCATTGAATGCAATTGGAGAGGGCTTTTGGGGCTGGATTTTCTGGGGGGGCGTGGTTGGCGTTGGTCTAACGTTGCCATTGGCATTTAATTTATGGATGAAAGTGTCATCAGACAGAAAGTTCGCTTATGTCGCTGTGACTGCGAGCTTCAGTTTAATCGGGGTTCTGTTGCTGCGAAACTTCATTCTTTATACCGGGCAGATGACCGGAGTCTAGTGTAGACCGATCTGCACTATCACCATGTCAGGCTAGCGTCTTGTGTTAAACATATAGCGATAAAAAAAGGCTGTTCACTTTAGGTGAGCAGCCTTAATGTATGTACTATACAAAGCAAAATCAGTAATAATTTTCGTTATTGTTGATTTTGCTCTATAAGATACTCATTTGCTTTGGCTAAACTGCCAAAGGAAGCAATAAGATTGCTTTGACCTTTCTCTTGGATTTCAGGGTTTCCAGATTGGGTCATCATCCATATCCATGTTTGGATGAGTGGTAAAGGTGGATATTTTTGATTGGATGAATCCAACATGTTTGCATCCTTTGATAGTTGGCTTGACTCGAGCATTTTTGATGCCCTTTATCCTGTTCACTTTTAAAATTGCATCAAAGAGAATATCAAATTCTTTACCGTGGAGTAACAAAATTTGCACCGCTTTAAACAAGGTTATGAGAAAATATATGAGTAAATACCTTAGGTGACCAAAGACATCACAGAGATAGTGCTAAAGTAGTACTTTTTGTCGGTATATTTCAAGTGTAAATTTACATTTTTTTTACAGGTGTGAATAAGTTTATCGCCTTTTTAGCTGAATAAAGTCGCGTTAAATATCATCTATTTTTAGTTTTTATGTTTAACTTTTGGAAGTGTTCATGCGTCCCTCTTTATATTTCGACGGTCCTATCGGTAAGCTTAATTGGCATGTCATCAAACTGCTCTGGCCGTATTTGCTTGAATTTAAGCAACGAGTAGGCTTAGCGCTGTTGTGTTTAGTGGTGGCAAAGACAGCAAGTGTCGGGCTGCCCTTTGTGCTTAAAGCATTAGTCGATGGCTTGACGTTAAAGGGACCAGGGGAACTACTGGCGGTGCCGATAGGGTTAGTGATTGCTTATGGTTGTATGCGTTTACTCAACACCATTATCTCTGAAGTTAGAGATACGCTGTTTGGGCGAGTCACTGAACGTGCCATTCGACGCTTAGGCATGGCTGTGTTTGAGCATCTGCATCGACTCGATATGGCATTTCATTTAGAAAGGCGTACCGGTGGATTGTCGCGAGATATTGAACGTGGCACCAGTGGGGTGAGTTTTTTAATGCGCTTTATGGTATTCAATATCGTCCCCACGCTATTGGAGATTGTGTTGGTGGTGGGCATTCTGTTTTACAACTACGGTGTTAGCTATGCGGCCGTTACACTATTGTCGGTGGTTGCCTATGGTGCATACTCTGTGGTGGCAACAGAGTGGCGTACAGGTTATGTCAGAGATGCCGCTAAAGCGGATTCGCTTTCTAGTACGCGCGCCGTCGATAGCCTATTGAATTACGAGACGGTGAAGTATTTTAATAATGAACAGTATGAAGCTAATCGTTATGACAGTGCCCTCGCTGACTGGGAAGAGGCGAAACGAAAGAACCGCTTGTCGTTATTTGCCCTGAACGCTGGGCAGGCTTGTATCATTTCTGTCGCGATGACATTGATGCTGGCAATGGCCGCGACGGATGTAGCACAGGGCGTGATGAGCATTGGTGACTTTGTGCTGATTAATGCATTTATGATGCAGCTCTTTATACCACTGAACTTTTTAGGCTTTGTTTACCGAGAGATCCGTGGTGCATTTGCGAATATTGAGCGCATGTTCAGTTTATTAGACAAAGAACCTTTGATTGAAGATATCGAGAATGCCAACACTGAAAGGCTAACTCAGGGAGTCGTTTCATTTGAGAATGTAAGCTTCAGTTACGATAGTCGCAATATTCTCGATGATGTTAGTTTTTCAATAAAATCTGGGCAAAAAGTCGCGATAGTCGGTGATAGCGGGGCGGGTAAATCGACGATCGTTAAGTTGCTGTTTAGGTTTTATGATGTCGTTTCTGGTTGTATTCGAATTGACGGGCAAGATATTCGTCAATTAAGCCAAGATACCTTGCGACAAGCGATTGCTATCGTGCCGCAAGACACTGTACTTTTTAATGATACGCTAATTGAGAATGTTCGTTACGGTCGCCCATCAGCGACAGATGATGAAATTGATGCTGCAATCAAAATGGCGCACCTCAGTGATTTTATTGCAAGCCTACCAGAAGGTGGCGACACCCGTGTCGGCGAGCGCGGTTTGAAACTGTCCGGGGGTGAGAAACAACGGGTTGCGATTGCGAGAGCGATTTTGAAACGTTCCCCTATCTTAGTGTTTGATGAAGCGACCTCGTCATTGGACAGCCATTCTGAACACGCTATTTTAACGGCATTGAAAGCGGCGGCTAAAGGCCATACCAGCCTCGTCATAGCGCACCGCTTATCGACCGTCGTCGATGCGGATCAAATTTTGGTGTTGAGCAAAGGTCGAGTGGTTGAAACGGGAACTCATAGCAGTCTATTAGAGGCCGGTGGTTTGTATTCAAAATTGTGGCGTATTCAACAAGAGTAACGATGGAGGATTTAAGTCCTTTCTACATAGTGTGACTGATTAGGTGTGACTGATTAGGTGTGGCTATAGTGAGTGGTTTTAAGATATCTCTGTATACAATTCAGCCTAGGTTCAGACTTGTGTACATATAATAGCTTTACATCAATACTTATTGCCTAAAATATCGGTTCATTCAGTGGTAATTCAGCGTTAGAGCCCCGTGGGGAGTTCGAAGCTCATCATTATTCTATATCGAACGTTTGCAACCTAGCATGTGGATCTTTGAAATTCAGTCAACGGGAATGTTTAGACATCCCACTTCTGCTTTGCATTGGTTCACAAGGGAGTTTCCATAATCCCTTCAATACGCTTTGAGTTGAAAAGTTTGGGTGTTTCTGAATTGGCGACATATTTAATACAATAGGTATAACGTCATGATTATACAGAGAAGGTCACTATGAAAAACATACCTCTACTTGTAAATATCGAAGGACAGGGCAGCAAGGCTAGCACTGACTGGCTTGCTATTATGGCGACGCTTAAAAAGCGTGGTCTAGAAACAGATGAACTTGAAGTGGTTTATTTTGAATTGTGTGCCGGCATGAGAGTAACGACTCGCGGTTTGAGTTTAGCTAAAGCGAGTCCGGTAGACCCTTTAAAAGGACTGCTGCATGAGCCAAAATTCTCAGCTCGCGATTATGCTGGAATGCTAACAGCTTAATAGCTGATTTTGCCAATTTTCCAGCCATCACAGAGTAAGATTTTAGGCGCTGGTGTTTTCATCGGTTGTAAACTGATGATTTTCCCCTCTCTGTAGCAGATATATTCGCCTTCAATCACTGTCATGCGTTCGCAACTGTTACAACTTACAGACAATCCCATGTTTTGTGAGGGCGCATCTTTGTCATCCATTGCTGTGCCTCATATGTAAAAGATTACTATTTAGTTTAACTCCACAAAGAGGTATATCCTACCTGAGCTAATACTTATTTACTAAATATTCCGCAAACTAAGTCTCATTCACTTGAAATCAGGCCATGCTTTTGGGTTATTCCATCAAACGGGGATGCGATTAAGCGTCATTGACCAAATTGAGATATCTCAAAGCTAACCTCACCAGATGGGTGAATGGTTAACTGATAAAGCTCGCCATAACTTGATTCATCTAAGGTCGCAATTTGTGGGCCTCCTAATGCTTTTATAATCAGTGGCACGGTATTGGAGTGACCGGCAATGACACTGTTGCCGTTCGAACTCTGCACCAGCGCAACTATCTCAGCAATATGGGCTTCAATTCCCTCTTTGGTACTGACAGTTGTAAGACTAATGTTATGAGCATTGACGAGTGGCTTAAGTGTCAGTTGGGTTCTGTGGTAGTTACTGGCGATGGCTTGAGAAACGGTTAAGTCTGTTAGCACTTCAGCAAGAGCTTGCGCTTGTTGGTAGCCTACGTCACTAAGAAGTGGATCACGTGAGCCATCGCTGAGCTTCTCGGCATGTCGAACCACAATGATAGTTTTGCTATCGATGGTATCGGTTATGTTTTGTGCTAGTGCCAAGGCACTATAATTGAAGGTAAGAGTTAAAACTATAAAGGCGATCATCGCCTTAAATAGGGTTGGCATAGTGGCGTCCTTGATATTTTTCTTGAGGGCTATCATAACTAAAAGTTACGCCTATAAAGCCTGAGTTGTTAAAGCTTATGCGTCTTTGAGTTCACTGTCCCTAACAAAATGTTGGCGTTAGATTAATCTTTCTGAATATGAAATAAAAGTTTATGCTGAAACGACGACGCACTTTTGGAGCAAGCTATGTGGATTGAAGGTAAAGTCATTGAGCGGAATGATTGGAGTAACAAGTTATTCTCATTAAAAATCAAAGTCGATATTGGAAATTTTATCGCGGGTCAATTTATTAAATTAAGTCGAGTCGTTGATGAGAAACGCATCGGCCGAGCTTACTCTCTGGTTAACCCACCTGGGACTGATTACATTGAGGTACTGGCGGTAGCGGTGGATGACGGCCAATTATCTCCAGATCTGCAAGCATTGTCTGCCGGTGACGTCATTGATGTTGCAACCAAAGCATCAGGCTTTATGACGCTTGATGAGCTACCTAAAGATGATAAGAAAGGTGAACACCTTTGGTTCCTTGCGACAGGTACAGCAGTTGGTCCTTTCATCTCTATGATGGAAACCGAAGAACCGTGGCAAAACTATCAGAAAGTAATCTTAGTCTATGGTGTTCGAGAAGCGCAGGATTTGGCTTATCTGCCGCTACTTAGGGCGTTGGAAAGTAAATATCCTTCACAGTTTAAATTAGTACTCTTGGTCACAAGAGAGCCTGTTGATGGGGCACTACGTTGCCGGATCCCTGATGGACTCTTAAGTGGTGAAATAGAAGCATTAGCGGGCGTCACTATTTCCGCCAATGAGTCTCAAGTGATGATTTGCGGTAATCCTGGAATGATCACCGATGCACAGCTGGTGCTAAAAAACAGAGGACTCGCCAAGAACTTACGCCGAGCGCCAGGACAAGTTACCGTCGAAAAATACTGGTAAGGTCAGATCATGAAACTGTATTATTCCGACGCTTCACCTTATGCCCGTTGTGTCCGTGTTTTTATTAGCTACCACAAGATTAAAGGGATTGAAGAGATTATTGCTAACCCCTTCGATAACTCTCCAGAACTGCTTAGAGTTAACCCTTTAGCAAAGATCCCCTGTTTGCAGCTAAATGATGGCTCGGCATTGTTTGATAGCGAAGTGATTATGCGTTTCTTAGACACTGAATTTGGCCAGTCTCGTTTATTTGGAATGAGGGTAAATAATTGGTCGCAACAGTGTCACTTTTCATTACTGAAAGGTATTTTTGATAGTGCGGTCTCACTTAGACAGGAGCAACTTCGAGATGAAGAGGGTTTGCGTTCTGCATTTTGGACATCGCGATTTGAGCAAGCATTATTAAGAGGCTTAAAAGAGATTGAAACCATTGGCATCACTCACTCTGCTGAGTTAACGGCATTGCAAGTCATGTTAGTTTGTCTATTGGAGTACATTGACTTTAGGCATCCCGATATACTTTGGCGAAATGTGGCTCCTGCACTCGGTCTTTGGCTGAAGGAAGCGCAGAAAGCTGATGCTTTTGTTGCCACAAGGCCCGCGTGACAACACGACTTCGCTTGTTAGTATTATGAATAAATAGAGGTTAATTAAGTTTTTACTAAGGTAAGTGGTGTATTTTGTTGGCAGAAATTACCACTAATGCTTGCTGTTCCAGCCTTGATTGATTACCCTACTTGCAATTGAGAATTATTATCACTGACGTGGTAGTTAAAGGTACATTGATAAAGGAGTAGGGCAATGAGAATGATCAACAGTCTAATGATGGTTGGGCTTTTATGTAGTGCAACTATGGTTAGTGCCGCTGAAAGGTTAACGGTCTACTCTTATCGACAAGCTTTTCTTATTGACCCTATTTTGACTGACTTTACTAAGCAAACGGGCATTGAAGTTGATGTCGTGTTTTCAAAGAAAGGCATCGCGGAGCGTATGTCGCGAGAAGGACGCTTGTCTAAAGCTGATATAGTACTGACTTCAGATTTCTATCGGTTAATGGAGTTGGTTAAGAAAGATCTTGTCATCCCAGCAAGCAGCGATACGCTAAAGCAAAATATTCCCCAAAAATACCGTTCACCAGATGACATGTGGTATGCATTAACCATGCGTGTCCGTAATATTTATAGCTCGAAAGAAAGACTGGGTAAGTTAGATATTAACTATGAAGATCTCGCCGACCCTAAGTATCTCGGTAAAATTTGCAGCCGAAGTGGTAAGCATCCTTATAATGTTTCTCTCGTCGCATCGATGATTGCGCACCATGGTGAACAAGACACTAAGACATGGCTACAAGGCTTAAAAGCCAATCTTGCGCGTAAGCCACAAGGTAATGACAGGGCCCAGGTTAAAGCGCTAAGCGAAGGTTTATGTGATATCGCCATTGGCAACAGCTATTATTTAGGCAAAATGCTACAAGATCCTAAACAGAAGCCATGGGCTGAAGCGGTTGAGATTAACTTCCCTAACCAAGATAACCGTGGTTCGCACATCAATGTATCAGGTATGGCGTTAGCCAAATACACTAAAAACCGTGACGCAGCTATTCAGTTGATGGAGTTTCTATCAAGTGATTCTGCGCAGCAAACCTATGCTGATGTGAACATGGAATATCCGGTTAAAGCTGATGTTAAACCATCGAAGTTAGTCGCCTCTTGGGGACAATTTAAAGCTGATGACTTGCCTATCTATAAGCTAGCTGAATACCATAGCGCTGCGATAAAACTATTGGATGAAGTGAAGTTTGATCTTTAGTGCAAGCTAGGCTTTTAAGGTTGGGCTAACGCTATCGTTATATAATGCATTAACGCGAATGCTTCGTGATAATATTCTCAGAACCTATCTTTATGATAGGTTTTGTTTTTTCTACATATTTTTATTTTTCATGGCTCCTATACCCATCCTACCTGAAGATGTAGGATTCAATGGGAGTTTAATGGGCTTTAATCACAGGTTCATTGCTCCAGGCTGAACCTAAGCACCTACATCCATGTAGGCGAGGCATTGATTGCCGCTAATGGTCATTGCCTTAGTAAAATCAATAACACAGAGTAAAGCCCACTCTAATAATATAAAAAGCATACCCATCGCAGAAGGCGTTGTGCAAGCCCACTTCGTTGTTGCACTCACTTAAAAGGGAATAACCATTTCTACGTTAATGCGCCTAGAATTGAACTGGCACAACGCCTCTGAAACGAGCATCTCCAAGCTGGATGGGTATAGGTATTTGACACCATGATATTAGGCTTAGCTAGACGCTGGTCTGTTGCAAGCTACACATTGGCACTGTTGATCGTGATGCCGCTTATCGCGCTTATTCTGCAATCACTGATGCCTGATGAAGCTGTTTTTGGTCATCTCATTGATACCGTTTTACCGACCTATATCAGCAATAGCTTGCTGCTAATGTTCTGGGTGGTGATAGGCGCTCTTCTACTGGCTATACCCGCCGCTTGGCTGGTGGCCAAATGTCGTTTCCCTGGCCGAAACATCTTCCAATGGGCATTATTGTTACCACTGGCAATGCCAGCCTATGTGGTCGCTTACGTGTACACGGACCTTTTGGATTATGCAGGTCCCGTGCAGCGAAGTCTGCGAGGCCTATTGGGCTGGCAAACGCCCCATGATTACTACTTTCCTGAAGTACGCTCTTTAGGCGGTGCAGCAATTATGCTGGCGTTGGTGCTTTTTCCGTACATTTATCTGCTAGCGCGCACCGCATTTATGGAGCAATCAGCAAGTTTAGGACATGCCGCACGCGTTATGGGGTGTAGCCCTTGGAAAAGCTTCTGGCGGCTTAGCTTACCTATGGCTAGACCCGCTTTAGCCGTGGGAGCCACACTTGTTGCTATGGAAACGGCGGCAGATTTTGCCACTGTGAGTTATTTTGCGGTGCCCACATTAACCACGGCTGTTTATGATACTTGGTTTGAATATGGCAGTTTAACCGCTGCCGCAAAACTCTCTACTATTATGCTGTTTGTCATCTTCGCTATGATTGGTTTCGAGCGTTTTGCACGCCGAAAACAACAACTTTTCCAAAAACAGTCATCACCAGGAGAGTTAGATCGCTACTCGCTGAGTGGTGTAAAGGCATTTGCGGCTACTGGCTACTGCTTTGGCTTATTAACGCTCGCTTTTTTGCTGCCATTCGCTATTTTGCTGCAATATGCTTGGGGTTATTTTGCCGAGAGTTGGAATGCCAAATTTTTTGAGTACAGCTTTAATAGTTTATGGATTTCGCTATTGGTAAGCGTGATCTGTGTCTGCATCGGTATTGTCTTAATGTTTGTCAGAAGGGTGAGTCCTCGAAGAGCCGATATGTTGCCGTCAAGGTTAGCCTCTACTGGCTACGCTCTACCCGGTACCGTGTTGGCCATTGGTATTTTAGTGCCATTTACACAGCTTGATTTTGCGATTAATGATGTCGCTGAATATTTTGGTTTTGAAGGGCCGGGACTTATATTAACCGGTAGTGTTTTTATTCTTGTTTGTGCTTTTTGTATCCGTTTTGCCGCAATTGCAATTGGTAGTATAGAAAATAGCTATAAACGCATTTCGCCATCTTTAGATATGGCGAGTGTAACGTTAGGCTTAACCCCAAAAGCATTGCTGGCTAGGGTGCATGTCCCCTTGCTGCGAAAAGGAATATTTGCGGGATTATTATTGGTCTTTATTGAGTGTATGAAAGAGCTCCCGGCGGCTTTGTTACTCAGACCGATCGGTTTTGAAAATTTGGCGACGTATGTTTTTCAGTTTGTCTCTGATGAACAGCTAGAACATGGCGCTTTAGCCGCGATTGTTATCGTGTTGGTGGGGTTAGTCCCATTGATATACCTCAACCGTTCTTTGGAGCAAGAAAAGTAGTATGGCAACCTTACAAGTCAGCAATGTCCATAGCCAATACCAAAAACAAGTGGTGTTGAAAGGTCTCGATTTAACCGTTGAAAAAGGTGAAATTATTGCCTTGTTGGGGCCGAGTGGCTGCGGTAAAACGACACTGTTACGGGCTATCGCGGGTCTGCAAAATATTACCGAAGGCGAGATCGCAATCAATGGTAATACCGTGGTATCCGACAAAAAATTTGTCGCCAGTGAGAAGCGTGGGATCGGCATGATCTTTCAGGATTACGCTTTGTTTCCTCATCTTACAGTGGCAGAAAATATACTTTTTGGCGTGAAAATAGCGAATAAAGCACAACGAGTGACGCGACTAGATAAAATGTTGTCACTGGTAAAGTTGGACGGGCTAGGGGAGCGATATCCACACGAGCTATCGGGTGGTCAGCAGCAAAGGGTATCAATCGCTCGAGCGTTAGCCTATGAACCTGAGGTTCTTTTACTTGATGAGCCATTTTCAAATATAGATGCCAAGGTTCGTCGAGAGATGATGCTTGAGATCCGTCATATCCTAAAGCGACATAATATAAGTGCCGTTTTTGTAACTCATAGTAAAGATGAGGCGTTTGTTTTTGCTGATAAGCTCGCTTTGTTTAACCATGGTAAAATTGTTCAATGTGGTGACGCTGAGAAACTGTATCTATGCCCACAAGATAAGTATGTCGCTGACTTTTTAGGGGCTAGTAATTACTTACCTGCGAAAGTGATTGCGGATAAAACCGTGTCTACACTTATTGGTGATATTGAAAGTGACCGTCCGCTGATGGTGGCGCTAAATGATGAAGCTGAGCTTTTGTTAAGGCCACAGCACTTAGTCATATCTAAAAACGACAAGGGCTTAGGTGAAGTCATTGAGCGTCGTTTTCTTGGGCATGTCTGCCAGTATTTGGTCCAAATTGATGACATCACGCTCGATGTCCATAGTGAATGCTTAGATATCAATATTGGTGAAAAAGTGGCAATTACAGCAACACGACACCATTTAATTTTACTCTAACGGAGGTAGCACTAACTAAATATCTGCGCGTTTGAAGTGAGGTAAGAAAACATTGAGAGTTTAATTCATCGTTTAATGTGTTGTTTTTATCGCCGTTTAGTGACAATTTTAGTAAGCTTGGGTTTAGAGCGTTTAATATAAAATTAATTAACGGCTTACTCGTGCGCATGCTATAAGACAAAAGCAATGTGACACAAGTATAGCGCTTTGCAAGTAGGCTAAATATAAGTCTTTATTCTGGTTAATGTGCGTCAGGTAGAATTATTAGATGCTAAAGTTGTAGATAATATTGCCGATGATTAATGCAAAATAAGGGTTACATATAAAAATGGATAGTCAGGTTATGCCTCGTGAACAACTAGGAGTTTGTGCAGAAGGAAATTTGCACAGTGTCTATTTAATGTTTAATGCTAATGATGGTATCGAATCGCAAATGCGCCCATGTGTTGCAAATGTGGCCCAATATATTCACGATCTTGCAGATCAATTTGCGGATAGTGCATTCAACGGGTTTGTTGCCGTTGGGGCAAACTATTGGGATGCGCTTTACCCGGTAGGCAGACCACGCCAATTAAAGCCATTTCCTGCGATGAATCAAGAGAATAGAGATGCGCCGGCGATCGAATATGATCTCTTTGTGCAGCTGCGTGGTGATCGCTTCGATATTCTCCACTTAGTGGCCAATGAAGTGTGTCAAATGTTTGATGGACTCGTAGAGTTGATAGATGAAGAGCGCGGCTTCCGTTTTATGGATAGTCGCGACCTAACAGGCTTTGTTGACGGCACTGAAAACCCCAAGGGCCGTAGCCGTCAAAGTGTTGCACTGGTTGGAGATGAAGATAACGAGTTTAAAAATGGCAGTTATATTCATGTACAAAAATTTGCTCATAATTTGAGTAAGTGGAATCGACTGCCAGATAAGAAACAAGAAGATATCATTGGTCGTACCAAAGCTGAAAATATTGAATACGCCTCTGCAGATAAGCCATTAACAAGTCATATTAAGCGAGTTAATCTTAAAGATGATGACGGTAATTCAATGGAAATATTACGTCAAAGCATGCCTTATGGTTCGGTTAAAGAACAAGGTTTAATGTTTATCTCTATGTGTGGAAACTCGGTGAATTTTGAAAAAATGCTCGAAAGTATGATCTATGGTGATACAGAAGGTAATCATGATCATCTGATGCATTTTACTCAAGCACTAACAGGGTCATCCTTTTTTGTGCCATCGATAGATTTTTTAGAACGATCCGCATAAGCCTGGTTAATCTGTAAAAAAAACGCACAATAAGTGCGTTTTTTTATGCCTGCTATTTTTCTTGTTGTTCTTCTTTATCGTTATTAAAGTAGCTAGTAGGGCTGCGGTCATAAACCTCATTCATACTCCGGACGAGTACTTTATTGGTTTCGGGATAAACAACGACATCATGGGTATCACGGCTACCGACCACTAAAAAAATGAAATCGGCATCGCTATTATTAACTATTTTATGGGCGATACCAGAGTTGGCTGTGAAGCAGATATATTTTCCTTCGCTAAAAACATGAGGTTCATCATCAATATAGAGAGTGGCTTCCCCTTGCATCGCGTAAATGTGTTCCTCTTCTTTAGTGTGATAATGAGCAAGTGCTGACGCCATGCCTGGTGCTACCTTTTCCATGGTTACGCCAACTTTTTCAGCCCCAGCAGTATCACCAATGTGCTTTTGATCACTGCCGTAATTATTTTCATGTGACCAAGACTCCCAGCCAACATCAGAAACATTAATCAGTTTGTTTTTCATCTTTATTATCCTCAACTTAGGAATGCTGCCCTACTGGCAGTATAACCATATTGATATAATAAAAAATAACATATTCAATATATTGTATAAAGGTAGCGTTGGCATTTGGCTTAAAGGGAGGTAGGGCGGCGTTTCCGCCCTTATTTTGCTGGCAGAAAAAGTTAATCCATGTAATTGAACAATGATTTAACCGTTTCTACTGTATCCACAATCATGTCGATATTTGACGGACTGATAAAGATAGTATCATCACCCGCTATCGTGCCTAGAATACCTTCTGGCTTACCTATCGAATCAAGTAATCGGGCGATTAACTGTGCCGCACCTGGGCTGGTTCGAACAACGATCATTGACTGGTTATGATCCACATCAAGTACAAGGTTTTTAAGTGGACTACCAGCAGTTGGTACACCAAGCTCAGCGGGTAAACAGTAAACCATTTGCTGTTTAGCATTTCGGGTTCGAACTGCGCCAAACTTACTCAGCATACGCGAGACTTTTGATTGGTTGATATTGCTAAAGCCTTCAGCTTGAAGCGCTATCACTATTTCACTTTGGGAGCCAAAACGCTCCTCTTTTAAGATCAACTTAAAGGTTCTAACGAGATCGTCCTGATTTTTGCTTGTTTGCATATATTATTATTCTTTATTCAAAAAAATCCGCTCTATGATGATTATATTCGCCTTTCATGTCAAATTTTATTCGTTTTTTTGAATAATAATTCACAGCGAGTTGTTTTGTTGAGCGGTACTAAATTCATTAGAGTATAAATTCTATTTATTTTTATACTGATCTTTTGCAAGCGATTTGATAGCAAAGCTAGACGGGCTGGGCGTTTAAAGCGATGGTAAGTGGCATTGTGAATCTAGAATAGAATGAACACGACTAAGGGATAATTGAATTTTAGTTGTGAATCCAGTACTGTTGCGCCATTAGAAAAGCGGATCTAAATCACAAAAATCCGAGAATTGACGGAGATAACTATGAAAGTTGCTGTACTTGGAGCTGCTGGCGGTATTGGCCAGGCGCTTGCCCTACTATTAAAAACTCAACTACCTGCGGGTTCAAAATTGTCGCTTTATGATATTGCACCTGTAACACCAGGTGTTGCCGTTGATTTAAGCCACATCCCAACAGCGGTTGAAGTAAAAGGATTTGCGGGTGAAGATCCTTCTGCTGCATTAGACGGTGCCGATGTGGTCCTTATTTCTGCGGGTGTTGCACGTAAGCCTGGTATGGATCGCTCAGATCTATTCAACATCAACGCTGGGATCGTAAGAAACCTTGTTGAAAAGTGTGCTGCGACTTGCCCTACCGCGCTTATCGCTATTATCACTAACCCTGTGAATACGACAGTTGCTATTGCTGCTGAAGTGCTTAAGAAAGCGGGTGTGTATGATAAGAACCGTTTATTCGGTGTGACGACGCTTGATGTTATTCGTTCTGAAACCTTTGTTGCTGCAGCAAAAGGCTTAAACGTAGCAGACGTTAAAGTGAACGTTATCGGTGGCCATAGTGGTGTGACTATTTTGCCACTTCTTTCACAGGTTAAAGGCGTTAGCTTTACTGATGAAGAAGTTACAGCGTTAACAACGCGTATCCAAAATGCAGGTACTGAAGTTGTTGAAGCTAAAGCGGGTGGCGGTAGTGCGACACTTTCTATGGGACAAGCAGCTTGTCGTTTCGGTCTTTCTCTCGTTCGTGGCTTGCAAGGCGAAGCAAACGTTGTTGAATGTGCCTACGTAGACGGCGGCAGCGAACATGCTGAGTTTTTCGCTCAACCTATTGTTCTTGGTAAAAATGGTGTTGAAGAAGTATTAGCATATGGTGACGTTAGCGCATTTGAAGCAAGTGCTCGTGATGCAATGCTAGATACGCTAAAAGCAGATATTAAGCTTGGTATCGAATTTGTTAAGTAAGCTTACCTTTTGACAATGTAAGCCCTTAACGAAAAAACGGAGCCAATTGGCTCCGTTTTTATTGAGTCAATAAAACTAGTGACTACGCTGTACGGCTATCTTAGCCAGTGAAATTAGTGCTGTTTTGTATTCTGACTCTGGCAATATAGCTAATGCGGCGATAGCCTTGTTAGACTCTTCTATGGCTCGCTGTTCAGTATATTCAAGCGCACCACAACGCTTTAAGGCGCTTATAATCACTTCAATGTGCTCTGTACCGTCACCTTTTTCAATCGCTTCTCTAATGAGCGCTTTCTCTGTGTCGTTACCTTTGGCAATGGCAAAGATCAACGGTAAAGTTGGTTTTCCTTCAGCTAAATCATCACCTATGTTCTTACCTAGCTCTTCTGTTTCTGCTGTGTAATCAAGTAGGTCATCAGTTAATTGAAAGGCGGTACCCAAAAACTTACCATACTCAGCAAGTGCTGTTTGTATCTCTTCAGAGCTTTCGGCTAATAAACCCGCTAAGCGTGTTGCAGCTTCAAACAATTTTGCTGTCTTACAATAGATGACACGCATGTAGCTTTCTTCAGTGGTGTCTGGGTCGTTACAATTCATCAATTGCAGGACTTCACCTTCGGCGAGTACGTTAGTGGCGTCAGCGAGTATTTCAAGTACGTCTAAGCTTTTAAGCTCAGTCATCATTTGGAATGAACGCGTATAAAGGAAGTCACCCACTAATACACTGGCACTATTACCAAACAATGCATTCGCTGTTTCTCTGCCGCGACGGAGCATAGATTCATCAACGACGTCATCATGCAGTAGTGAAGCTGTATGAATAAACTCGATTATTGCTGCCAACTTTAAGTGAGAATCACCTTTATAGTCGATTGCCCGAGCCGCTAAAATTGACAATAAAGGTCTTAAGCGTTTGCCGCCACCGTTAATAATATAAAAACCTAATTGATTAATTAGGGCTACATCTGACTCTAATTGTTTATAGATCAGTTGATTGACTGCTTGCATATCGCTATCAGCCAATTGACGAATGGCGTTTAAATCCATAAATAGACTCTGATTTGTTGGCTGCTATGACAATCAGCAGCTCATTTAAGACATAAATGTTATAATAGGGGGATTCTACCTAAATTTGTGCAGCAAGACAGTAGTTGTCGCTAATTCTGGGAGATATTTGGGTCTTTTTTTATTCTTACTGAATTAGCTCTTGTCAGATGCTAGTTCTTAGCGTAAACTCCGCGACCATTGTCATTAAAGCTTTTATAGCACCCCTGCATCAATCTAATATAGTTTGAGCGGCGTGTTTAGAATATCGGAGTAAAATAGCTATGTACGCTGTTTTTCAAAGTGGCGGCAAACAACATCGTGTTGAAGCCGGTCATACAGTTCGTTTAGAAAAATTAGAAGTCGCTACAGGCGAAACTATCGAGTTCGACCAAGTTCTTTTGGTTGCAGATGGTGAGACTGTACACGTAGGTGCACCTTTAGTTGAAGGTGGTAAGGTTGTTGCTGAAGTTGTTAGCCACGGCCGTGCGGAGAAGGTAACTATTGTTAAGTTCCGTCGTCGTAAGCACCACGATAAGAAGATGGGCCATCGTCAATGGTTCACCGAAGTTAAAATTACAGCTATTAGCGCTTAATTAGGAGTCTAACTCATGGCACATAAAAAAGCTGGCGGTTCTACTCGTAACGGCCGCGATTCAGAAAGTAAACGTCTTGGTGTAAAGCGCTTTGGCGGCGAATCAGTTCTAGCTGGTAACATCATCGTTCGTCAACGTGGTACTAAATTCCACGCTGGTGTTAATGTTGGTATCGGTCGTGACCACACTTTATTCGCACTTACCTCTGGTAAAGTGAAGTTTGAAGTTAAAGGTCCACAGAGCCGCAAGTTTATCAGCATTGAAGATTAATCTTTAGCTTCTGCTAAGATTAATACAAAGCCCCGCCATTGGTGGGGCTTTGTTTTTTTTAATATTAAGTAAATTGTTTTTTGGCGACTAGAATCGTTAAGAGTATAATTCTTTCATTCTGTGGTGCCAGGAGTTGGTATGAAGTTTGTCGATGAAGCGACTATCCGTGTTGAAGCGGGTAATGGTGGTAGTGGTTGCGTCAGTTTTAGACGTGAAAAATATGTTCCTGATGGTGGACCTGATGGTGGTGATGGTGGCGATGGCGGCAGTGTTTATCTGCAGGCTGACGAAAACCTTAACACATTAATTACCTTTCAGTTTGAACGCTTCCATAATGCCGAACGCGGTAAGAACGGTCGTGGTCGAGACTGTACTGGTCATGGCGGTGATGAGCTAGTGCTTAAAGTACCTGTCGGTACACGAGCAATAGATGCTGAGACAGAAGAGACTCTTGGTGATTTAACCATACACGGCCAGAAAATGCTTGTGGCCAAAGGTGGTTTCCATGGTATGGGTAATACGCGCTTTAAAAGCAGTACTAACCGTGCACCTAGGCAAAAAACATTAGGTACTGATGGCGAAGTACGTAGCTTGAGACTTGAGCTGTTGTTGCTTGCTGATGTTGGCCTACTGGGTATGCCAAATGCGGGTAAATCGACTTTTATTCGTGCAGTATCAAAAGCAAGACCAAAAGTAGCAGATTATCCCTTTACAACGTTGGTGCCCAATCTTGGTGTTGTTAACCCAAGACCTGGCCAAAGCTTCGTGATTGCGGATATTCCCGGTCTAATCGAAGGTGCTGCAGATGGTGCTGGTCTTGGTGTTCAGTTCTTGAAGCACTTAGAACGCTGCCGAGTGCTGTTGCACATTTTGGATGTCGAGCCTATCGATGGTAGCAATCCTGTAGAATCAGCGCGTTCTATTGTCGCTGAGCTAGAAAAGCATTCGCCTAAGCTTGCAGGTAAGCCACGCTGGTTAGTCATTAACAAAGCCGATTTGATGCTCAAAGAAGAGCTGCAAGTAAAAATCGATAAGATTGTTAATGAACTGGAGTGGGAAGGCGAAGTATTTACTATTTCCGCTTATAATCGCGAAGGTACAGCTGAATTAGCACTTAAGTTGCTCGACTTTATTGCGTTGCTACCTCCTGAAGAGAAAGTTGACGTCGAAGCCGAAGTTGAGTTTAAGTGGGATAATTACCATCAAAATGCTAACGAATCTGTCAACGAAGATTATGTCGCTGACGATGATGACGACGATTTTGATGATGATGATTACGATGTTGAGGTTATCTATCAAAGATAGATAGTTTCAATTGAGGATGTTGAGAATTGTACGCCGACACACAAAATGATATTACACGTCAAGTTGTTAGGGTTGCTCAACTTCTTCTAGCTTATGGCGCTGACTCTGAACTTGTTGAAGAGATTAGTCAGCGCTTAGGCTATGCTTTAGGTTTAGCCAGTGTCGAAATCTCTATCTCCTCCAACTGCCTCGTTTTAACTAGCCTTGTTCATGGGCGCTGTATAACCACAACCAGACGAACGCGTGAGCATGGTATTAATATGACCATTGTATGCGAGCTTCAACGTATCTGTCTGTTGACCGAAAAAGGCATATACGGCCTGCATGAAGTGCGTAAACGTGTCAGCCGCATCGAACCTAAGACTTATCCAGCAAAATATGTAGTCCCTATGATTGGCTTATCTTGTGCTAGTTTTTGTCACCTATTCGGGGGAGACATTACGGCTTGCCTGATTACATTTTTAGCTTCAGCTATCGGTATGTTTGTTCGACTTTCTATCGCCAAACGTCATTTCAATTTACTCCTCAATTTCAGTGTTACAGCATTCGTTACGACTATTATTGCGCAAACGGGTTACCAATTTGATTTAACCGACACGCCCAAGTTACCCATGGCCGCGAGTGTATTGATGCTTGTGCCAGGCTTTCCGATGATTAATGCTATATCGGATATGGTAAAGGGACACCTAAACGTCGGCATTTCTCGCTGGGGCCACGCGACGTTACTGACGGTATCGTCAGTAATAGGGATCACTATGGCAATGCAAATAGGTGGGCTGTTTTTATGATGTCGCTTATTCTAAGCATGTTAAATGATGCGGTGTTTTCAGCGATTCCTGCAGTAGGATTTGCGATGCTGTTTAATGTACCGCGTCGTTTCCTGCCTTTTTGTGCAATAGCGGGAGCACTAGGGCATGGCAGCCGCACGATGTGGTTAAGCCTAGGACTCCCTATTGAATGGGCAACATTTTTTGCTGCTGCGCTCGTAGGGATAGTTACAATTGGTTTTGCTAAGCGTCATCTCGCGCCACCTTTGATGTACGCTGTTGCAGCGATCATTCCGATGATCCCTGGCTCCTACGCATTTAATACCGTGATAGCATTAGTCCAATTGACGGCACAATCCCATGTCAGCCCGGAACTGATATCAGAAGTCATCAGTAATGGGCTTAAAACTGTATTCATTCTCGGCGCACTATCTGTCGGCCTTGCTATGCCAAGCTTACTTTATTTTCGCTCGCGTCCAGTCATCTAACAAAATGTAAAAGGAAGTATTTTGAAAATTGCTATGATTGCCGCTATGGCGAATAACCGCGTTATTGGTAAAGACAATAAGATGCCATGGCACCTCCCTGAAGATCTACGCCATTTTAAGGCTGTAACCCTAGGTAAACCTATCGTGATGGGGCGAAAGACCTATGAGTCAATTGGTCGACCGTTGCCAGGCAGGCATAATATAGTGATTAGTC
The DNA here is from genome assembly GCF_002836135.1 of Shewanella sp. GutCb. Lineage (NCBI taxonomy): Bacteria > Pseudomonadati > Pseudomonadota > Gammaproteobacteria > Alteromonadales > Shewanellaceae > Shewanella > Shewanella sp. GutCb. The sequence goes on along the minus strand of NZ_PJBL01000003.1, from coordinate 153,017 downwards.
GTCAAACGGATTTGGCTATAGACGGTGTCACTACGGTGACCTGTTTTGAGGATGCTAAGCTCGCTGCAGGCGACTGTGAAGAGCTGGTTGTTATCGGAGGCGGTCAACTTTACGCAAGCCTTTTGTGTATATCGGATGTTTTATATTTAACCGAAATTTCACTGGATGTTGAAGGCGATACCTATTTCCCGCATTGGGATGATGGTTCTTGGTTGGAAATGTCGAGAGATGTAGCTATAAGTAGTAAACAATTGGAATATAGCTTTATAAAAATGGTTAAAAAGTGTTAAATTAGACGGGTTGTTTAGTACCCTGTTGTAATGATAATAAAGAAGGCATATCGATAAGTGCTTTCTTAATATAATAAATAAAAACTAAAATAATAAGGAGTGTCTGATGCGCTTGTTATCTATGAGCATCGCTACACTGATTGTGGCATCTTCAATATCGATTTCAACTCCAGCCTTAGCAAACCAAGATCAATTAGCTGCCAATATTTGTAACTATGTTGTCAGTGATGATAAAAACCGTTTGCGTAAGAAGCTAAAAGAAAGCCGTGTTAAATTGCGTAATATATATGACGGTGTTTCATGTAATGGTGATAGCTTGCTGAGAGTGGCTATGAAGAATGGCTCTAATGCAGTAGGTACCTTTGTCACAAAGAGATTGCCGGTATCTAACCTAGGTCGAGCTGAAAGTGATGGTCTTACTATCGCTGCATGGGCTGAAAGTAATGGCCATTCAGCAAGTGAAATTACGACAGCGATTAAAGAACGTTTAGCTGGCGGTTAATTCTACTTTTCGACGTATATAAATATAAAAAACCGGGACTTCCCGGTTTTTTTATATGTGTCACTTAGTACTAAGCAATAACGGTTTAATGTAAACAGTGAATTAGTATATTAATGCAGTCAGGCTTATGTTGGTTGGAGTGCTATCCGTCTTGCAGGTATTTATTTGGTGTAACAATCATTGTGGCGGATATTTAATCGCTACCAATATTGAAGCCAAATAATTTGGCTATAAAAAAGGAGGACTGTAAAACAGTCCTCCTTTTTAAATTATAAAAGTTATTAAACTTTAAATTCTTTCACTGAGGCTTGTAGCTCTTCTGCGAGTTGTGCAACTTGATGGCTAGACTGCGCCGTTTGATCTGCACCCGTTGAAGTTTCTTCTGAAATCGCCGCGATGTGTTCTAGCTTTTCTGAGACTTGTTGACTGACCAGATTTTGTTCTTGCGCCGCATGGGCAATATGGGTGCCAGAATCGTGAGCTTTGTGAACAGCATTACTGATACTTTCAAGGGCGTTATTTGCTTGTTCTGTTTTATCAACACAGGATTTTGCTTGCGAACGACCAAGCTCCATAACCGCGACAGCCTCTTGAGTACCTTGTTGTAGTACTTCAATCATCTGCTGGATCTCTTGGGTTGAATCTTGAGTTCTAGAGGCAAGACTACGCACTTCATCTGCTACCACGGCGAAGCCTCGTCCTTGCTCACCAGCTCGTGCAGCTTCAATTGCAGCATTGAGTGCAAGCAGGTTAGTTTGTTCTGCAATGGCTCTAATCACATCTAATATCGAGCCTATTGAGGCACTGTCTGCATGAACCTTATTAATCACCACTCCAGCTTTTGATACTTCATCAGCCAAGGCAAGAATTGTACGCTTATTTTCATCAGCGATGAGACGCATATGTTGGCTTTCATCGTCTGCCGCTTTTATCTGGCTTAAGGCTTCATCGGCACTCGCTGTCACTTGCAGCGCACTAGAGCTTAGCTGAGTGGTTGCAGTAGCGACTTGATCCACTTGGCTCTTCTGCTCTTGAATGCCTACTGTTGTTTGGGCTGTAATGGCTGAGGTTTCTTCTGCTGCGGCTGCAAGTTGGTCAGAGCGGTCAAGTATACCTTGGATGAGGGCACGTAAACTGTCGACAAGTTTGTTGCAGTTACTTGATAATTTGGCAAACTCATCATGCCCTGAATCATCGAGCTTATGAGTTAGATCGCCTGATGCGAGTACATTGAGCGCGTGATTAATTTTGTCTAATGAACGGCTAAGGGGACGAACGACAGCAATGCTGACCACAATGGCCACCAGAATGGCAATGAGCACTAAGATCAGTGTTTGTATGCTGGCACTATCGATATCTTTAATTGCGCTCTCGCTGACGTCTTTGGAGAATGACTCAATGAGAGAAGTAAGGCTTGTCATCTGCTTGTTGACGTTACTAGCCTCCTTATCAACGGTACTGAGTAAAAGAGACGCTTTGCTAATTAACTCAATCTCTTTGGCTTTTAAGTCAATTAAAGAGTTGTTACCTTTGACGAGTACAAATACTTTTGCCGCTTCAACATTAATCTCATCAATGAGATCCGCTTCGACAACACCTTCCCAGTGGGATGTCACATATTGCAGTCTACTCTTGGTGTCACTGACGATGTAATCGAGCTCTTTAGAAATGGTATTAAATTTTGATTTGTCAGTGGTGCCAATCAAATCAAAGCTAGTACTGACGATACCGCTTAAGCTTGAATCTAGTGCACTTGCTGTGGCGGCTATCTCTTGTTGGATGATGTCTTCGCTCAACTCCATATCGATAAGATCGAGTAAAAGTGACGCGCTATCATCGACTGCCACTTCAACAGCATCGTATTTGTTTTTAATTTGGGATTGAGTTATTAGTGCATTTTCATGAGTAGCAATCATGTTTTCGCTTTCATTTTTAAACTGACCATAGCTACTTTTTAGTTTTCTAATGACCTGGCTAAAATCACTTTTGTCACTCACTAAAGTGGTCAGTTTGCTTAGCTCTTGTGAGAAAGTTCTACTTGCTGATGCAAACTGAGATTTAATTGCCGGTACCGCTTTGCTATCTGGGCTGTGATACGCCACTAAAATTTGCTTCTCTTGCTGAGATAAGGTTTGAGAAAGAAGGTTACTCGATTCTAAAGCTGGCAGGCTGAGCTCTTGCAATAATGTCGTACTGGTTTTTAGCTTATTATTGGTAAACCATGATGCGGTACCTAATACGATAAGCAGGAAGGTCACAACTGTAAACCCTCCAATCACTCTAGTGGCAACATTTAATTTCATAGAAGCTCCGTTTATTATTATTTTATTCTGCTAGGTGACAACAATCACATTGGAAGGCGCGCTATTATGTTATATCGACCGTAGGCGCGTTAAGTTTAACTTTCTTTTAACTTATTTTGAGTTATTTTCTGGTCTGATTCTAAGTGCCACAGGGTTAAATGTTCTCCCCAACAACAGCCAGTGTCGAGCGCTTGTAGTGCTGGAGAGTTCACTTCGCCCATAATTGCTGCCCAGTGACCAAAGACGAGTGTATGTTCAGGGCGAAGTATGGCGTGATGGGTGAACCAAGGTGACAGTTGAGGATTATCACATTGTTCTATGGGTAATTTGCAGTCAAAATCTAGACGACCGTCGGGGTAAAGATAGCGCATGCGTGTCAGTGCGTTAATGGTATAGATTTTCTTATCTAGCTCAGATAGATCATCACTGTAGTGAGCAACTGAGTTAGTGTACATTTTTGCAATCAGAGCGGTTAAGTAATCCGGCTGTTGCAGTGCTTCTGCGACGATATCTGCTTTGTTTCTTAGTGTACTGAGATCCCATTGTGGTGGGATACCGGCATGGGTCATTAGTATGTTCTGCTCGGGATATTCTTGATAAAGTGGCTGAAGACGCAACCAATCAACCAATGCGCCTATATCTGGAGAGGCTAACAACTCGCCTAAATTATCTTTGGGGTTAGCGCGTTTTATTTTTCCATGCACCCCGAGTAAATGGAGATCGTGGTTACCGAGCACCACCTTAGCTGAGCCTTGCAATGACTTAAAATATTGTAGGGTTTGCAGCGATCCCTGACCACGTGCAATCAAGTCACCTACCGCCCATAGGCAATCTATTGAAGGGTTAAACCCCACTTTATTGAGTACTAATTCCAGCTCATCAAAACAGCCTTGAACATCTCCTACAAAATAATTTGCCATGTAACAATAAAACCCTTAATGAAGCAAGCCAGGAATGGCAAGACTGAATGCTGAAATCGGTGCTTTAAACTCATCACCATTACTGTTTTGCATGGTATAGCTACCTTCCATGACCCCGAATGGTGTTTCCAGTACTGTGCCGCTGGTATATTGATACGCAGTGTTTGGCTTTATGGTTGGGGTTTCACCAACGACTCCGGCTCCTTGGACTTCACTTTTACGTCCGTTCGCATCAGTTATACACCAATGGCGGCTTTTTAGGGTTACGTCTTGGTCACCCAGATTAATAATGGTGATGGTATAGCTGAATAAATACTTCTCTTCCTCTGGGGTCGACTGGGCTTCAATATATTCCGTTTTGACTTCAACTTTTACGGATGTCGTACTCTGGGTCATGTTTAGCCTCAAGTATGAAAAATCTGGAATGAGTTAACAGTATAGTAATGGGAGTTGTTTGTAATTGATAGAGAATGTGGTTTGAATCGCAGAAAATAGAAAGGGCAAATTAATGCCCTTTCAAATTGTTTTTAGCCATTGTTGCGGGTAAAACTTACACTTGCTTGTCGATGAACAAATTTGCCATAGCAACGTACTGTTCAACACTTATTTGCTCTGGTCGCAATGTAGGGTCGATATTAAGCTGTGCGAACTCATCATCAGTTAACATGTGTTTGAGGTTATTCCTCAGTGTCTTACGACGCATATTAAAGGCGGTTGTTGTCAAATGCCTTAACATTTCCACATCTTTACAAGGGAAGGGTTTGACTTTAAAAGGCACTAGACGTACTACCGCTGAGTCTACTTTTGGTGCCGGAGTAAAAGACTCTGGTGGAACTTCCAACACCGGCATGATTTGGCAATGATATTGTGCCATCACGGTAAGGCGGCCGTAGGCTTTAGTGCCAGGGCTTGCCGACAATCTCAATACCACCTCTTTCTGTAGCATGAAGTGCATATTTTCGATGTATTGTGCAAACTCAAATAGATGAAACATGAGTGGCGTAGAGATGTTATATGGCAGATTACCAAACACCTTCATCTGCATATCTTCACGTACTAGCTGTTTAAAATCAAAGTCAAGAGCATCACCTTGGTGGATCTCAAGCTTATCTTTTAGCGTCGGGTGTTTTTTTAGACGCTCAACTAAATCTTTATCTAACTCGACGACGGTTAACTTGTCGATACCGCTAGCAACGGGCTCAGTAAGCGCTGCCAAGCCTGGACCAATTTCAACCATAACGTGATCGTTATCTGGCGAAATAGCACCGACGATTCGATTGATCACGTTCTGATCGGTCAAGAAGTTCTGACCGAAGCGTTTTCTAGCCGTATGGCCTAAATGTACTTTATTACTCATGAGATAACTTTTTCACTAATTCTTTGCAGCCAAATCAATGGCTCTATTTAATGCACAGACAAAACTACCAATATCAGCAGAACCAGTGCCTGCAAGCTCTAAGGCCGTACCGTGGTCGACCGATGTTCTTATGTAGGGTAATCCTAGAGTAATATTGACTGAACTGCCAAAGCCTCTAGCTTTTAGTACTGGAAGGCCTTGATCGTGGTACATCGCGAGTACCACATCAGCATCTTCTAAGTATTTGGGTTGAAATATTGTGTCAGCAGGCAGTGGACCAATAATATTCATATCTAACGCTCGCAACTCTTCGAGCGCAGGTATGATGATATCAATCTCTTCTCTGCCTAAATGACCGTCTTCACCCGCATGCGGATTTAGGCCACAGACATAAATCTTAGGTGAAGGGATAGCAAATTTCTCAACAAGATCCTTGTGTAGAATTTTGACTATCTGGTGTAGTCGGTCTCGAGTAATTGCCTTTGCAACATAAGCCAGTGGAATATGTGTGGTGACAAGTGCAACCTGTAAACCAGGAGCAGCAAGCATCATGACAACATCTTGGCAATTTGCTTGGTTAGCAAAAAACTCCGTATGGCCGCTAAATGGGATGCCTGCTTGGTTAATAATCCCTTTATGCACGGGACCAGTAACCACGGCATCAAATTCGCCAACCATGTTTTTCTCACCTGCAAAACGCAGTGTATCGACAACATAATGGCTGTTCTGCTCATTAAGTTTGCCGCACACCGCTTCGCTCTCCAATGTAAATGGAACAATGGTAAGCGTACCGGCTTCTTGAGCTTTAGGAGGCTGATTTGGCTGGTAAGGTCGCAGTTGAATTGATAACCCAAGCTTTTTGGCTCGAGTTTGTAATAGTTCCGGATCAGCACAAACAACTAGCTCAGCAGGCCAAGCCTGCTGAGCTAGTTGTATCACTAAATCTGGGCCTATACCCGCCGGTTCACCCGGCGTGATAGCGATTCGTTTAGTCGACAATATGGTTAACCTCGATTCGGTTCCGGCTCGAAAATATCGATAAATGCCTCACTACGCATTTCATCTAACCAGTTCTGTAATTCTTCGTTAAATTTACGACGATATATTAACTGATGAGCTCGGTTTGTATTAAATTTATCGGTTGCATCGGTCGTGCGCTTCCCTTCAAGCTGAACAATGTGCCAGCCATGAGTTGAGCGGAATGGCTCGCTTATTTCACCCTCTTTGAGAGAGTTCAATGTTTGTTTAAATGCTGGAACCCAGATGTTTGGATCTGCCCAACCCAGTTCGCCGCCTTTAGCTGCAGAACCAGGGTCTTCTGAATACTGGCGTGCTAAGTCTTCGAACTTGGCGTCACCAGAACGGATTTGGGCTAAGAATCGGTCCAGCATGCTCTTGGCTCGCTCTTCCGAAAGGATCGGAGATGGCGTCAATAGTATGTGGCGAGATTTGACTTCTTTAACTTCCTGAGTCTGTAAGCCGCGTGCATCCATGACTTTTAGGATGTGAAGACCTGCACCACTCTTGATTGGACCTATTATATCACCGACTTTTGCATCGCTAACAACTTCAGCGAAAAGCGTTGGCATTTCGTTGATGTTCATATAATCCCAAAGACCACCTTCAAGTGCTTTTGGACCTGCAGATGCTGCAATGGCAATACTTCTAAAGTCATCACCATCATTTAAGCGTTTCAATACCGTAGCCGCTCTTTTACTTGATGCTTCAAGCTCGGCGCTGGTAGCATTGTTTGGAACATCGATTAAGATGTGACCAATCTGGAATTCTACATCTTTCAAGCCTTGCTCGTTAATCAGCTTGACTAGGTTGTTAATTTCTTGCGGCGAAACTTGGATCCGTCGTTGCACCTGAATACGTTGGATTTCACCGAGAGTCACTTCTTCACGCAGCTGTTCACGATATTGGGCAAAAGAGGTGCCATCAAGTTCGATCTGCGCTTTCATCTGCTCAACGGTTATTTTTTGCTCTTTAGCGATGTTTTCAATCGTTTGGTCTAACTGGAGATCACCAATATGAAGACCGATACGGTCAGCCATCTGCATCTGCAAGCGAGTCAAAATAAGGCGTTCTATAACCTGTGTTCGCAGTGCAGTATCTGATGGTAGCTTTTGCCCTGCGGTAGCGGCATTGGCTTTAATCGTCTTAACCATTCCAGCCACTTCACTTTCTAAAATGATGCCTTCATTAATTTGCACTGTGACGCGATCTAATGGTTCAACCGCAGCGTGAACAAGTTGGCTCATCGCCAATGTTAGTAAAGCAAAAATCAATCGGTTACAGCGTTTCATCCACAAAAATCCTTGGCATTTATGATGTCATTTACAGTATTTTCATACTGGGTTAATGATTCTTTTATCCTGCTTTGACTGCTTGTCATCGGCTAGGTTCAGCATTTTAGCTAATTTTGTTAATTTAGTTCTTTAAATAAAGTGGTTTGCGATAGTTAAAGAGGCCATCATTAAGCATATCGGAGACCCCTAACGGACCTGAGCCACCTAAACCTTTTATCACAAAATTCAGGTAAACACCGCTTTCAAATAGTTCTCGAGTATCATTGACTGGATTGTCTTCGTCAATGTAATTGGTCTTAATGCGGTAATGATAACTCAAACGGAGTGCCCAGCAACATGCTTCATATTGAAATCCGGTATAGGTTTCAACGCTGCGGCTTTCATTGAGGTCATAATACCAGTTTCCAACCAAATATAAGCTGTCATTAATTGGCCATGCACCTCTAAAGCCGACTTGTTTAATATCAACCGACTCGTTGGTATTGGTGTTTAGCAGGTCGGGGACATAGCGATAGCTTGCTTGCAGCAGTTTATTCTTGCCTGGGCGATAATCAACCGTGAGCTCACTTTTCTTATTCTCACTCTCTTTGGCATCATATTGAATTGAGCCACTTAAGAACCAATCAGCATAAAGCTGGGTGCTTAGTTCTGCAGCAAGAGCTGAGTTCGAAGTGTTTTCTTGGACAAAGTTATCAGTACTGCCATTAACGTCATTAAGACCGACACGGCTATCTTCTAAGTAAATAATTTGTCCCAAGCTAAATTTAAATATTTCTTTGTTTTGCTCATCAAACAGTTTGGTGGTTAAACCTAACGTAAACTGATTCGCGTCTGCAATGCGATCTAAGCCTGAAAAACGGCGCTCACGAAAGAGTCCGTTATAGTCTTCTTGTAACTGCGCTGTATCGTAAATACCGATGTTAGATTGATCTTCATAGCCAACATAAAGGTATTGGAATTGCGGTTCCAAGGTTTGGCGGTAATTAGTATCAAAATAGTCAGTAAAGCGCTCAAAATTGATCTGACCGTGAATTCGTACTTGCGGTAAAGTTCGACTAACAGTGTCATCAAGTGTTGAAGTTGATCGATTTGAATTGTCTTCTTGCCAATAATTGGTTTGCAGCAGTTTGACTTCGCTCGTCAATGAGCCCGCTGGGCCATGAATTGGGTAGGAGATGCTTGGCTCAATATGTAAGCGCGTAGCGGTTGAGTATTCACTGTCCTGATGTGAGAAGTTGGTGACTTCGCTCATCAAGTTAACATCAAAGCCATTCCAATATTCAGGTGCTCGGTAGTTAAAGGTGAACTGCGGCATGACTTGGTAAGGTTTCTCTTCCTCTCCAAGTACCTTGATATCTTGTACGCGACCACTAATATCCCAGTTTTCTTCAAAATAACTAATTTCACCAATACGCGTCAATTGGTTATCGGTAGCGCGCTGTACATCTGAATTCAGATCGTTGAAGTAGTTATTGTCTGATACGTCGGTATAATTTGCCAGTACGCGCCAGTTTTTGTCTATTGCACCGCTATGTTCCCAATGGTAAAGGTAACGGTTAGGGCTATTGGTTAACTTGTTATCATCGGGTAAAAATTCAAAGTTCAGTTGACCTTGTTGCTTTTCGCCAGCGAGATACCGAAATTCGGTTTTAGTGTATAAGCCACGAGCAGACATATAGTTAGGGGTAAATGTTAGATCGAACTCTGGCGCGATATTCCAATAATAAGGTGTCGCTATTTCAAAACCGTTAGTAGTACTGGTACTAAAGGACGGGAATAAAAAACCAGATTTTCGTTTATCTGAGACGGGAATTGTCATGTATGGAATATACATAATTGGTACACCACCAATTTTTAGCTTGGCGTCCCAAATCTCTCCCCACTCTTCTTTACTATCAATTTTGATTCTATCTGCTTCTAACAACCATGCAGGTGAATCAGCGGGACAGGTTGTAAAATTGGTTTTCGACATCAACAAGTTGTTTTCTTTGGTGATCTCTAACTTATTGGCATCGCCATGGATCTGTTGGCCATTAAGCCAATATTTAGCGCCTTGTAACGTCGCGCTATTACTGCGCATTTTTGCAACTAAAGAGTCGGCCGTGACGGTGAAAAATTCATCTTGAAATACTAAATTACCGTTAGCGGCTAGTTCTTCAGCTTCTTGATCAAGAATCGCTTCGTCAGCGGAGATGTTTCTGCCACCTTGACTGAAGCTAACATCGCCATTGAATTTAGCTTGTTTGCCCATTTGAGCTTCAGAGCGGTCAGAAATAATGGAGATACGTTCAAGATCTGCAGGATTATCTAAATCATACAGAGGCACATAAGGCTTAACAGGAGGCTCAATAATGCACTGTGAACTTTCAACAGTTGCAGTATTGGCGTCATTTGCCAAGGCTAATTGGGGAAGCAGGCTCAAGGCCAGAAAATAACGGATCTGCATCTTAGGTCAATTAATTATGATTTCTTAGTTTGGACTATTGAAGAAGAGAAAAGTTGAACCCTTTCTTGGGCAACTCAGCCAAATAATTTGTTTCAATCGCTTAGCTGTTTCCATTTTGTCGTTATAATAAAGCAATTTCTTCTTGAGAGCCATGAGGTGCCCTTGTCAGATCCTAGATTTCTTCAGTTAAATGCATGGGTAAACCAGTATTTTAGCACCAATGTGTCACCGGAACTTATTTCGGGAGACGCCAGTTTTAGACGTTACTTTCGAGTTATTGTTGGTTCAGTTTCTTATATTGTAGTTGATTCCCCCCCTAAACTGGTGCCAATCACTCCGTTTATACAGATAGCTGAAACTTATTCAAGATCCGGAATACCTGTGCCTAAAGTGATCGCTAGTGATGCTGAGCAAGGTTTTATGTTGCTTAGCGATCTCGGCGATGTGCAGTTATTATCGGTATTGAACCCCAGCAACCTAAGGCAGTATTACCAACAAGCGTTATTATTGTTAAACGATATCGCTAAAGTCATCGCGACTGATCAAGCAGCATTGCCCATTTATGACGATGAGTTTGTGCTTCGGGAATTGAATATATTTACCGAGTGGCTAGCAGAGCATCACCTTGGATTATCGAGTGATGATGTACGAGCTCAGACAGATATAGCCTTTCAGGTGTTAACCGAAAATGTCAGACAGCAGCCTCAAGTCGGCATGCATCGGGATTACCATAGTCGCAATATTATGCTGCAAGACGATGAATTAAAGGTTATCGATTTCCAAGATGCTGTTATTGGTCCTGTGACCTATGATGCGGTTTCATTATTACGCGACTGTTACATTCGCTGGCCTGAAGATAACGTCAATGAACTCATGCTTATTCATTACAAACAAGTGATTGAAGCGCAGTTATTGCCTGTTGAGGTTAGTTTTTCACAGTATCAGCGCTGGTTTGACTTGATGGGACTGCAACGACATATCAAAGCTGCTGGGATATTCGCGAGGCTAAATTACCGTGATGGCAAGCCTGCCTATATGGCCGATATTCCGTTAACATTGGAATATATTCGTGATATAGCGAGTCGCTATCCTGAGCTGAGTAAATTTAGCCAATGGATTGGAAGTGTCATTATCCCCGCAGTTAAGGCCAAAAAATGAAAGCAATGATTTTAGCGGCTGGACGTGGGGAAAGACTACGTCCGTTAACCGATAGTCTACCAAAACCTTTGGTTGAAGTGGCGCGCAAACCGCTGATTGTATATCACTTAGAAAAGCTAGCGATGGCTGGCTTTAAAGAAGTGGTCATTAATCATGCGTGGCTTGGCCATAAGCTGGTGTCGGCACTAGGTGATGGTGCTAAATGGGGACTGAAAATCTTTTATAGTGAGGAAACGCAGGCTTTAGAAACCGGTGGTGGCATTAAAAAAGCATTAACCTTACTCGGTGATGAGCCATTTTTTGTGATTAACGGTGACGTCTTTATTGATGCGCTGCCTAAAATCGAAAGCTTAGCTGCAGGGGAACTGGCGCATCTTTGGTTAGTCGATAATCCCATTCAACATCCACAGGGTGACTTTGCGCTATTAAATGGCAAGGTTTCAATGTTCGGGGAAAATAAGCTCACGTTTTCGGGGATGGGCGTTTATCACCCGGAGATGTTTACTCAAGTCTCAGCGCAAGCATTTTCGCTTGCGCCGCTGCTGCGTGAAGCTATGGCGAATGGGCAAGTCGTGGGTGATTATTTTGATCATTATTGGTGCGATGTTGGTACGGTAGAGCGTTTGGCACAAATTGAAACACGTGAAATACAAAAGGGTAAGTAATGCGAATTTGGGGTAAAGTTTTCGGTTTTATTATCGGGTTTATGTTTGGTCGTATCGGTGGCGGTATTTTCGGTTTGTGGCTTGGACATATGTACGATCGCCGTCAGAGCCAGCGGGCAGGGATTGGCAATAGTAGTAAGCGACAAGCGCTATTTTTTAATACCACCTTTGCAGTAATGGGCCATGTGGCGAAAGCATCTGGACAAGTAACCGAAGTTGATATTCGGATCGCGAATGCGTTGATGGATCAAATGCGACTGAGTGGAGAGGCTAGAGCGGATGCGCAAGCCGCCTTTAGAGAAGGAAAGGAAAGTAACTTTGATATCCATGCCTGCTTGAAAACCTTCAGATTGATCTCAATGGGGCGCAAAGAAGTATTGCAGATGTTTTTAGAGATCCAAATTCAAACGGCGTTATCAGATGCCACCTTGGATCCTAAAGAGCATTCAATTCTATCGACCATTGCTAAAGAGTTAGGCTTCAGCCAAAAGCAATTAGACGATTTACTTACGCGCTGGCAGGCGGAGTTCAATTTCCATCGAAATGGCGGCAATGGTAACCATACTTCAATTGAAGACGCTTATGATGTTTTAGGTATGGAAGAGTCGATGTCTGACCAAGATATTAAAAGAGCTTATCGTAAATTAATGAACGAGCATCATCCTGACAAATTAGTCGCTAAAGGGCTACCTGCAGAAATGATGGAACTGGCAAAAACAAAAGCTCAAGATATTCAAGCAGCTTATGATAGGGTTAAGAGTGATAGAGGTATGCGCTAACCCTGCATAATAATGATTAACGAGAAGGATCTGTTATGAGAAAAAGCCTAGCATTTGTATTGACCGCGTTTTGTTCTTTGCCCGCAGTGGCTGAAGTCTATGTGGCCCCCTTTGGTGGTTATAGCTTTGGCGCGAGTGATTTCGATATTTACAGCACCCAAAGTGAAGATAATGGCACCGTCAAAGTGTCTGAAGCTGAAAACTATGGCGTGATGTTAGGTTTTACGACTAAAGATCCTGGCAATGTTTACCTGCTTTATAGTCATCAATCGACTGATCTACGTGCCAGCGGCACTTTCAGTCCCGATGTTATCACCAAAATGGATGTTGACTATTTTCATGTCGGCGGCACTTTGTATTTTCCAATGAAAGACGTTAAGCCTTATGTCACCACCAGTTTGGGTTTAACTCAAATGAGACCCAGCGGCGCCTACTCTAATGAGACCCGCTTTTCAGTCGCATTAGGAGGGGGCGTAGAGTATCAAGTAACCAGTGCATTTTCGTTGTTCGCTGAGGTTAAGGGTTACGCGACCTTTGTAAATTCAAATAATGAACTGTTTTGCAGCGGACAGGGTTGTCTTTGGAATATTCAGACGGACATCATGTGGCAAGGCCAAGCTAATATAGGGGCAAGTCTTAAGTTTTAGGGCTTAAGCTTTAGCGCTTAAGTTTTCCAGCCAACATTCCAGCGTGAGAATAATAGATGCAGATAGTCATTTTAGATGGGTACACACTAAATCCAGGCGACCTAAGTTGGCAGCCTCTTGCCTCAATGGGTGAGCTGTCCTGTTATGAACGGACTGCACCACAAGACGTACTTGCTCGCTGTAAAGATGCCGAGATTTTGCTGACCAATAAAACTGTACTCGATGCAAAGACCCTCAAGCAATTGCCCAATCTTAAATATATTGGTGTACTTGCAACTGGGACTAATGTTGTTGATATCGACGCTGCCACTGCACTTGGGATCCTAGTGACCAATGTGCCAGGTTACGGGCCTGATGCCGTTGCACAAATGGTATTTGCCCATATCCTCCACGCGACTCAACAGGTAGCGCGTCACTCAGAGGCTGTGAAGCAAGGTCAGTGGTCTGAGAGTGAAGATTTCTGTTTTACTTTATCGCCACTGCAATCGTTAAAAGGTAAGACATTAGGCTTGATAGGTTTTGGTGATATTGGCCAAGCGACGGCTCAAATTGCAAAGGCATTCGGTATGCGGGTTATCGTGAATACTCGTAACGCTAAGGTTGTACTCCCCACTGGCTGCACTTGGGTTACGCAAGATAGCTTGTTTGTGGATGCGGATATTGTTTCGCTACATTGCCCCTTAACGGCGAGTACTGATAAGTTAATTAATCGCAGTGTATTAAAGCAGATGAAGCCCACTGCAATGTTAATCAATACTGCTCGTGGTGGCTTGGTTGATGAGCTCGCGCTGGCTGATGCGTTAGCGCAAGGGCAGATTGCTTTTAGCGGCGTAGATGTGTTGTCGAGCGAACCTCCACAAGCAAGCAATCCTCTGCTTAAGGCGCCCAATATTAGTATTTCACCGCATAATGCATGGGCAACAATTGAGGCTAGGCAAAATCTACTGAATATTGCGGTTAATAATGTTAGCGGCTTTCTAAAGGGTGACGCTGTAAACACGGTTAACTAACGGTTGGTGCCAGTCAAAATATTAAAGCCCTTTATGTAGCGTTACATAAAGGGCTTTTTGCTAACGGGCTTTTGACTACAGAACTTTTTACTAGAGAATGACCTTAACTTTATTAGCCGAGGCGAGGGCTTTATCTACTGCTCGTTCAATCGTGGTGTCTCTGGCTAAAGCGACGCCTAAGCGTCTTGAGCCATCTATCTCTGGTTTACCAAATAATCTAACTTGAGTATCTGGCTCAACTAATGCTTCTGCTATACCTGAAAACTGAATGTTGTTTGAGTGTCCCTTTGCCAAGATCACTGCCGATGCACTGGGGCCGTGTTGAACAATATTGCTGATAGGTAAGCCCAATATAGCCCGCACGTGTAGCGCAAATTCAGATAAATCTTGGCTTATCATGGTGACCATGCCGGTATCGTGTGGTCTTGGTGATACTTCTGAGAAATAAACTTCATCACCCTTAATAAAGAGTTCGACACCGAACAAGCCATAACCCCCCAGCGCTTGCACTACTTTCTCGCCGATGTCATGTGCCTTTGCCCTTACGACATCAGACATAATCTGTGGCTGCCATGATTCTCGGTAATCCCCCTCTTCTTGACGATGGCCAATCGCATCGCAAAAATGAATACCATTAATCGCGCTAATCGTCAGTAGGGTGACCTCATAATCAAAGGCGATAAACCCTTCGACAATAACCCGTCCACCGCCAGCTCTTCCGCCTTCTTGAGCATAATGCCAAGCAGCATCTATTTGAGATTCAGTGCGGATAACGCTTTGACCCTTACCTGATGAGCTCATTACGGGCTTTACCACACAAGGTAAACCAATAGCGGTAATGGCTTGTTTGAATTGTGTTTGTGTATCGCAAAAAAAGTATGGTGAAGTGGGGATTGCTAATGTTTCAGCTGCTAGACGGCGAATACCCTCTCTATCCATCGTTAATTGAGTGGCTTTGGCGGTTGGGATGATGTTGACCCCTTTCGCCTCTAACTCAACCAATGCTTGAGTGGCAATCGCTTCAAGCTCTGGGATCACAAGGTCTGGTTTTTCTAACGAAATGACTTGCTCTAGTGCTGCTGCATCAAGCATGTTGATGACGTGACTGCGGTGAGCTATCTGCATTGCTGGTGCATTGGCATAGCGGTCAACAGCAATCACTTCAATCCCAAAGCGCTGCAGTTCAATCGCCACTTCTTTGCCTAATTCACCCGATCCAAGAAGCATCGCGCGTTTTGCGCCCGCACTTAACGCTGTACCTATCATGGTTTGTACCTTTATTAGTCGTGTAGGGGGCTTACTCTCACACCAAGTTAAATCACTGGTTTGAGGCAAGGTTTATTATGATTATTAGTCTACCCTGAGGTTAAACCTTCTAAAGTAAGATAGGTAATAAATGTGTGGCAGATCACGTAGTTTTAGAAAAAAAGCGCACGCTAATATAAAGTTTTAAATCAAATAAATATGGCTTTGTACGACATTTGTTGCCAAGATGTTTTTATTGCGGTGGGGATAATTAATTCCCGTAATTAACACATTTAAAGGAGTGCGCTGTGTTTTTAGATTACTTTGCATTAGGAATTATCTTTTTTGTCGCCATTTTTATTTTTTATGGTGTGATAGCAATTCACGACATCCCTTATGAAATAGCAAAAGATCGAAATCATCCTCAGCAAGATGCTATTCATGTTGCTGGTTGGGTTAGCCTTTTTACGCTACACGCTATCTGGCCTTTTTTGTGGATCTGGGCCACCTTGTATCGCGAAGATCGTGGTTGGGGTTTCAACCAAGTTATCGAGAAAGAACAGATTTTAGACAGCGAGGTCAAGGGCTTGACTGAAACCGTGAGAAAATTAGAACAAAGGTTAGCCGCTGTTGAAGGTCGTCATACTGCTGTAGAGCAGGTCGAGCCCGTTGTCGAAGAGACCAGTGGATCACTAGAGGGGAAGGCGTAGCATGGACTTATTACTTGTTCTTACTTATACCGCAATTTGTATCGCTATTTTTAAAATATTCAAGATCCCACTGACAAAATGGACGGTCCCGACAGCAATTTTAGGCGGCATCTTTATTGTTGGCGCATTGATTGTATTAATGAACTACAACCATCCTTACACACCTTTCGCTAAAGAGATGTTCGTTACAACGCCGATCAACCCGCTAGTACGAGGAGTGGTCGTTTCAGTGGACGTTGAGCCAAACACATCGATCAAAAAAGGTGATGTATTATTTAAGCTCGATCCTACGGGATATGCAGCCATTGTAAAACAAAAGCGCGCAGCGTTAGTGGCGGCAGAGCTTGAAGTGCCACAACTGAAAGCCTCTTGGGAGATGGCTAAAGCTTCAGTGGTAAGAGTGACTGCTGATAGAGATAGAACCAAGTCAGCTTATGCTCGTTACGAAAAAGGTCGTAAAAGAGGCGGTGCAAACTCACCTTTTACTGAGTTAGAGCTTGATAATAAACGCCAACTTTATTTAGCATCAGAGGCACAATTGACCGCTGCCAATGCTGACGAATTAAGAGTGCGATTAGCTTTTGAGTCAAATGTAGATGGGGTTAATACTAAAGTTGCAGGGATCCAGGGCGAGCTTGAAAAAGCGCAATTTGACCTAGATCAGACCGTGGTTAGAGCGCCTGCTGATGGCATGGTGACACAGTTGGCATTACGTCCAGGGATCGTAGCTGTGCCTATGCCGCTGAGATCTTTGCTCAGTTTCATACCTGATGACGACCGTATTTTTGCAGGCTCATTTTGGCAAAACTCTTTATTAAGACTGCAGGAAGGTGACGAAGCCGAGGTTATTTTGGACGGTGCACCAGGTGTCGTCTTTAAGGGCAAAGTCGCGCAGATATTACCTGCGATGGCTGAGGGGGAGATCCAGTCTGGTGGTCGGCTTATCACTTCTAGTATTATGACGGTACGTGGCAGAGCTATCGTTGTGATTGAGCTAGAAGATCAGGATGAAATTATTAAACGCTTCCCTGCTGGTGTTTCTGGCCATATCGCAATTTATACTGAACATTTTGCGCACGTGGCGATAATGCGAAAAGTCTTGTTAAGAATGCAAGGTTGGCTGAACTATTTATTCCATTAATGGCATAGTGTATAAGCGCAGCGTCATGCAATTGTTGAAAGGGACCGTTAAGGTCCCTTTATTATTGGTTTTACATTGAATAGGCAGTAAAGAATGCAAGATATCAGGGATTTGACAGCAGTTTTGCGTTCCAATACCCCCATTGTGATTATCGAAACCTATGAAGAGTACCGAGTCATTGAGTTGCTCAAAAAGGTGTCGCTGGTACTGTATCAACCCCTGTTCAGTTGGAGTATTACGCAAGGGCTATCGCGAGTCGATAAAGACATGGGAGTGCAGAAGTTTAATAGTGAGCCTAGCGATATTTTGGGGCAGATAAAGTCGACGACCCAACGTGGGATCTATGCACTTTGCGATTTTCATCCTTTTGTTATTGATGAACCCAAGAATATACGCTTACTTAAAGAGATAGCATTGGAGTATGAAGCGCTGCAGCACACCATAGTGTTGATTAGTCATGCCTTTGAGATCCCGGCAGAGATTAAGCGCTATTGCGCTCATTTTCGACTGTCATTACCTAATAGTACTCAGCTACTTAATATTATCAATGAGCAGGTTAAGCAGGCTAATCAACAAGGCTTTAATATTGACGTCGATGAGTCAGCGGCGTTAAAACTTGCTGATAATCTAAGAGGGGTGACCTTTGATGATGCTCGTCGTTTGGCACATAAAGCCATTGTGGATGACGGTGCGATCACTTACTCCGATATCGATATTGTTAACCGTGGTAAGTTTGAACTGCTCAATATGGATGGGGTACTGCAGTTTGAATACGACACTAGCGACTTTTCTCAAGTGGCGGGTTTGCATAACCTTAAAACATGGTTGCAGCACCGTTCGCCATCATTAGGTCACGCAAGTGCGATCGACAGTCCCAAAGGTATTTTACTGTTAGGCGTGCAGGGGAGTGGTAAAAGCTTAGCAGCCAAAGCGGTAGCTGGATTGTGGCAAAGGCCTCTGCTAAAGATGGACTTGGCAGCGCTGTACAATAAATATATCGGTGAAACAGAGAAGAATCTTCGTCAAGCGCTCGAACTTGCTGACGTGATGTCACCGTGTGTTTTGTGGATTGATGAAATAGAAAAAGGCCTAAGCAGTGGCGACAGTGACGATGGCACATCGAAGCGGATCCTTGGGACTATTTTGACTTGGATGGCCGAACGAGAGTCCGATGTGTTTCTGGTTGCCACAGCCAATGATATTAGCGCATTGCCACCAGAGCTGATGCGTAAAGGGCGAATGGATGAGATTTTCTTTGTCGACTTGCCGGATGACGAGATCCGCAGAGCGATTTTTCTTATCCATGTTAAAAAGCGTAGTCTTGATCCGAGTATTTTGAACTTAGCTCAGCTTTCTATGGCAAGTGAAGGTTTTTCGGGGGCTGAAATTGAGCAAGCTGTTATCTCGGCCATTTATACCGCAAGAGCCACTAACCAAGATGTTGATCAACCCCTTCTGATTGCAGAGTTAATGAATACACGACCGTTATCGGTTGTCATGCGTGAAAAGCTGGCAGGATTAAGACATTGGGCGGCAGATCGCACGGTAAACGCGCACCGTTAATCAGTCGGTGGATTCATTAGATTGTTATAGTCAGACAAAGCTGTTTGCAATGGATATTTTGCGCTAGTTCCATAGAGTTTGTAGCCTATTTCTTAAATAAAATAGGCTACAAACTATGATGAATACAGCAGTATTCATCAAGTCCTATTACGCATCACAATTTCCCTCTTATACATCACATGAGCTTGTCGAATCGTTGCAACTTTCCAGAAAAAGGCGGAGAAGTTGAACCCTTCAGGAGTGTATCAAAAACGACAATTTGATGTTTCATATACAGATTATAGTTACCATTGGTAATCAAAACTGATTTCAACTGGAACGCCCTCTACAGTGAAAGGTAAAACATCATCCAATGTTAGCGTTACTTTTAGTGCAGCCTTCTCACCATCGAAAGGGCCAGAGAGCTGCTTAGGGATCTTAGTCACCAGTTCAGTAGGTTCTTCTATCTTGCCCCTTATATCCTGCCCGTTGGGTAACTTAATGGTGGCTTGCTGGCCGATCTCAACGTACTCGAGATATTTAGGATCTAAATAGGCTAATACCACGGGCTTATCTCTGCCGGTTAGCCATAGTAAGGGTTGATTCACATTTACTTGTTCACCAACTTGTACCAAAGTGTCCTCAACCCTGCCGGTAAACGGTGCCATTATCTTCATCTCTGTTTGTTTTGACTTTAGCTTGGCAAGTTGAGATTTAAGTTGATTACGCGTTTGAGTGACTACACCCGCAATGCTCTGAATATGTTGCCGTTCAAGCTCATGTAGCAGGTCAACCTTAGCCTGCTCTAATGCCATTTTAGAAGCGGTATTGGCCTGCATAACCATGGCCATATCAGAGGTGGGTACCACCCCTCTTTTCTGAAAGTCTAAGTAGGTAACGAGCAGATCATCTTGGCGCTTTACACCATGATGAGCCACTTCTATACGACCACGTAACCTTTGTAATACCTGTTCTCCATCAAAGGATGCTCCCCCTTCGAGCCCCTTTAGTTGTCGAGTGAGCTCTGTAACTTGGGCATCTAATTCTGGATCTGCAATCACCAATAAATCTCCACCTTTCTCTACTTCACCTCTGGCATGGTTCTCCACACTTTTCACCATACCTTTACTGGGTGCTCTCATCTCCAATGGTTCAGCTGTAATGATCCCCGGAGCAAGCACAAAGATATAAGGCTTTGCCAATATCCAACTCACTAAAAGGACAGGAGAGGCCACCAAAAATAACAGCATGTACCATCTAAATTTAAAACCAGCCCGTTTAGCTGCAGAATATTTAACCTCGACGCCATTATCTACATCTGGCTTATGAGCCTTAGGCGTCGCTTGGTAATTTACTTTCATCTTAATATCCCTGCTTCATTCTTTGTTTGGTAGCCCAACTTAGTAACTCATCATTCAAAATTTACGCCCTCGCTTTAGTACCCACCATGGAGCCATAGAGCTTTCTTCATGTGAACGTCTAACCACCTCGTTAATCAATGCAAAGAAACACACTAGGCGCATAAAAAGTGCATAAAATGGATATAGGGGTAACCAGATGGCTAGCCTTAAATCCTGTTTCGGGCGTTCTGAAATAGCCAACAACACCAAGAGATAGAAAAACACTAAAACCATAGAATATAGGCTATAAATTACAGTGGATATGGATGCGATAAATTGCCATGGGTAGAGTAAAATGATACCAGCCCCATAAAGAACGATAATGAAAGGCATCAACACATTCTGTAAAAATCCATAGAATAAGGTAAATAAAAAAGTACCCCAGCCTAACAATTTTGGCGTAAATGCAGGCCAATGTTTTCTAAAATAGAGAAATAACAGATCGCCATCCCAGCGTAATCTTTGCATCACTAATGTTTTGAGATCTGCTGGGGCATCCGTGTGACCAATCGCCAACGTTGCAAATGGGATCTTCCAGTTCGGATGCCGCTTAAAATACTGTTTAATTCTTACCGTTAAGTCTAAATCTTCAGCGGTATGAGTATCCCAACCGCCAATTTGCATCAAAAAATCTCGCCTGAACACACCAAATGCGCCAGAGATATTATTCAGTAAATTCCACTGAGCTAATCCCGTTTTACCTCCCTGCATGGAGATCAAATACTCGATAGATTGCATTCGGGTCCAGATGGATTCAGTGATGTTTCTTACTCTGAGCGCCCCGCCTAAAGCTGGTACATTTGGGTCTTCGAAATAGGGCACCACTTGATTGACCATATCGTTATCAAAAGAGGTGTCAGCATCGGCATTGATGACAATTTCCCCCGACGCCATACTTAGACCAGCGTTCAACGTAGATACTCTTCCACCCCGTTGCCATTTAGGTAAAACAATAACTCGACGATTTTTCGACTTACAGGCTTTAGCACACGCCATCGCGACTCGATAAGTATCGCCATTTTGTACAGCCCCATCTACCACTGCGATGATCTCAATCTCACCATCGTAAGTTTGCTCGACAAAAGAGTCTATGGTTGACTTAACAGCTGCTCCTTCGGCATAGCAAGTGATAACGCAAGACACTTTGGGCTTAAACAGTGATGTTTTCTGCGGCACCATAAACGTTGTGTAATACCAACGTAAAATACCTCCGACGACAATGATCATCAAAGGCATCTCATACATAAGCACAAGGGGAATGAGCCAAACAAAGAAAATTAGATGTTCACCCAGCTGATACCAAATATCGAGAACGATATAGCTGATGGTATTAAACTCACTTAGCATTAGAGTGATTCCACGCTCGCTAATTTGTCTGTTAACCATATCTGAACATCATCACCCCAGTTTTTATCCGGTAGTGCAATTGCCCTGATGCTAACTTCAATATTAGAGACCGTTTGTCTACTTTTAAGCTCAAATATTTTGCTATAGATAACCTTAATTTGATCTATTTTTGTGAATGGCAAAAATAACAATAAGCCATGTATTGGTGAATAGCTGCACGCATCAGTGTTACGAATCGTACTTCTGATCCTTTCCAATAATGCATCTAGATGGGCAAAGCCCTTAGTTTCCCCTTCTTGTGCAAGAAACGCATTTAGGTTTAACATTTGAATCGAGACTATCGTATGCTCATGCTCATGACGAATGGCTAACTGGTTCTGCCAGGTGATTAACCAATCAAACTGAGTGTTGGTCATTGCATCACCCGGGAGCAAAGCAAATAAGCCTTGATCTTTTCCCTGACGAACAATACGTCTGCCAGTTGTCTCCAGACGATAGTCATAAATATTACGCACCTGCAGATCAGCTAGCTTATTGTGAACCTTACAATGTAGACATTCAGCATCCACATTGGCTTCAATAAAAATAGAGTCACAACCGCTACAATGTTGATTTTCAATCGGTCGATCATAATCGACACCAATATGACGTAGATTTTGGGTGCAATTTGGACAACTAAGCCCCAACTTTTTCTTGAAACTATCCTGTTTTCCAATATGGCCACAATTAAAGCAATGCAGACTTGCCTGCATTTCAATCTCGATACTTTGACATTGAGGGCAAGTATCTATGTAGTTAAGGTGCCCAGATTGACAAGTGCCACAAAAGCGCACCCGATTAATTAAGCTATTAGACTCAATCCAACCTTTACGTTTGAGCGAGGTCAGCCAAGAAAAACTCTCTTCGGGGGCAATTCCCCAGGAGTTGAGTAAGGGATAATTGAATAACGTGCTACTAGAAGGCACACTCTGAGGAGTTAAGATAAACTCGGGATGCAACCAGAGGTATGCCAATAGCTTGTAAGCATTATCATCATAATAGCGTAATTTAATCTGCTGCTTTCGTGACTTATACGTTTGATAATGCTGAGTGTAATCTTCATCCCACGTACCATTAGCCAAATACGGAGACAGCGGACTATCCTGCAAGACTAAAATAAGACAATGAGATGTTAACTCATGATGACGTAACGTCATCAATACCTCATCTTGTACTTCCGTTGGCATAGATAGCACGATGAAATCAGGTAATAATTGCTTAACAATGATTTCGTTGGGCGTTTGTAAATATTCAAACTTAGCGTCAGTGGTTTTTGGCAGATCTTGGCCGATCCATAAAAAGAGCTCCTGAAATAGCTCTCCATCATTACTCATTCCACTTACCAACATACCATTCCGTCCCTTCTATAAATGTAATCGCTGCAACTCAAGTAGAGCAACAAAATAACAAGCAGCTATTAACAGTGTAGGAAAGTTAAGCACTAACTGCCGTAACACTAGCTACATTTAATTAATTTATTCTTGTGATTCAGTTGGATAAAGAACAATTAACTGACGGAGCTTATTATTTAACTGTATGACATTCAATCGAAATGAACAAAATTTAATAAGTGAAGCTGGACTCAAACAATAAGCGTAAAACTCGTAGTTAACCCTAGTCGGGTGTTAGCCATAGAGAGTTTTAGGAACAAATTACCTAATAACGCTATTGGTATTTTCATTAGTATGTATTTTGCGAAATTTGTGTGAGGCTCGGAAAAATACGTAGTTGCTGCCGTTTCATTACAACCGACTTAAGCCTTAATAGGGCAAATAGTTTCAATCGTTAATTACTCACTATTAAGTATCAAAAAACGTACATGCCATTATAAACAATATGTATTTTTTCAAATGACTCATAAAAACTCTGTAACATATAGCTTGTCACACATGCGCGAATAGATATTGTTTTTACTATATACTTCTTGCCGGTTTACTTAATATAAATATTAGCAATATAGGTAAAGAATTAAATGAGTTTTAGTGCATGGCTAGGTTTGCTAGCTATCTGTTGTTTGGGAGCGATGTCTCCAGGGCCTAGCTTGGCGATGGTGGTAAGGCATACCCTTGGTGGCGGTAGAACCAAAGGGATTATCTGTGCATGGGCTCACTCTATTGGTATTGGGGTGTATGCACTGGTAACGTTATTAGGGCTTGCCGTGGTGTTGAAGAAGGCGCCAATGGTGTTCAATGCTATAGCGATCATCGGTGCATTGTATTTAGCTTACATGGGCGTCCAAGCACTGCGTTCAAAAGGTGGCATGTCTGATAAGTTAGCTGCAGGTAAGTCGACTGATGCGTTAACGGCTGCACGAGATGGTTTAGCTATTTCGTTATTTAACCCCAAGATTATGTTGTTCTTTTTAGCTCTCTTCAGTCAATTTGTCATGGTGGCAGACAATATGACTGCAAAAGGACTGATTGTATTAACACCGCTGATTGTCGATGGTCTTTGGTATACCTTAATTGCGTTAGTATTGTCGCATTCAGCGGTATTGCCAAAGCTACGTGAAAAAGCCGCACTTATCGATAAACTGTCTGGTGTGGTCTTGATTTTGTTAGCCATAAGAGTGCTGGCGAGCTTATAAGTCTACACGAGTAACAAAAACGCCATCATAACTGATGGCGTTTTTGTTTGTTTTACAGCGTGTTCACTAAGAGTTAAATTGTTGCACTGAATCATCTTTAGCTGGCTCTTCAGCTTTTGGCTGTGATGGATTTTTAATATGATCTTCGATGTTGTCTTTCAACATCTCTTTATATTCGTTACCAAACCACTCTACAGCATTATCTTTCTCAGCGGCTAGATCAGCTGACTTGAGTGATGCTTCAAATGCATTGAAACGCGCTGCGGCAAAACGTAATCCAGTGCCGACTTTACCGACATCCTGTTCTGTTGCTGAAATTTCGTTGGCCAATGCAATGAATTGATCGGCTATTTCAAAAATGGTAGTTTCTTTTTTAGCTTCTGACATTCTGCTTATGCTCTTAGTGATTGATATTCTAAACCCTGATTCTATCGTAAATTAGCACTTAAGAAATCATTAGTTATTAACTATTGGGATCTGAATCGGTAATAACGCTACCATCGCGAGAATCATAGTAGATGGACATAGTCTGTTCTGGAAGGTAGTAAAAGTAGCATTGATCCGGTCCTTGATATACGGCACGATAAACGGCATCTACAGTATCTGCGGAGTTTGAGACAAGTGGGGCATCTTCTAATATGGTTCGCCAAACCGACATGCAGTCGTTGGTGTTATTCAATCGAGGACTGGATTCCAATGGTGGGTAATTCTGAGCCGGAAACCCCCAAAGGTTAATATCTAACTGACCAGATGCGCCACCACCGAACACTTGCAAGTTATCAGCGGGCCCCGAGTTCCCTGCGGCAGCCCATTTTACGTTAGCTAATGTAATACCGCCTTTAAAAGCACCGCCAGTCGCTTCATGTGTTGCTGTCTCGGCATCTTGTCTTAGGTTAATAAATTTTGGCATCGCGATAATAGCGATGATTCCTAAAATGATGATAGCAACAATGAGTTCAATAAGTGTGAAGCCGTGATGACGTTTACTTTTTGTCACGAATAGGTCCATTTTTCAGTACTTTCTCTGAGTTAAGATTAGCTCATTTTAACTGCTTGGATCTGAGTCTACTGTAACTGAACCTAAATTAGAATCGTACCGAATGGATAGATTGGTATTGTCTCTATAGCTGAATGTACAAGTCGCGTTAGTATAAGTCGCTTTGTAATGGGTTTCATTAGTGTTGGCGTTATCAGACACGCTGGGCTCATCACCTTGAAAGAGAACTTCCCACACTGAGATACAGTCTTCGACATTATCAAGTGCAGGTGACGCTTCGTTACCCTGAGAATAGTGCTGTGCAGGCCAACCGTTAGCATTAAAGTCAACCTCGCCATCTTGAGCGGTGCCGAATACGGGTAAGTCTTCAGCAGGGCCGCTGCCAACTTTTACTGCCCATACTGCTCGCGCGAGATCAACCCCAGACTTAAATGCACCGCCCGTGCCCTTAACCATTGATACTTGTGCATCTTCTGAGATATTGACAAATTTCGGTACGGCCACTACAGCCAATATACCTAAAATAATAATGACAACAACGAGCTCTATTAAGGTGAATCCAGATTGGGGTTTAACAGTAGAAGAGTACAACATGTGGCTGGCCATCCTGGGCAAATTTGAACGCGCATTTTAACATCAAAAATACCGAATACCAATCGCTTAACGATAAATTCACGTAATACCAGGGGATAATTGTGATTAACTGCCGTACTCGTTTGATGGCTCTTTAGTCACAAATATGATTATAAATGCCTTAACTGATTGCCAGCGATAATGTGAACTCTTACTATCAATAAAACATTTTAGTGAGCTCTCCGATGACAATTAATTCAACCTGGAAAACCTTCATCCAGGCGCAACAGCAACAAGATTACTATATGGCACTAGAAACCTTTGTTGAGGCTGAGCGAACTGCCGGTAAAGTGATCTTCCCACCTAAAGAACAGATATTATCAGCATTTGAATATACGCCGTTAAATGAGGTTCGAGTCGTTCTGATAGGGCAAGATCCATATCATGGACCCAATCAGGCGCATGGGCTGTGTTTCTCGGTACAAAAAGGGGTAAAAGTGCCACCCTCTTTAGTTAATATGTATAAGGAACTGGCTAGCGATATAGACGGCTTTACGATCCCAGAGCATGGCAACCTGTTACCGTGGGCACAGCAAGGGGTGTTAATGCTAAATACAGTGCTTACGGTCGAGCAGGGTAAAGCGCATTCTCATGCCAAGTCCGGTTGGGAAATATTCACTCAAAACGTGTTATTGCATCTCAATGAGCAGCCTCAACCTATAATATTTGTGCTTTGGGGGGCTCATGCTAAAAAGAAAGGCAAAGTCATTACCGCAGGGCATCATCAAATCGTTTCTGGCCCACATCCTTCGCCATTATCTGCCTACCGAGGTTTTTTTGGCTGTAAGCATTTCTCTCATGTAAATCAGCTGCTTGAGCAGCAGGGCTCCACAGCGATTAATTGGCAGGTTTAGTTTTCATTACCGGTTGCAATGGCTAGCCCCTAGTCAAATGAGTAGTTTTTTGAGGGGGTAATGATAAATGGTAAAGGCACATCCCAATGTTCGCAAGCCAGCTTAGTCACCTGCTGACAATCATGAGCATAGCCAATGGGGAACGGTTTTCCGCATGTTTGCCAGTTGGCTAAGGTTCTGTCGTAATAGCCGCCGCCCATACCCATTCTGTTGCCTTGGTCATCAAAGGCGACCAGCGGGGTTATCACTACATCCAACTGATGCGGTAAGATCATTTGGGTTATATCTAAGTGTGGCTCCCAAATACCTAAGCTATTTTTCTCAACAGTAGTGTCTTCGTCATAGCGAAGAAAGATAAGATTGCCTGCGGTAAAGGGGTGCAGCCTTGGCAAGTACACATGAATGCCTTGTTGCCAAAGTGTTTTGATTAACACTTGAGTATCCAGTTCGCCGTCATTGGTCAGATATAACGCGACCTTATCTGCCTTCAGTTGTTTGAGTTTTTGCAGTGCTTTTATTGCTGCCGTATTAGCGAAAATAGACTGTTGCACACTGCTTAAGTTGCGGCGAGCAACGCGTATCGCTTGGCGAATGGCTTTTGGCGAGGTGACCGCTGGAGTCTCGGCATGGGACCTAGCTATTTTTTGAGGAGATATCTTGGGCGTCGGCGTCTGGGGCATCGTTGTCGCTAATCCATTTAAGTTCTTATGGAGTCTATCGGCTGTTAATCGGTATCGCAATTGGATTTAGCTGATGCTTCAATTCACGAGTGAGTTAATAGTGAGAGATTACAGGCTACAACGACATAAAAAAGCCCAACACTGTCGGTTGGGCTTTTTTATGATTAACTTGTGGAGTTGCAGGTCTGCCTAATACTCATCTTGCTCAGCGGCATCACTAATTCGCTCTTTGCGTTCCTGTTCCTCTTCGAATGCTGCTTGGATCTCTTCCAATACGGCATTGATATCGGCGGTATGTTCGCTCTCAATAAATTCGCCAGTTAATTCACTATCTGCTGACAGATCGCCAGATTCAAATTTTAGCCACATCTCTTGTGCATATTTGGTTTTTAGCACTGAGGGAGCAAACTGGCCATAATATTGGGTCATGTTGTTCACATCACGCAATAACATGCGCTTGGCATTGTTATTTGCTGCAGCATCGACAGCTTGAGGCAGATCGATAATCACTGGGCCTTTATCATCTAGCAGCACATTAAATTCAGACAGGTCGCCATGAATAAGTCCAGCACAAAGCATACGCTGCACATCTTTCATTACTTGATAATGATGGGCAATGGCCATCTCTTCAGTAAGGCTAATATCGTTTAATCTCGGCGCTACGAAGCCGGCGTCATCGGTAACCAGCTCCATCAATAATACGCCGTCAAAACAGCCATAGGGTTGAGGCACTCGCACTCCAGCATCAGCTAGGCGATACAAAGCATCTACTTCGGCATTCTGCCAGGCATTCTCTTGTTCTTGACGGCCGTAATTGGAACCTTTTTCCATCGCACGAGTACGTCGGCTATTGCGGCCTTTACGGCCCTCACGATATTCGACTGCTTTTTTAAAACTACGTTTGTCAGCTTCTTTGTAGATTTTAGCGCAGCGGACATCATCACCACATCTTACGATGTAGACGTCGGCTTCTTTGCCACTCATTAATGGACGAACAACTTCGTCTATTAATCCTTCATCAACCAATGGTTGGAGTCGTTTAGGGGTTTTCATAGTGCCCTTATACCCTACTTAAGCAAGCTATGGAACCAAAGTGCGGATCTTCATCATAAAAGATGCTTTTATGGCGATCTTTTAGCTGTTGTGAGTGCATTGGCGCTTGATGCGTGTGTTGGGCTATTAGATTTAGCAGTGATTAAATGCCTGATGTTTTCATGATTAAGCGCGAGGTCGTTTAAGTCAATTGTAGGGCGTATGCCGATACCTGATACTAGCTTTCCTTGAGGGCTATAGACTAAGGCTGCACTAAAGCTCACCTTTATGCCACTTTGTGTGAGTGAGGCATAGTGGCGAGGGCTTAGACTGCCTCTGGTTCTTTCCCCTATAAGTTGTACGTTTGGCCATGCTGATGCCATCAATGCCAGCCATTCACACTCCTGTTGGCAGCTTGAATCGACTATTAAAACTAATTTTCGTTGCTTAGATTGATTTTCCTCTCTGTTGTTTACTAAGCGACGGACTAGCCATTGGCTAAAGCTTATAGAGTCCTGAATATGGTTATCGAACCCCAATGCTTCTAAGTTAACTTGCTCAAAAAAATGTAGTTCTTTAATTGGAACTATGTTTTTAGTCGAAAATAACTTTGTTGATGAATGAGGATAACGTTTGTATTTCATTAATCCGATAGCGCTACTATATGCCACACTCTGAGGCGCAAATTGGCGCTGTAGCCATTGAGTTAAAGCGGTATCCGGTACGTTTAGGTGTCTGATATCGAGTATAAGATCTTGTTCAGGTTTGCTTAATGCAAGTTGCTCTAAAATATGGGGTGATAATTTAATATTTTCAGGGTAACGAATCACATGCTGTGAGCTAGATGAAGCGGCCATGGCCGCTGCTGTCGGCTGCTGAATATTCTCTTGCTGTTGATTTCTGCTGACTAAAGCAACCTCTCGCTGAGTGTTATCACCCTCTGTATTGGTGAATGTCAAAACGATGCTGTTAGAGGTTGTTAAGCCTATATCTAACCGAAGCTGATTAATGCCGTGTAACCAATGACTCTGCTCCTTGATTGATAACTTGATAGAGTCGGGAATGTACCGCTGCGCAGCTTTCTGCCAGCGTTGCATGGGGAGGCCGTCCATGTGGGTTAAGAAGGGAAACTCTTCATTGAACAGACTATTTTCTGCGGTATACACTAACCAATGTTGACCATCGTAATAGAGCTGGCCTGGAAGCTGTTTTATATCGGTAAGTTGCTTCGCTCGATTGGGCAGACTTATAGAGGTCGCTGGATCATTGAGAGAAGAGATCCAACGCTGCAATTTAACTTGAAAATTAACCGCATTACTCGGCTGTAAGTTAGCGCTTAACAGTCGTTGTGCTTGTTGATTAAAAATGTATTTTTGGGCGGGATCGAATGCTGCGAAAGATGACTTTTGATTAATTACGGCTAAAAGTTGGTTAATATCTTGTCGCTGCTGTGCTGGGCTCAGTGTATACGAGGCAGTATGTGGGAAAAAAGACAGTCGAATGAGTTGAGCTGCACTTATGCCCATCATAAGTACAAATAATACGACTATGCTTTTAAAACTGACTGTCATATCGATTCTCGGATATGGCCAGCTTAGCCTTTTCTAGGCTAGGCTGGCATAGCCTCTAACTAATTGACTAAAAGCATAGTTATAAAATATCGTTGATAGAGATCCCGATACCTATGCGTTGGTTATGTGAATTATAGTCGATAAGACTTTCACCGTAGCCATTAAAGTATTGAGTATAGAGTCTCAGATTGCCCATGATGGGGTAACTCCAGGTAAATTCTACTGCGCCATAATTAGGCTTTTGAATGTAGTTACGCACCATTAAGCTAAATCTATGCTCATCGAGTCCGTACACCCCTGTAAACTCAAGGTTACCCATATAGTCCATTATATCTGGGTTATCATCGCCACTCGGAGAGGTTGGGGTTTCTTTTTCATCTTCAGGTATACGCCACCACGCTTTAGCTTCAAGCGCAAATGGCCCTGAATCGAATATCATCATGCCGTATAAGCGATTCCAGCTCCTGGATAATGATCCTGCTTGCCCATTTGATTGGTGTACGGCGCCGACCCCCCAAAAAGAGTTCTGTAAAGGCCCCACTTGCCAATCATTAGTGAAGATCATGAATATTTCAGGCTCATGATTGGTTTCTCTAAACGGCGAAGATATTTCTTTGTTATACACCTGCCAGTACGACTGGTTGGTGTATGCTGCAAACAGGTGGCCATTATCGCCAAATACATTGTGCCAGAGCGGAAATTTAAAACTTATTTGAAACTTGGCTTCTACATTATCCATCGTAAACGGGGTGTCTTTAACTTCTTCAGCAAAAGGTTCCATATTAGGAGAGGAGTTGTAAGTCACCGGAAGAATGTAGTTAACCTTGTGTGGTGTAATGACATAAGGCAGGTCGGCAGTTGCAATTTCTTTAGAGACTCGCGCTGCCACCAATGATGTTTGTTTTTTGACTTCAATATCTTCTGTTTTGCTAGCGACCTCTGTTGGCTCTGCTTTCGTCGTTGCTGCAAACGACGCAAAAGAGCAGCCCAAACCCATAGACAATAATAGCGTGCCTAGCTTATTCATAATATTCCCAAAAGTTGTTAAAACTGCGCTTCTTTTTGTTTGTCGCAATTCTACCTAGCTATCTCTGTGTTTAACAGTGCTATAGCAAGCTGGCAACTTAACACTCGGTAAATAGGTGAAGTGACTACCACTGTGATATCAACGCGGGTTTTGAAACCCGCCTCTAGATCTAAATGCGATAACTTAGTGCCAAATTGTAAAGTGTGTATTTTCTGCTTTGTATAGGCTTTATCAAAGGTTTAAGTTTAAGGTTTTGATTAATATGCGTTTAATACTTTATTTTAATGTATTGGTGAATACAATTATTTTCTTAATAACTAAAAGTTATAAGTGATCTGAATTTTCTATTTATTATGGAATAAGAGGGCGGCTATATTCAGGTCATCAAATTAGAGTGAGGTAGCGTGATGGAGATTGTATCTTTACCGGGTCAAGCCGCAGGAGGAAAGGTGTGGCTAGTGGGTGCCGGCCCTGGTGATGTGGATCTGCTAACGGTTAAAGCATACCGTGTATTGCAATCAGCGGATGTGGTGCTGTACGACGCTTTAGTGAGTCAGGACATCATGGCCCTCATTCCAAGTAAAGCTGAAAAAATCGCGGTGGGTAAGCGTGCGGGTAAGCATAGCGCGGCGCAAAGCGAAATTAATCAATTACTGGTCACCAAGGCGTTTACTCGTAAAAATGTGGTCCGTCTTAAAGGCGGCGATCCTTTTATTTTTGGGCGGGGCGGTGAAGAGTTACAAACGATTGTTGAGTCTGGCCTCGAGTTTGAAGTCGTACCAGGGATCACCGCAGCAAGCGGCACCGCAGCATATGCAGGCATCCCGTTGACTCATCGAGATTACGCCCAGGGTGTGAGCTTTATTACCGGTCATTGCCAATTAGCGAGTCGGCCGATGGACTGGCAAGGATACGCCAACCCGAATAATACCTTAGTCGTGTATATGGGGATCCTTAACGCCAACATTATTAAAGCGGGTTTACTTGATGCCGGACGTTCACCTAATACCCCTGTTGCTATTGTTTCCAAAGCGACCACTCAGGAACAGCGAACATTCATTGGCACATTAGACAATATTGAGCAATTAGCGGCAGATCCAGAATTAGTGATGCCCGCATTGATGGTGATAGGTGAGGTGGTTGAACTCGCTGATAGCCTGAATTGGTTTAAGCCTCAAGGTGTGCAGAGTCGCGAAGCCAAGCTTAACAACACAAATTAAATAGATGTGCTTAGCACAATCGATTCAAGAAGACGGAGAATTAGCATGGCCGCCAAAGAGTTAAGCCATTTACAACAATTAGAAGCTGAGAGCATTCAGATTATTCGCGAAGTTGCGGCAGAGTTTGATAACCCAGTAATGATGTATTCCATCGGTAAAGACTCCTCTGTGATGCTGCATTTAGCACGCAAGGCTTTCTATCCGGGGAAGATCCCTTTTCCTTTACTGCATGTGGATACCGATTGGAAGTTCAAAGAGATGATCGCATTTCGTGATGCTCAGGCCAAGGAGTTTGGCTTTGAATTGCTGGTGCATAAAAATCCTGACGGTATCGCGATGGGGGTGGGTCCGTTTACGCATGGCAGTGCTAAGCATACCGACATCATGAAAACCCAAGGGCTTAAGCAAGCGTTGAACAAGTATGGTTTTGATGCCGCCTTTGGTGGTGCACGCCGCGATGAAGAGAAGTCTCGTGCTAAAGAGCGAGTCTACTCATTCCGCGATAAGCACCACACATGGGATCCTAAAAACCAGCGTCCAGAGCTGTGGCGCACCTATAACGGTGCCGTCAATAAAGGTGAAAGCATCCGAGTATTCCCGCTTTCAAACTGGACGGAACTAGATATTTGGCAATATATCTACCAAGAAAACATAAAATTGGTACCACTTTATTTTGCCCAAAAGCGTCCTGTCGTTGAGCGTGATGGCATGATGATTATGGTTGATGATGACAGACTGCCTTTAGAAGAGGGTGAAACGGTTAAAAATGAATTAGTGCGATTTAGAACCCTAGGTTGCTACCCATTAACGGGAGCGATGCATTCAGAAGCTGACACGCTTGAGAAGATCATCGAAGAGATGCTGCTAACACGTTCTAGTGAGCGTGAGGGCCGACTTATCGATTCAGATCAAAGTGCATCGATGGAACTTAAAAAGCGCCAAGGCTACTTCTAGGCGCGGTAAGTGCTAAGCATTGTCAGATTTCAAAGGAATTAATCATGAACCAAGCAGTCAATAACAACACCCGCTTAGCCGCTGAGCTAGAAGATTTAGGGGTGAAGGAATATTTAGCGCAGCAGCAACATAAAGGCATGTTGCGCTTTCTAACGTGCGGCAGTGTCGATGATGGTAAAAGTACCCTGATAGGACGTTTACTGCATGACAGCGCCCAAATATATGAAGATCAACTCGCAACTTTAAAGAGTGATAGTGCCAAAATGGGCACCACCGGTGATGAGATTGACCTGGCATTACTCGTTGATGGCTTGCAAGCTGAGCGTGAGCAAGGCATTACCATTGATGTTGCTTACCGCTATTTTTCAACCGACAAACGTAAGTTTATTATTGCCGATACACCGGGCCATGAGCAGTACACCCGTAATATGGCCACGGGTGCCTCTACTTGTGACTTAGCCGTCATTTTGGTTGATGCGCGTTATGGGGTGCAAACACAGACTCGCCGTCACGCTTTTATTGCCTCGCAGCTGGGTCTACGTCACTTTGTGGTAGCCATCAATAAAATGGACTTGCTCGGCTTTGACGAAAAAGTCTTTAATGACATCAAAGCTGACTTTGCCGAGTTTGCTGCGCAGCTAGGTGACATCGATATTCGTTATGTACCACTATCGGCTTTAAAAGGCGATAACGTGGTCGATCGCAGTACACAAACGCCTTGGTATAAAGATGGCACGCTACTGGAGCTATTGGAAACCATAGACACCCGCCGTGAATTAAACAGCTTACCGGTACGTTTTCCAGTGCAATATGTATTGCGCCCCGATCTCGATTTTAGAGGCTTCTCTGGCACGGTATCATCAGGTGTTATTAAAGTGGGCGACGAGCTGGTGGCCCTACCATCAGGTAAGCGCAGTAAAGTTGAACGTATCGTTACATTCGATGGTGATTTGAGTGAAGCGATCGCGGGTCAAGCGGTGACGCTAACGCTAGAAGATGAAATTGATATTTCTCGTGGTGACCTATTATCGCAAGTCGATAACGCCCCAACATTGGCAAACCAGATCAGTGCTGATATTGCTTGGATGGATGAAAAACAGCTACAAATTGGCCAGCTTTATGATCTAAAGGTGGCGGGCAAGAAGCTACAAGCGACTATCACAAATATCGAATACCTAGTCGATATCAATACGCTAGAGCGTAAAGACAGCGACATTATCGGTTTAAACGATATGGCTCGCGTCACGCTAGAGCTAAATGAAGCGATTGCTATCGACCCGTATACGCTGATCCGTGACACAGGCGGCATGATCTTAATCGATCGATTATCCAATGCGACAGTGGCCGCAGTGATGGCTGTTTCAACCGCTAAGACGAGTAAATCAGCGAGCCCGTTTACTGATTTCGAACTTGAGTTAAATGCATTGATCCGCAAGCAGTATCCTCATTGGCAAGCGCTTGATATTAGTAAGCTAGAGGGGTAGTGGTGTCTGAATTGTGGGTGTTGTCGAGCATATTATTTGCCTTAGTTGTTGCTTTGATGGCAGGACTTTGGACACCCGCAGCGCTGTTTTTTACGGCAGCATTAACGACCTATCTTTTAGGCATGGTGGAGTTAGAGACGGCATTGGCGAGTTTTACCAATGCCAGCTTAGTGACTCTAGTACTGATTATTTTAGCGACTGCCGCGCTAGAGAAAACTTCTTTGCTTGGTAAGCTGAGTCAAGTTGTAGGTGAAGGTTCTTTGGCATCGACGATCGCTAAGCTGGGCTTCTCGACCGCACTGTTGTCATCGTTTACCAATAATACTGCGGTGGTGTCGTCCTTGATTGGTGTGGTGAGACGAAATCAGTCTCATGCGCCGGCTAAGCTTTTACTGCCACTGTCTTATGCGGCTATTCTGGGTGGAACTCTCACCTTAATAGGTACATCAACCAACCTTATCGTGAACTCCTTTGTTGAGAACGCAGGCCTAGAGCCGTTAGGCTTTTTTGAGTTCTCTATCATTGGTGTGGTTATTGTGACCCTAGGTGTGGGTCTGTTGGTGTTACTCGCTGATTTTTTACCCGACAGACGTGAAGACGGAACGGAAGAAAGCTTGCCTTACATGCTCGAAGCCAGAGTGGCGAAACAGTCGCAGTTGATTGGTAAAAGCGTGTTAGATAATCGCTTAAGAGCACTGAAAAAACTCTATCTAGTCGAGCTTGAGCGCAGTGGCATTCGAATTTGTCCCGTACCACCGCACCTTGTCTTGCAAAGTGAAGATGTGTTGCGCTTTGGCGGTGCGGTCGAATCGGTGGAGCTGTTACATCAATTTGATGGGCTTGAATGGTTTGGTAAGCAACAAGCCAAAGGGCAAAACTTGATAGAGGCGGTACTGGCACCCACATCGCAACTGGTGGGTACCTCATTAAAAGCGTCTAAGTTTAGAGAGCGATTTGACGGTGCAGTACTGGCTATTCGACGCGGGCACCATCCGTTAAAAGGTGGCCTCGGTGATATTGAGTTACAAGCGGGTGATGTATTACTGATTACTCCAGGGGATAGCTTTAGCCATAACGCAAAATTGGCATCAGATTTCGCCGCAGTGAGTGGGCTAGATCTCAGTGTACGTTTAGATAAAAGACGCAGCCAGTGGGTATTGGGCGGCTTTGCATTGACCATTTTTGCCAGCGTTGTTGGCGCATTGCCTTTGGTCAAAGGCTTAATTTTACTCTTGATTAGTTTCGTTGCCATCGGTGCTGTGAGTTTAACAGAGCTTAGGCGACGCTTTCCGATTGAGCTGGTGGTGATTGTGGGTAGCGCGTTGAGTTTAGCTAATTTGATGCTGTCGACGGGTCTTGCAAATGATATCGCTAATTTTATCTTGGGATCGTTAAATGGTTTTGGGGTATTCGCAGCTTTTGTTTGCGTGTATTTGTTAACGTTATTACTGACGGAGTTAATCACCAATAATGCCGCTGCGGCGCTGGCTTTTCCTGTCGCGTACGCTATTGCAATGAGCTATGGCGTCGATACCCGACCGTTTATTCTTGCGGTGGTATTTGGTGCTAGTGCCAGTTTCATTTCACCCTATGGTTACCAGACAAATTTGATGGTTCATAGTGCGGGAAATTACCGTTTTACTGATTTTTTAAGAGTGGGATTGCCTTTGTCGGTGTTGTACTCGTCGATTGTCATTATATTAGTGCCGTTGCTCTTCCCGTTTTAAGGTGGCAATACTATCTCGACCGTTGGAATTGAGTGAGTTTGGCGCATTTTTATTTATTAGATTATTGTTTTTGGAGTGGTTATGTCTGACATCGTTTGGCACCAACATAGTATTGACCAAGAGTCTCGTGCAAAGCAGAAAGGACAAAGTCCGGTATTACTTTGGTTTACGGGCCTATCAGGTTCCGGTAAATCAACCTTAGCGGGCGC
This sequence comes from Shewanella sp. GutCb, assembly GCF_002836135.1. Taxonomy (NCBI): domain Bacteria; kingdom Pseudomonadati; phylum Pseudomonadota; class Gammaproteobacteria; order Alteromonadales; family Shewanellaceae; genus Shewanella; species Shewanella sp. GutCb. The sequence goes on along the minus strand of NZ_PJBL01000003.1, from coordinate 116,229 downwards.
ATTAGAGCGTGCGCTGTTTGATGCCGGCTTTCACACCTATTTGCTTGACGGCGATAATGTGCGACACGGACTTTGTAACGACTTAGGGTTTAGCGCCAGTGATCGTGACGAAAACCTGCGCCGTGTGGGCGAAGTTGCCAAGCTGATGGTCGATGCGGGCTTAGTGGTGTTATCTGCCTTTATCTCTCCAACGAAAGAGGAGAGGGAGCGTGTACGTGCTTTGTTTGAAGAGGGACGTTTTATTGAAGTTCATGTCTCGACCCCGATTGAAGTCTGTGAAGCACGTGATCCTAAAGGCTTGTATAAAAAAGCGCGGGCGGGTGAGATAAAAGAGTTCACTGGCATCTCTGCGCCGTACGAAACCCCTACTGCAGCAGAGCTCACCATTGATACCAGCAAAGGTGATCTAACGGCGCAAGTCAACGCGCTATTAGATTATCTTACCGCGATTCAAGTGATTGATGGCGCTAAGTTACGCGCGGCGGTATAAAGTCATTAGGGCTAAGATCACTCAGTATGGTCCCAAGTTTACTGCTTGTCTGTGAATTGATTTATTCAGGCGCTTTATAGGCATAAAGCGTCTTTTTTGCGGGCGATATACCTCAATACCAATAACATTACTTATCGTTTCATGGCGGTATAAAATCACCAGGATTGATCTTTATGGGCCAATTTTCGCTCCAGAAAATCGATAAATACCCTGAGCTTTGCAGGCATAAATGCTCGTTGGGGGTACACTGCGTAAACACCGTGTTCCGGCAGATGATATTGTTCTAAAATGGGCATCAACTTACCGCTGATGAGTTCCTTTTCAACAATGAAAAGCGGCATCTGGCAGATCCCGACATCATCGAGCATCAGTTGTTTTAGCACTTCGCTGCTATTGACCTGAATGTTGCCTTCTGGCTTGATTCGAACAGGGCCTTCAGGACCGTCAAATGTCCATTCTATACCCGCCCTGAAATAAGAGTAGTACAAACAGTTATGCTGTTTAAGATCGGCTAACGTGTCAGGCCTACCAAATTTATCAAGATATCCAGGAGAAGCACAGATCACACTGCGGCAGGGCGATAACTTGCGAGCCACCAGATTCGAGTCTGCTAAGGCACCAATCCTCACGACCATATCGAGTCCCTCATCAAGGAGATCAACCAGCCTGTCATCCATTGATAAAGTCAGTTTTATATCCGGAAAATCAAGCATAAACTCACCGAGTAAAGGGGCGATATGAAGCCGTCCAAATACCATAGGTATACTCACTTTAAGGTGACCTTTAGGGCTGTGCTGAAGACTGGCAATTGCATCTTCGGCTTCATTCACTAGATATTTAGCTTTGTAGATATAGCTATAATATTGTTCTCCTGCTTCCGTCAGGCTTAGCTTTCGGGTTGTCCGCTGAATCAGTTTTACGCCAAGATGTGTCTCCAATGCACTAATGCGTTTACTCACCGCTGACTTGTTGATCCCTAGCTTGCGGCTTGCTTCTGAAAAACTCCCCAGTTCGACGACAGCCGTGAAAACGGGAATGGTTGAAAAAGTATCCATGATTTTATTGTTTACCTGAGAGAAACAAAGAGTTCAAAATATAGAGGATTATCAACGTAAAGGAAATTCATTATATTGTGCTCCAATAAAAACCATGAGGAAAAGTATGAAAACTCATCCATTTAATTTGTCACTGGCTCTTGCGGGAGGCATTACACTTGCCAGCATGATAGCCATTAATAGCACGCTTGCATCTTATAGTTCGCCCTTGCTAGCAGCTTGGGTCGCTCACGGCATTGGTGCTATCACTTCCTTTATCATTCTAATGTTCGTAAACATCTTTGTTGCAGGGAAAATGGCTATTCGGCCGACAGCTGGAACGCCCTTCTGGGCCTATTTAGGCGGGATACCGGGGGCTTTGACTGTGATTTTGGCCGCTATCACTGTCAATAGTCCACTGGGGCTGTCTAGCTCGCTTGCATTAATGATGGTCGGTCAAGTGCTGTTTGGTGTGGTCAGTGATAGCTTTGGTTTGTTCGGTTTAGCTAAACGGTCAATAAATTTAATTGACGGTGTGTCATTGATGTTGATGGGCGTAGGCTGCCTGATGACACTGTTCTGGAGGGGGTAATAATGACAATGTTGATAGTTGTTTTTCTTGCGCTATTTAATGGTTGTTGTATTAGTTTCTGTCGGATCCTTAATGGCAGACTTGGGCAAGATACCAGTGCTTTTAATGCCTCTCTTTGGAATCATGTCGTCGGTTTTGTTTTTCTCAGTATTATTGTGTATTGCACATCTTCACTACCCGTGAATATAGTGATGGAAGCCCCCGTGACAGCCTGGCTTGGCGGTGTTATCGGTGCTTTATTTGTTGCTCTCAACAGCTATGTATTGTCAAGGGTAGGGGCGACGCTGACTGCACTGCTGGTTATCGGCGGACAATTGCTGACAGGAGTGCTTTGGGATGCCATTAGTCATGGTGCAGAATTCTCTCAACTGGCTGGTGTTTTATGTATTCTGGCGGGTGTATTACTGACAAAGTACAATCAAGGCCAGCAGCAAAAGAAATAAACGTTTACTGGCAGAAGCTATTAATAACACAGCCTCCTGCCATATACATCACGCCGATGTTAACTAAAATGCCTAGAGTTTGTGTTTTTCTAACCCAGTGTAGATGCGGCAGCGTCTCCCGCAGGTTATTGGAACCACTTTGGGCTGAAGCTAACTCACTTTTACCCGTGCGACGTGAAGTCGTATGAAGCGTTGTTCACCACGATAAGAGTGAACCATCTGTATCACCGGATGACCCTATGGCTCTGAATAAAGTAGCGAGCCAGACAATGTAACGTAGTCCATTGGACGGGAACAGAATCGTGAGAGGACGTTCTTCCTGATAACCACAAGTCAGGTAAGTGCTAGGGACTCAGTATGATGAACATATGTGAATCCACGTAGTGCGTTATATGAGAAGCAGCGGAAGTGGTTAATACGCTGTAGCCAAAAGGCAATGAGAGCTGGAAAGAGATTGGGCAATGCTCTTTCGTGGTCATATAGCTCTCCGCACTAGAGTGGGCATCTAAACTGACATTACGCTTCATACGGAACACGGTAAGCCTGAATCGCTCCCATTGGGAAAGTTATCTGTGAAGATAGCCGATAGTGGTGCAGGTAAAGGAGGCTGGAGAAAGCCAATGCTGCATTGTAATGATGCAGATACAGACCTTGTGTCTGGCACGAAAGTGAGCCCACTTCCAGCTGGTCTCCCGTTGCAATACAATTAGAAGAACTTTGTTAATGGAGAAACGCAAATGATGACTTCGATTGAAGTTAGTGCCTCTCCTTGCTTTGCTCAACGATAATCCAAAGATTGGAAAGTAAAGCCAAAAAATACTATTTAAAGTCAGCTAAGGAAATCGAGTGGCGGCTCTGCCGCCATCCTACTGTAAAGAACTTAATCATCAAGCCGCTAGGGGCTTGTTGCAATATCTAAAGCGTGAATTCACTAATGTCTATTCGTTTACGACTAAGCGTGTGTCGCTTATTGTTGAGATCTAGCTGTACTCTATAATAGAGCTCGGTATTTGAAGAAGACGTGGGGGCTAGATAGTGAAAATTGGTGATAGTCTAATGACTTGTTACTCTTACTCATAACTTGTAGAGTATAAGCTCAAATAGTTAGTGAGTATTATTTTGTGGTTGAAAAACAAGAGCTAATCGGTCGTTTCGAGAGCGTACTCATAACGCTCATTAATCAACGCAGCATTCAATTGAAACATTACCTAAGTCAAGATGCTTTCGCTTTTATGACACTATCAGTGGAATATTGGAATGGTGATATGTATTGGAACTTATGGGATAAAGATGAGATTGAGTTTGTAGAATATGAAGATTTTAACTCATCAGAGTTTATTGCCCTTTGTGATTTCCACGAGGGTAATGCCAACGTATCACAACTCAGTGATTTGCTTTTGAGTATTGGTGATGTGATTGGTAAAGAAGGTGATGAAGTGCTGTCTCTAATTGAATTTACCCACGATGCACTGACTGAGGCGTTAAATAGTAGCAAGGTCAAAGAGTTGTTAGTTGAGGTTTTAAAATCCAATGCCAGCTTTAGTGAAGATGATTTTAATCAAATGGTTATAGCGACAACGTAGTCGAACCATATACAAAATTTATCATCTAGGTCTTAAATTACTCGCGATTATATCTGCAGGGTTGCCGAGTATGATCAAGCGTAAAGTAAAAACAGTGCAGCATTGATTTTACTTTCTTACCTTAATGGAGGCAGTGTCTCCTTTAAGGTAAGCTGTTCTTCTTAGCTGAAGTTTACTCAATTCTGAAATCTTGCGCAAATACCGCTTTTAATGCCTTAATATAATTGGTGTCAGTATTAAAGTGAATTAACTGTGCTAGCTCGTCGCCCACAGGGGTAAAACGGTAATAATTGAAAAAGAGTTGACCGGTTTTGGGGGTCAGTTTGAGCTTGATGTTACTTAGGGCGAAATTAATTGGCTTCTTACTACTCAATAATCCCGTTTCCAATTCACTGCGATGTAAAATGCCAGCCTCAATCAAGGTTAAGATATTGGAATAGGGTAAGCCAAACTGCGATAGACCAATATTTGTCTGAGTCGATTTCTTAAAAAAGTGGCCTAAACCACTGGCGTGTTTAAAGCCAATAACCAGTTTTAACTTACTCTCATTGTTGACCAACACTGACATCCCAAGGGCTTTTTCTAATACCTGCGCCTCTTTATGGGTAAGCTGCTTCAAAGTGGCTAATGTACGTAAACTAAAGTTACCTGGAATGGTGATTTCACTGGCTAGAATTCTGCCCCATAACTCCTGCATTTTACGATTATGAATTTGTTCAGCCAGCTGAAAAAACTGATGTGCCCAATCGGGGTCGAGATCCACACCTGTGACATCTGACGGGGTTTGGCTTATCGCAATCTTATAAATTGTTTCTAAATTTGACTGATATTGGCTAGAGAGTTTTTGTGCTCTATAGGCAGAACGCTCTGCAATGGAGGCGCTGCTGGGGCGGTAATCATCTTCGCTGGCAAGCCCAAGCATGCGCCCAAGCAATAAGGCTTTTTTTCTGGCCGAAACATCAGCTGACTTTACGTTATCACTGACTGATGATTTCAGCGGGTGATTTCTAGTATCTTTAACTGTTTCAACCATCAACCTAATTCCTCTTTGTTATAAAATTTATGCCAATCAGGGCGTTAATTGTCTAGCTATTTGTCGGCTTTGACAAGTGGTGGCATTTTGCCAAATAGCGCGACCTCTTCACCTTGTTTAGGGTGGCGAGGCACATTCATGGCCAGTATGAGTGAACACACCGCAAAGCCCGCGCCGATATAGAATACCAATGAAGGTGAGGTTAACCACAATAGCCCTAGCAGTACAGGGATGATAACGGCTGCAATGTGGTTAATGGTGAAACTTACCGACATGGTAGCGGCGATATCTTTGGGATCGGCAATTTTCTGGAAATAGGTTTTTACGGCAATCGCCATCGCAAACAAAAGGTGGTCAATCACGTACAGTGCGGCAGCGGCTTCTGCATGCTCAACGACTGCATAACTGGTAAAGACTGCAATAAGCCCTAAATACTCAATAGTCAGTGCATTTCGTTCACCAATTCGAGCAATAAATCGGCCAATCGCGGGGGCAAAAAAGAGATTAACCACATAGTTAATTAAAAAGAGTGAGGTAATTTGACTAATGCTATAGCCAAATTTTTCAACCATCATAAAGCCCGCAAATACCATGAATATCTGTCTTCTCGCGCCTGAGAAAAAAGTCAGCATATAGTATAACCAGTAGCGTTTTCGCAAGATTATTTTCTTGTGCTGTACCTCTCCTTGTTTAAAGGTAGGAAAGTATAGACGAATGGTTATCACCATTATGAGCCCTAAAGTACCAATGATGGCGTACATCCATTGGTAGTCGAGTTTTAGCCAGCTCATGACTAGCCAAATACTGCCGTAACCTATCAATGCAGCGGCACTGCGCCATGCCAGTGCTTTGCCTAAAAATTCGGCGGTATTTTTCTTTTCAACCCATTGCAGCGTCAGTGATTGATTGATGGTTTCAAAATAGTGAAAACCAATCGACATTAATACGGTGGTGATATAAAGCCCGAGCACTTGCGGAAAGAAACCCGTGACAGCCACACCGATACACAGTAGTGCCAGTGACAATAATGCAAACGCTTGCTCTTTTATCAGTAGTAAGACAAAGATCGCGGTAAACGCAAGAAACCCAGGAACCTCTCTCAAGCTTTGCAATATACCAATTTCAGCACCAGTGAATTGAGCGCGTTCAATAACAAAGTTGTTGAGTAATACCTGCCATACAGCAAAGACTAATGACATGATAAACGTCATCCAAAGCAGTAGCTTCTGCGGGTTGTTTTTCATTTAAACGGTCCATGTGATCCGGCGAAAGGACGAGCAGTATATACTCAATTAATACTAAGGTGCAGTGGGCTATTCAAAAACTCTCCTAGAAAAAAAGTAGCATAAAGCGGGTTGAACTCGCGTGATATCAACATTATCATCGTTATGTTAGCTGTTGATTAGAATGGAATATATTTCGTAAATTAACACGTTAACCGCGTACTCTGTTGGCGCTACTTCCAGCTTTTTACCTTTTGATAACCACTTCCTTATTTGGCATAAGCAATTAAAGCACTAACACCCAGGCCAGTTGGCTGTAAAGCGCTTGATGCTGATTTATGGGTTACTGCAGTATCTGGTTTATACACTCCGCTATAGGTTTTTCCCCCATTGATTTTAAATAATGTATCGCCTCGTTTTTAAGCGTTGCAACTGTTGATTTTTAGTGTCCAATGTAAGCTCATTGTAAATTGTATTGTAAAGAATAATGCAAATCGTTCTCATTCATAGTATTTTGACGGCGAATTTAAGGGATGCTGGCTTTCCAGCAAAGAATCAACTGAGAGCTGTTTTATGAAAAACATGTCTAAGCATGTAAAGCTGAATATATTGGCTGCAACGATAGCAACTGTCTTTAGCGCTAATGCAATGTCAGCAACAGATCCTGAAGTACTCGCCGCAGCGATTGCTAAGCAAGAAGCAGAACTGACTGAACTTAAAGTCCAGTTAAAGGAGCTCGCACAACAACAGCAAGCCCAAACTGAACAGCACCAGCAACAACGGTTAGAACAACAAGAAGCGATAGCGACCGTTAAAGCGGAGTCGGTTAATAGTAAGTTCAGCAAGTTTTCATTTAAGTCATACGGCAGCCTGATTTACACCAGTGATGAATATTACGATAACGTCCAAGATACAACGCCTGAACGTCGTGGACGTTTTGACCTAGAACGCATTGTGACTGAGTTTGGCTATCAGTTTAATGATGACTGGGATATGGAAGTTGAGATTGAGTATGAGCATGGTGGAACCGGTTCTTCACTCGAATACGATGGTTTTGATGAATTCGGTGAGTTTGAAGCTGAAGTTGAAGCTGGCGGCGAAGTGATGATTGAAAAAGCCGAGATCCGATATCGCCCAAGCGCTGCGTTTGGGGTTAAGTTCGGTAATATCCATCTACCCGTTGGCCTTAGCAGCACCCTCCATAAACCTAGCCAATACCTGACAGTGCAACGCCATAAAAGTGAAGCGGCAATGTTGCCAGCGGTATGGAATGAAAATGGTATCGGTATTTTTGGTGAAGTTGCTAATTTCCACTATCAAGCACAAGTGGTTAGTGGATTAAACTCTGAGTATTTTCGGACCTATGATTGGGCTGCATCGGGCCACCAAAAGCGTTTTGAACATGTAAATGCTGATGATCTGGCTTATGTTGCTCGTCTTGATTACGGCAACTTCAAAACAGGTTCTGCGGTGGGTGTTTCATATTACTACGGCAACACCAGTGGTAATCGCCATAAAACCAATAAGTTGAGTTCAGATGGTACTGTCAGCATATTTTCAATCGCTGGTGCATTTGTCGAAGGCCCATGGACTGTACGTGGCCAATACCTTAACGGCACCTTGAGCGATTCTGATGCTATTACTCAAGCAAACAAAACCACGCCAGGTCTAAAACCGGGTAACTTCGCGCAACTCGGTAGCGAGTCTGAAGCTTTCTTCGTTGAGGCGGGTGTCGATTTAGGTCATTTCACTCCGATCCCAATTACGATCTTTGCCAACATCGATTATTCAAACCCATTGAAAGAAGTTGAAACAGGCATTGCCACCAAGCGTTATGAAAACACGTGGATCAGTGCGGGTATTAACTATTTCCCTATTCCTGAAATCGTTATCAAGGCTGAAGCGGGTGTACAGCAAGTGGCTATTGCTTCTATTCCAGATACCAATTTCTTTGCGCTTGGCGTGGGTTATCAATTTTCGTTGTAAATAATCAACTATTTATTCGCTAATTCAATTAGCCCAATTAATTAAATTTATTAAGTTAAAAAAATGGAGTTTTTAATGAAACACTTTACTCATTCAGTGGTTGCTATAGCACTTATTTCTGCACTTGCTGCATGTGGCGGTTCGGGCTCTGATAGCACGCCAACACCAGAAGCTGATAAAACTTTCTCATTTACAGCAACAGAGATGGTAACCAACCTGACTGACGATGTCATTGTTGCTGGTTATACCGATCTGGCGGCTCGCGGTGCTGCATTGTTTGCATCAACTCAAACATTGGTGGCAACGCCTTCACAAGCTAATCTAGTTGCCGTACAAGAAGCTTGGAAAGCAGCTCGCCAACCTTGGGAGCAGGGAGAATCTCATATTTTTGGTCCTGTTGACTCACTTGGTATCGATCCACATTTAGACAGCTGGCCACTAAATACCACTGATTTAACATCGGTATTGTCTACTACAACAGGTTTTGATGCGGAAACCATTAAAGGTTGGAATGATGATGTGCAAGGTTTCCATACGATGGAATACCTATTATTCGGTGACGGTGTGACCACAAACACTAAAATGATCGCTGATTTAACGGCTAATGAGCGTGATTACCTAATGGGTCTTGCTGCTGTATTCCGTGATTACACTGAAAAATTGGATGATGCATGGCTAATAAGTCACGATGCTAGTACAGGTAAAGCCTATGGTGAACTGCTTAAGACTCCTGGTACTCAAGATAATACTTTCTACAGCTCAAATGTGGGTGTTGTTGAAGAGCTAATCAAAGGCATGATCGGCATTGTTGATGAAGTGGGAAACGGTAAAATTGCCGACCCATTCGGTGCTGACACAAGCAGTGCTGACACCTCTAAAGTTGAATCTCAATACTCATGGAATTCACTGACAGACTTTAGTAATAACATCATTGGTGTGCGTAATGTTTATCAAGGTGAGTTAGCTGGTGCTGCAGATAAGCAAGGTATTGTGGATTTTGTTGCTGCGGCTGATAAAGACATGGCGGCACGAGTGGGTACTGAAATATCAAACGCTATTTTGACGATTCAAGCCATTGAAGGTGCTAATAAAATGCCTTTCCGTCAAGCGATCTCCGATGTCGAAGGGCGCAAGCGTATTCAAACTGCTGTTGATGCTCTTTCAAAGCTGCAAACCAGTCTAGAATCTGATGTGCTGCCACTGCTTAAAACGTGGAAAGTGTAAATATATAGTCTGTTGAAAAGGCATTGAGTAACTCCTCAGTGCCTTCTTTTTCATGTGATTTATCTTAGTTTTTTGTTGTGTCTTAAATAACAGAATCAAAATACTAATTTAAGATAAAACGTGTGTGGTAACGCAAATGATAATTAAAAATAATAAAATCAATAATACGAACATAAAGCTAAACGCACTCGTGATTGCAAGTGTACTCAGTTTATCGGCATGTGGCGGTAGCGGTGATGAGACTACGCCCACGCCTGAAGAGAAAGTTTATCCTTCTTATACTGATATTACTGCCAGTGGTGGTGATACCACCACCTTTGATGCCTCCGAATCAGGTCATGGTTTTTCTACTCCTTCCCCTAATCTTACGGCAGCTGAACTTGAGTTACACTTAGAGGGCGACCTTGGCTTTGAAACCGCATTTACGACGGCTCCCAATGATGCACATCCAGAGCTAGATGGCCTTGGACCTGTGTTTAATAATGCCGACTGTAACTCTTGTCATCAACGAGATGGTCGCAACTCAACACCCCAAATAGCAGCAGGTAAAACTCGGATTAAACTCGGCTCTGAAGCTGGGATTTTTTTACGTATAAGTAAAGCACCAGATGAACCTTGCCTAGAAGGTACTGCCGCTAATAACTATTGTGCTCCTATCGCGGTTCCTGACTTTGGTGATCAGCTATTCCATCGTGGCGTACTTAAAGCGCGCCCTGATTGGGAGCAAAATAAGTTTATTGGCCAGGCTGATGTGTATCTGTCTTATGAAACAAAAGCCATTACCTACAGCGATGGCAGTAGCGTGACCTTGAAAAAGCCACTGTTTGATGTTGAAAACCCATATGATGCGCCGGGTGAAACCAAATCAAGTGCTAATGTTACCTCTAACTTACTGCAAGATGACGTACTCATGGGATGGCGTAACGGTATGCCTGTATTTGGTTTGGGTTTGCTAGAAGCGATTCCAGAGGCCGATATTGTGGCAAAAGTCGATAGCGATGATGCCAATAATGATGGTATCTCGGGGCGTGCTAACTATGTATTTGATGCTGTTAAAGCACAAGCAGGTGACAGTAATCCTGTCTCTTTAGGTCGCTTTGGTTGGAAGGCAAATACGCCAAGTGTCAGAGTGCAGTCTTTGGGTGCATTACGGGGTGACATTGGTATCACTAATCCACTGTTTCCCGATGAAAGTATCAAGGGGACTTCATTGCATGACCATTACTTAACCCGTAGCGGATTTGTCGATACTGGTGCTGGAATAGACGGTGAACCAGAGGCAGACGCAGAGTTTAGTGATTCAGTGGTGTTTTATGCAGAGACGCTGGCTGTCCCCGCTAGGCGCAGAGTTGCCGATGCGGATGTACGCGAAGGCGCGCGTCTGTTTGAGCGATTAAATTGCAGCGGTTGTCATACGCCAAGCTTTGTCACTAAAGCATCGGGTGATATCGGTGGTGCAGAAATGATTGCAGGTCACAAGAGTCAGACTATTTACCCTTTCACCGATATGCTTTTGCATGATATGGGCGAAGGTCTTGCTGATGGCCGTCCTGATTTTCTTGCTGATGGCAGTGAGTGGCGTACTCGTCCATTGTGGGGAATAGGGTTGACTAAAACGGTAAACCCACAAGCCGGTTTCTTGCATGATGGCCGTGCAGCGACGCTTGAAGAAGCTATTTTGTGGCATGGAGGAGAAGCACAGCAAAGTACAGATGACTTTATGGCACTTAATGCGGCTGAACGTGCTCAAGTTGTTGATTTTTTGATGTCTCTCTAATAGCATCCTCAGACTAACCAAAGGGAAATACAGGCTCAATGTATTTCCCTTTTAATTTTGTGAGCTAGATAAAGTTAAAGCAGATTATCGCTTTGTAGCTCGTGATCTGATTCAAGTAAAAATATTCAATTATCCCCTATGATTAATCAATTGAATTTCTATCTAAAGGGGGCCGCCTGATGAGTAACATTCTTATGGTTTATTCAAGCGTACATGGCCAGACTCGCAAAATTTGTGCTTATCTTGAACAAAAGCTAATCGCTTTAGGTCATCAAGTTAACGCCGTTAGCATTAGCGACAATATTGATTTAGCTGAATTCGATAAAGTCGTTATTGGTGCCAGTATTCGTCATGGCAAACATAATCCAACAGTTTATGATTTTATTGAAGCCAATCAAAGTGCACTTGAACAAATACCTAGTAGCTTTTTCTCGGTAAATTTAGTCGCAAGAAAACCACTTAAAAATACAGCAGCAACCAATCCATATATGCAGGCATTTATGGAAAAGTCGCCGTGGTCACCCACTCTTACCGAAGTGTTTGGTGGTAATCTGAACTACCCAAGCTATGGTATTGTGGACAGAAGCATTATCCGTTTTATTATGTGGATGACCAAGGGGCCAACGGCAGCAGATACCAACATTGAGTACACCGATTGGTTAAAAGTCGATGCTTATGCTGACAAGATCCATCAATTATCGGTTGAGACAAAGGTGAGTTAGCCACTTAATGGATCAACAGAGGTCGTCATGGCGAAATCAAAATTACAACGGTTGTTAGATAAGTGCATCGCTCTGCAGCATATTGTTATCATTTTTACGGTTGCTTATCTGCTATTAACCAGTGGCTGGGTGTTAATCGGCCGCAGCTTAAGGGCGAATGCGAGCTTATGGGATTTTAGCCATGTCTACCTTGGATTATTTGCCGCCTTTATTGCACTTTCATTCTTAATCACTACCTGCTTAAAGGGTAAGTGGCGTCAATATTTCCCCTGGTTAGTTGCAGATTTTTCTCAGTTAATCAGTGATTTTAAAGGACTAACAAAAGGTAAGTTACCTATAGCGGGTGGGCGCGGCCTGTTTAGTATTGTTGAAGGTTTAGGCTTACTGATATTTTTGGCCGTGGGTGTGACGGGGGTTTTATGGTTTGTCACACAAGGCTCAAGTGATGCGCTTTTGTGGCGCAGTTACCACATTATTTGTGCTAAAGGCTTTATTGGTTTTATCGGCGTACATATTGTTTTTGCCTGTTTACATCTGCTCGATTTTATTCGTAATTAGCATTTCTACGTTTTATTGTGAAACAAAGCTTTTATCTTTGAGGGCTTTAAATTAACTTACCTTTATTGGTGAACAAATAAAGGTAAGCTATTGCGACCAAAGGTTATCCACCTTATCGATGATGTAAAACTCGGTGGCGTCAATTTGGCGCTAGAGAGTCTTGCTGCCTCAAGGCTAAATCAGCACTTTGATTTTCAGCTGCGGCATATCGAACTGTCACAACTGCAACTGACCCGCTATGACGCTAATATCATTGTTATTCACGGAGCCATAAGTTGGCGAAAAATCCCCGCCCTCGTGATACTAAAACTGGCGAATAGGTCGACTCCTTTGCTGTATCAAGAACATCATTATTGTCGTGAGTTTATGCGCCACTGCGTGCGCCATCCTTATCGTTTTAAGCTGATGCTCAAGCTGGGTTACAGATTGATGGATAAGGTGCTGACCGTTTCTGATCAGCAAGCTGATTGGTTAGTTGAGTTTGGCGCGCTAAACGAAAACAAAGTCGCGCGAGTTGGACAAGCAAAAGAGCTCGCTAACTGTATAGCACTTACGGGGGTAAAGCCGTATACGCCATTGAGGCTTGTAGCCTATGGTCGATTAGCAAAACAGAAAGGCTTTGACCTGCTTATTCAAGCAATGGCGAACTTTAGCGAGCAAGAGGTGACGTTAGCGATAGCGGGAGATGGCGAGGATAGAGAGTCGTTACTGCAACTGGCTAAATCGATGCCTCAAGTCACCCTGGTTGGGGAAGTTGATGACGTGGCCGCTTTCTTAAACACAGCTGATGCGGTTGTTATCCCCTCGCGCTGGGAGCCTTTTGGGCTCACGTGTATGGAATCAATTGCAGCAGGACGGCATGTTATTCTGCCTGAAATTGATGGGCTTGCCGATCAAATTGCAGAGCTGAGTAAGCATCAACAAGGCTATGAAGTGATTGAATCGCTGTCGGTTGAGGGGATCACGCAGGCGATTACGCGCGTCAAAAATGGCAACCAAATCGGTGTCAATGGCGAGCAACGTCAAGCAACGCAGCAGGCATGGGAAAAGATGTTAGTGCGTTGGCAGCAACTGTTAGCGCAATACCTATAACGCTTTATAAAAGCCAGTTCAGCGGGAATGTCGTGAACAGTTGCAATAAAAAAGGTGCCATTAAGCACCTTTTATCATCTAAATAAACTTATGCAATTTTACTTATGTTCTACCGCTAGGTAATTAATAAGGTTGATAAGTTCACCTAAAGTACGTACCGAGTTCATGTTAACGGCATACTTGTCGTTAACCACGAATGCTGGAACGCTTTGAATTTGAAATTCTTGTTGCTGTGCACGCCATAAAGCGAGTTTAGCATTGGTTTCTTTGCTGTCTGCGGCTTTGTCGTACTGCGCGGCATCAACACCAAACTGTGCGAAGACTTGCTTGATATCATCGCGGTTATTGATCTTTTGCTCATGCTCGTGGCCTTCAGCACTATGGTCGTGACCACCTTCGTTTCCTTGGATTGCTGCGAACATTGCATTGGTCAGTTGATCTTTTTGACCCACGGCTTGAATCACAGCTAAAGAACGCATAACTTCTGTACCAATATCACTGTTCATGAAATCGACGTGCTTGCTGTCGAAGCTAACAGATTTATCTAAGCTGGCTTTAATATCACCTAAATACTGTTTTTCCATGTTATAGCAGTTGTGGCAGTACAGAGAGTAAAACTCAGTTAGTTTAGGCTCACTGCTAGGCGCTTTGTCTGATACTTGGGTAAAGTGCGTACCTTCAATGAATTGCGCCGCAAAGCTGCTCATTGGAGCAACGACAAGTGTTAATGCTAAAGCGATATGTTTAATCAAGCTAATGTCCTCAAAGTGACCTTTGTCTTTTTAGACAAGGTGTAATCGTAACGAAAAATACAGCTATTAAGATTTCGCGACTTTAATTTATAGTTATTAAGAATAAAACAATATGCTTAATTATGACTTAAATTTTACTTTCTGACATGCACTAGAGTGTGACTTATATAGTGCTTTCGATGAGAAAAGTGACTTTTCATTTTAAAGTTTGTAGTGCTTCACAAACTGAATTTAATTAGTGTTTATTTTTTACTTTTGATGGAACTAATAGACGTTTGTGTACTACTTGAATTTGGTCTGTTTAACATTGGTTTGAGTCAGCGCGTCATTTTTTCCCATTAATTTAAGCTTTTCAGCGACATCAGAGCTAAGATTAAACAGATTAAGCGCATGATTTGTGCTAAATTTTAGTCATTATTTAGTTTTTATGATTGAATTTCAATTGGTTCAACTTTAAAACTTAAACGTCATGTTGGGGGAAATGGATTTGAATATACCATCATATTTAATTATAGGTTCAGTCATGAGCGCTGCAATGAGCATTCCTGCGACTGCTGAGTCTACAGAGAGTACTGATTGGCGTATCGCATTTGGCGGTCACAATACTATTGTCGAGCAAGTTGATTCGCATACATTAGGCGCGCATGCGGGCTTTTTTGTAGAACATATCACTCAGTCTAATATCAGTTGGAAAGGCAATATAGATATCTTTATTGATGACGATAAAGATAAGCTTGATCCAGACCATATTCCCATTTGGTTTGAAACGGCTTGGTCTGTAGAGGGCAACTTGTATCGTTTTTCTCCCACCATGAACCTGCAATGGCAGGTCACACTCGACGGTAAGCGTAATACTGTGAGTTCAGTTGAGAAACAGTCAAAGCTATTCCCTGGTATTGTTGCTCGCTATAACAGTGACAAAATCTATGCAGGATTAACGCTTGCTGGTGGTCATTATATGCTCGAAATAGATGATGATGTGCCAAGAGAACGTGGCTATGACCGAGAGGACTTCCAGAACAAAACTGGCGCTTACTCCGTCGCGGCAGACACTCGAATTATGCTGGGTGAGTCATTTGATATTTATGCCGGCGCGCAAACATGGAATGATGGCAGCGACTGGTTAGAGAATAAATACTCGGCTGTATTTAGTTATCATTCTGATAGCTGGATTGAAGATAGCTTAATCAAACTGAGTGTCGAACATACCGAATATAATCTTGATCCTTTTGATAACCGAGATAAAAATGATCCCGACTATCTGGCTATTTTACCTTGGGATAAAGACACTTTAGTGAGGCTATACGTCGATATGCCATGGGGATAGGTTAATTTTTTAAAGGTTAAATAATATAGAGAGCCATGAATAACATGGCCTTTTAAAGTGAAAATTGGGCGCTATGAAAACCTTATCTTTGTCCGTTTTATTGTTTACTACATTAGTGAGTATTGTTATTTCCGTCGCTATTGGCATACGGCTTTATGTTGAAGAAACTCGCGCTATTGAAGTGGAGTTTACTCAAGATATTGACGATAAAGCGCGAGTTTTAGAACAAGAAATAATGCTTAATATTGAGGTGCTGCATGCGCTAAAAGGGGTTTTTATTAGCTCCGATAACGTAAGCCGTGAAGAGTTTAAGCAGGTTGCTACCAGTTTCCTTATGCGTCATCGCAATATTCAAGCGTTAGAGTGGATCCCAAGGGTTGATGCGCTAGACCGATTGGCAATGGAAACTCGCCAACATACGTTTTATCCAGACTTTGAATTCACCGAAAGAACCATGGATCAAAACTTGGTGACGGCCACGTCTCGCTCCCAGCATTTTCCTGTTTTGTATTTAGAGCCATTCGCGGGTAATGAAACTGCATTAGGCTTTGATTTTGGATCGGAAAGTGAGTTTATGACACTACTCAATAAGTCTCGGGATATAGGCACATCAATGGCCTCTGCTGGGGTCAAACTGGTGCAGGAAAATGATCAAACTGGTGTCTTTATATTTCTCCCTATCTACCAAGGTGAGCCCAATACACTGATCAAACGCCAACAACGATTGTTAGGCTTTATTGGCGGTGTTTTTCGTATTGCAGATATGTTCGATAGCGCCATTAAGCGAACCTGGGTACAAGGGATTGACTACACGCTCGAAGATATCACTAATGATAAGCATCAGGCGTTATACAGTAATTTACGCGACAATGAGTCGATTGATTTGCACCAAAATAACAGTGAAATTGTTTATCAACGGCCACTAATGCGTTTTAGTGGACGTCAATGGCAAATTCATGCAATGCCAAGTGAAGGTTATATTGCAGAACGACGCACCGCTTTCCCTTACTTAGTCGGTGCTTTTGGGATATCGGCGACGCTAGCTTTAGCCATTTATGTGTTTTTTATCATGCGTCATACACATATGATTGATATACAAGTAAAGGAGCGTACACGAGATCTTAATCTTGCTAAGAAGAAGCTCGAAGCATTATCAATGACTGACAGTTTGACTCGAATTGGTAATCGGCGTTTTTTTGATGAGGCATTTCAAAGAGAGTGGCAATTAGCCATAAAAAATAAAACGCGATTGGCGTTATTGATGATCGATATTGATAACTTTAAGAGCTACAACGATTCCTATGGCCATCTTGCTGGCGATCAGTGTTTAATCGAAGTTGCCCAAGCTATTGCTGAAGCATTGCATCGTCCAAGTGATGTCGTTGCTCGTTACGGCGGAGAGGAGTTTGTGGTGCTATTACCCGATACTCGTGATTGCTTCTCTCCAGCACAACGTTGCTGTAGCAATGTCGAAGTTCTCAATATTCCGCATGCCAGCTCTTTTACAGGGCCTTATGTGACGGTAAGTGTAGGGGTAGCAAGTATCATTCCTACAGAACATGACGATATGATTAAGTTTGCGGCAGTTGCAGATATGGCACTCTATAAAGCGAAAGATAATGGCCGTAATCAAGTCTTTATTGAAGCAGAAAATATTAAGCCTAAACCGGAATTGGTGGGCTAGGAAACCAACCAAATACTATTTGCTGAGCCTAGTTCGTAACTGTGGCTGTAGATCTCGAGAATATTGCCGAACGGATCTTCCATGTAGAGCATACGGTATGGTTTTTCACTAGGGTAATAGTATCTAGGTGCCTTCATACGCTTTTTACCTCCAGCAGCCACAATCTTCTCTGCTAGGCCTTCAACGTCAGGATCTTGGACGCAAAAATAGAACACACCTGTTTTCCAATACTCGAAGTTGTTTTCAGGATTTTCTTGGTTTTTGAATTGAAATAACTCAACCCCAATTCTGTCACCCGTTGACATATGCGCTATCTTAAAAGAACCCCAGCCCGCCCCAAATACGTCAGTACACATTTCACCAATAGCGCTATCATCTTTAATGACATCAGTAGGCTCCATGATTAAATACCAACCAAGCACTTCAGTATAGAAATTTACCGCGCCTCGATATCGGGATCGGAAATACCAATATGTGAAAACGTGCGTGGATATGCTTTTGTCATTTGAGTACCTTTGTCAGCGAGTTGTTGTTTCGGTGCATTCAGTATAGTCAGCAATAAGAATTAGACTGAGTTATCAATAATTAGCATTTTAATAATTACTTGTTATCATATTGGTAGCTTAAAATTAGAAGGGAGTATTAATGCTGAATCAACAATGGTTAATAACGTTTGTGACACTCGCCGAGGTAGGCCATTTTACTCGCACTGCAGAACAATTGTTTATGACTCAGCCTGGCGTGAGTCAGCATATTAATAAGCTTGAAAATCAAGTTGGCACTTTGTTATTAACCCGAAAGGGCAAAAGTTTTGAACTGACGGATGCGGGCCTGCAATTACTGGCTTATGCCAAAGGAAAAATTGCAGAGGAGGAGCGTCTACTGCAGCAACTCCAAGTCGATGAGCCTCATAGTGGGATCTGCCGCTTTGCTTGCTCTGGCGCATTAGCCATGCACTTTTACCCTCGTTTTGTGCAATATCAATTACAGCATGAACAGCTTCAAGTTTCCCTAGAGGCTGCGCCGAACAGCGCCATTATTAATAGTATTTTAGATAATAGTGTGGACGTTGGTATTGTGACGCAACAGCAATCTTCATTGGAGCTTAAACAACAATATTTAGGCAAACAGGCACTATGCTTAGTGTTACCGCCAAGCTATAGCGGAGCTAACGTAACCTTGTCTTTATTGGAAAAGATAGGCTTTATCAATCATCCCGATGGCCATTATTATGCAGAGCAACTATTGAGCGCCCATTTTGGCAATGAATTTTCAGGGATGAATAAACTCAAGCAACGGGGTTATATCAATCAGTTGAATCAAATTTTGTTACCCGTCTCTAAAGGCTTAGGTTTTACCGTTCTACCGCAGATAGTGGTGGATGAATACCCTGAGCCACTTTTTGTTGCGAACACCTTGTCAGACGTTGCTGAAGAGCTTTATATGGTGACCAAGAAGCAGCGGCAGCTGCCCAGTCGTTATCAATGGTTTATTGATACGATCTGTCAGCAGCTTAAGCCTTAGTGACATAGAATAGATTATCGCTCTAGTTAGAGGCTAGTTTATGTTGTTTGACTAGGCGATATTCCATCACACTCGAAATGATAAACATCAGCACATAACCACACCCCATCGCGAGGATAACTGCGACCACGTTATCAGTGAAAACCCGTAAAATATAAAACATAGCAACCAAAGTGACGATTCCAGCGATACGAATCGACAAACTCTGCATAAAGTGGCCGTGGGCTTTGATATAGGCTATCTGAAAGGCATTTAACATCATAAAACCAAAGAACAGTGAGAAATGCATCAATACTGGCGCTGCAGAAGCGTAAGTGGCTGGGAAGATAAGCGTGACGAGTTCTTCACTGAAAAATATCATGCTCAGTAAAAACAAACAGCTTATTGTGACGCCTAAGCTATAAAACCAACGTCGCATTTTGGCTATCTGTTCATACTCCCCCTCACGGAGACACTGCGCTATTTCAGGTAGAATATAGCGATAAACAGGAAAGATAAATAGCAGTGTCATATAAGCAAACAAGGGTCTAACAACGACTTGAAAATCTCCGAGTTCATCCACTGTAAAGTAACCCACGGTCAGTAGAACGGTAATGTAGATCATCAAAATGCTAGCACCGACCTCTAAAGAAGACAGCATGCTTTTTTTTACAAAATTACGCATCTCTGGGTCGAGTTGGACGGGGGCAAAAGGGGTGGTGGCAATCTCTTTGCGACGTTGAATAAACATGTAGCAGGCAACGGCTATACTAGAGAGCATTAGGCTGAAAAACAGCGAGGATATCGCACTTTGGTGCAGGGCGTAGTAACACACTAAGAACAGCAGTATCTGCACTAATGGTTCAATCCAAATCGCTTTATTGGCAATATGATAAAGTCGATACATACCAATTTGATTGGTGAAATACACTTTAAAACCCATGCCGAGAATAATACCCACCAGCTGTACGTATTCGACATCAATCTTGAGCTGATGTTTGATATAAGGCAGCACTACCCCCCAAGTCAGCAGCACCATTAAGATGAGTGAGTAGCGAAAAATATTGGTAATATCCTGCGCGTTTTTTGTTTGGGAAAAACTCACGACCATGGAGCTTCTAAAACCACTTAAAAGGATCAAGGATAAGGAGATAATGTCGACAACGGTGTGGTAGAGCGCAAGATCACTTTTGGCGACCCATTGTGCTAGCCAAATTTTAAAGGCTAACCCTAGGGATATGCTCGCTAGCGTCGCCCATATTGCAGCAATAAATGAGCGCTTAGCCCGTTCAAATGAAGTTTCTGACATGATGAAAGTTAACTCGGATATTAATAACGAAGTATTAGTAGTAAGAAATATTACGTGACAATCGAAACGGCGTCAGAAGTTTCGGCTTAAGGTGTGAGCTTGTTAGAAACAACTAAGTTAAATCAAATACTAGCTGAACCTTTTACAGCGCCTTGTTTTGTGTAATTTATTTTGCCGGGGGAATAACCATTATTTGCTTTCACCAAAAGTGACTCCTCTACAGTGAACAGTGGGCGGTAGAGGTCGAATTGCAGGGCTCACTCCCGATGGCAAAAACTAGTCTAACACTCGAGGGCAGGCTGAGTAGTCATTAAAAGCATCGTCCCAGCGGCGAACATCGTTTGCTCGGCGCCAGCGACCGTGCCAAAACTCCATCATGCAAGTGCCGCCATTTAATTCGACTAGGAAGGTATCTTGCTCTTTAACTTGCTCATAGGTTGGGTACTGTTCGCTACTTTTCCAAGTGAGGCCACCACGAGTGTTGACCCAGTTTTGCCAAAAAACTTCAATAGTAAGCCATTGCTGGCTTGTTTGTTCCCACGCCATAGCTTGACCATCTATCATATCAACTTGCCCATGATGCTCTCCTGCTGGAGGGGTTGCAGCCGTAGCATCAACGCTCGTAAGAATAAGAACAAGCGATAGCCCACAAGTAAGAGATATCCATCGCATTAGCATTGATTTAGCCATTAAATAGTCCTATTGAGTAAAGTGCCTTTTATAGTATAGCTAGCCTTAACAGCTTCGAAACCAACCTGTAATTGAAAGGCGTTGTATTGGCGAAAATGGTGGTAGGTAGGTGACAGCGTGGACGTGTCGAACATCAAATAGAGTCATCGAGTTAAATTTTGGTGTCCATGCATCCCGCGGGGTACCGTCATTCTGATAAAACTGTAGTAGCCCGCCCCAATCAGGGTGCCATTTAGGGGTGAAGCTCAATACAAAAGCGAGGATACGCCCTTCTCGCTCTAATATGTCGTTGTGTCGAGTGAGAAAATTACCTGCTGTATATCGGGTGCCTTGAGCACTGGCCAGTTTTATATCCGAACGACCTGAAATATAGCGGATTTTCTCAAGAGCAGCTTCAGAGTTTAAGTAATCCTTAGCATCAACTAGGATTTTTGGACTTGAAGGGTTGACCATATGGCGACCGTACCAGAATCCTACTCCCTTAGAAGCATCTTTGTAGATATTGCCAAAAAGCTGTTTTCGTTCGGCCAGTGACATACTTGCTAAAGTTTGTTCTGACGATTCAATCGCGCGGCCATCTTGTGTGTAGGCATGTCCAAATTGAGTCTTTTTAGCCAAGCTTTGACCAATCATATTGGCATGTTCAGCTGTCCAAATATTGTCGACTCTGACTCTTAAATCTTTTTGATATTCGTTTTTTATCGCATCCCAGTCTAGGCTGGTTGAGAATGCACTTTTCAAAATATTTCCTATACGTTTTCTTGAAACCTGGTTTACGACTTACTTCACATGAACTCTTAATTGAATCTCCCGTCAATTAAATGCGTATGTCGTTTATTTACTTGTAAGATATCAGATGTTGTTATTTTGTTGGTACTATTTTATTAATACCGTTTTGTTTACTTGGTTGGTATGTGTATTGTGGGTAAGATAAAACTTATATTGACGTTAATTAGCTTTGCTGAGTTTTGGCGTATTCACGCATTATTGAATTGGGGAATTAAATGGGTTTAAAAACCAATATTAGCGCGTTCAATAGCGGTATCTTCGCACTCGCGTTGTTACCTATGTGCACACTTGCAGCGCCAGCGGCTAATGTTAAAACCTCAATTGACAGGGCTGAGACGCCCGACAATGTTAAAGAAAAGTTGCTTTTACCTTATTTTTTCAACTCTGAATCTATGGGCCTTAACATTGGTTTAGGTGGCATGCTCAGTGGCTACTTCCAAGATCAGATGACCATTGGTGGCACCGTATTTGGTGGTGATGTGAGCCAAGGTATTGGGCTCGGCGTTTGGAATTTTAAACTGCCAAAAACAGAACGCTTTTTCTTAAGTGCCTACGGTTTTCTTGGTTATTACCCTGATCAACGTGCTTATGCTGGAGGGAGGCAAGAGTTAATTCCTGCGGGTACTCCACTTCCAGGAAGTAATGATTCAACCAATCTACAATTCTTAGAAGCCAATGGTTCATCAAACTGGTTTGATATAAAGCTTGAGTATGCATTACCAATTGGTGCGACGAAAGATAAGGGTATGGTTGAATACAAGCTTAAAAATGGCTTATTAGTGTCAGAGCCAAGTGGTGGCAAAAGCTGGGATCCGCTTGAGAGCGGCGCAACCGTGGTGGTGTTACGCCAGTTTAACCGTTATCAAAGTTTTGAATTTGTCGATGGCGAGCTTGATGGCACCATCCATGCCATAGAATTGGGGATCTTATACGACAACACTGATTTTTCGGTTAACCCATCAAGTGGTAGCAGTCAGTACTTTTCAGTTTCTCACGATGCAGCATGGTTAGACTCTGATAATGAGTGGACATTTATGAACCTCGATATGAGTAAGTATTTTTCATTTGGAGAGTCAGATTATGCCAGTCAGCGAATACTCGCACTCAACTTTTGGACAGGCTACTCGCCATCATGGGATCTTGAATATGACGCACTCGGCGGGCGACAAGTCACCAACAACGCGCCCTACAATGAAGGTGCAACTTTAGGTGGATTTTATCGTATGCGAGGTTTCGATCAAAATCGCTTCCATGACAAAGCGGCCATCTATAGCAGTGCTGAATATCGCTATACTTTGAAATATAACCCGATAGAAGACATTAATTGGTTGAAGTTTTTGAGATTAGATTGGTTTCAAGTGGTTGGTTTTGTTGAAGCGGGTAGAGTGGCACCAGAATATACCGCCAGCACTTTACTGTCTGATCTTAAAGTTGATTACGGTTTGTCGTTAAGAGCATTAACCGCCGGTATTGTGATCCGCTTTGATATCGCTCATTCCGATGAAGCGACTAACGGTTGGGTTATGGTTGACCATCCGTTTTAGTATCAACGCATTGACTCACCCATAAAATGGTCGCTTCTTTCGTATTATTAGAATGAAAACCGCCATATTTCGCGTTATTCATTCTAATCACTGATTGTTACTCTTATATAGTCGATAACTATTTAGGTGAAACATATGAACATTATTAGTCAGCATCAAGCGCAGCGTACCATGGATGGTGACGGTGTTAATATCTCTCGCATCGCCGATTTTACTCACGGTCACTTTGACCCTTTTCTGATGATTGATGAGCTAAAGTCAGATGATAAAGCGGATTATATTGGCGGCTTTCCTCCACACCCACATCGTGGTATCGAAACCTTTTCCTATATTCTCAAAGGCGGTATGGAGCATAAAGATCAGCTCGGTAACGTCAAAGCGATACAGGCGGGTGATGTACAATGGATGAGCACAGGAAGTGGCGTGATCCATTCTGAGATGCCCTTAGCCGATGCTGATACTGGCTTACATGGTTTTCAAATTTGGCTCAATATGCCTGCCAGCGAAAAGATGCGCCCAGCACGTTATCAAGACACCAGCAATACGCCCATCCCAGAGGTGAGCAATTCACATGACGTTAAGTTAAGAGCATTGGCTGGTCATTGGGACTTTGCAGGGAAAACAGTGACAGCGCCCATTCAAGAGCTTGCTGGAAAAGCAGAAATAGCAGACTTGATACTCGACCCCAATGGCAGTGCAGAGCTGAGACTGGATAAACACCCATTTGTCGGGATTTATATCTATGCGGGGCAGCTAACGAGTGACACTGGAGAGCTCTATGAAGCGCAACAATTATTACTGCTCGATGCTAAAGTCGCTTTAACGCTCAGGGCTACGGCTTTAGGGGCTGGAGTGTTGTTATTAGTGGGGACACCCATCAAAGAGGATATCGTGCACATGGGACCTTTTGTCATGAATACCCAAGCTGAGATCCGTCAGGCTATTGATGATTATCAAAATGGTCGTTTTGGTGATATTCCGCCAACGTAAGCAGATTGATGAACAGCCCCTAAAATAACGGGGTTAAATAAGGCGAGCGATAATGCTCGCCTTATTGGTTAGTTAATGGCGAGTTACCCTTGAATATCTTCTATATTAAAGACTGCTTTGCCATCGCCCCCAAGTTTGGTGAACTGTGTTGGCCATATCTGCTAGCATCGTCGTTGAACCTATCGCGCTCGATTAAGATAAAGTCAGCTTTCATGTCTGTCGGCACCTTATTCTTGTTGTATTAGACAGATTAGGTACTCATCAGTTGGATTTTATTACGCAATAGGGTGTGATTTCGAGTTATGATTCGATGCGAGAAGTCATTGCTTAATAGCGATTAAAACCGTTGAGAAACACAGTATGAGCTTATATAAATTTGGATTGGCAGCAGACAAGTCGGTGTTGCTTAGGCAAGCACTTGGTGCGGAAGCAGATGCTTACTTCGCGGCAATGGAAAGTGCTGAACAAGCATTCTTGAGTTCTATCACTAACGAAAAAAATCAGCAAAAACTTGATTGGCTGCTGCTGCGTACGAATTTAATCTGCCGTATGAGTGATAGGGATATCGACCGTTTGAGCGATTACCGTATCGATAAAACTCAAAAGGTAACAGATAATTTAAACGGCAAATCGCGTCAAATCGTCATCGTGACCGTTGAGGCTTTAGCGGCTGTTATTGACGATATTAAGGCGCAGCAATGGGTTGGTTTTGATACTGAAACGGCGGCTACTTTTGAAAAAGGTCGTCGTAATACCAATCCTATTTCCTTGATTCAAATTGCGACGAGCAGCCATTGTTATCTGTTTAGAATGGTTGGCAGCAATATTTTGCCTTTTAAAACGGCACTTACTGAGGTGTTAGGCGAGGATTCGAATATCGTTAAGATTGGTATCGGCCTTCGCAGTGACGTTAATGCGGTGAAGCGTGACTTTGGTATTGCGCTCAATCCTATACTCGATCTCAATTGGTTGATGAATCAACTTGGCGCAGCAAAACAGATGGGCACCGTGCAAATAGCTGCGACGGTACTGGCGCTTAAATTACCTAAGAGTAAGCGGGTGACGTTATCTAACTGGGCTATTCCACTTGATAAATCACTATCAGCAGAGCAGATTAATTACGCCGCAGGCGATGCCTTAGCGGCATTAGATATTTTTCATGCACTGTTTGAGCAACTCAGTGCTTATAAAGCCTTGTGGCCAAAATCAATACAACAACGTTTTTAAACGAGGGATTGCAGTGATAAATAAGGGACAATTAGTTCGCTGGAATGACAGCAAAGGCTATGGTTTTATCCGGGTAGAGAATGCAGAAGAGGGCTGTGATGTGTTTATTCATATGTCAGCACTACAACATATGGCTAGGCGACCATTGGTTGGTGATATTTTGTATTTTCAAATAGAGACCCAAGCCGATGCTAAACAACGCGCATTTTCGGCAAGGATTGAAGGCGTCGAAAGCAATCCAGAAACCTTTGAAGATGGTACTGAACCGATCAAAACTAACGATAAAAAAGCCCTCGACAATCAAGTTGAACCTGCTAAATCGATAAAAGGCATGTTATATCGTATTGCGATAATGCTAGTGGTATTGGCGATTGCTAGTTTTGTCTATAACCGAGTGTCTACGCCTAATAATTCTGGTGCTTATAGCTCTTCCGCGTATATATCGAGTGCCGTTGCTGCGGATGAGCAGCAGATAAGCCAAGCCTTTTCTCAACAGCGAAGTGGCATACAGGTGCAGAGCGCTGGGGTTGTGAGTCGACTGTTACCGGACGACAATAAAGGCAGCCGTCACCAAAGGTTTATTATTACGCTTTCAAGCGGCCAAACTCTACTGATTGCGCATAATATAGATTTGGCAGCGAAGATCGATAGCTTGAAGATCGGAGATCGCGTCTTGTTTAAGGGCGAATATGAATATAATGATCGTGGGGGCGTGGTGCACTGGACCCATCATGATCCTAAAGGTCGGCATGTTGCTGGCTGGTTAAAGCATCAAGGGCAAACGTATCAATAGTGGTCGCTATCGATAAACGGCGTGTATGATCCGCCGTTTATCTTAAATTGCAGTTAACGTTTGCGACTGGCTCTCTTTTTAGACAGCTTATTCAGCAAGGGATCGCCAAACTGATACAAGGCTAAACCGGTTAATACAAAACAAGCACCTATCGCTAAGGCTTGGGTAATGGCTTCACCATTGAGTTGCGCGCCTAACATCATAGCAAATACCGGAGTAATCAGCGTGACTAACGCAACCGTGCTGGCATTGAGATGCTGCAAAATATAGAAATAGCTGATAAAACCAATAAGTGAACCGAAAACGCCCAAATAAGTAATCGCTAACAGTGAACGAGGCTGCCAAGTCTCAATCGGCAATGTACCATCAAATAATAACCAGGCTAACGCAAACATTGGTGTTGAATAAATAAGTGCGCCCACGGTACTGGCAATGGGGTGGATATTTATCTTAACCGTTTTGATTAATACTCCGCTCAAGCTAAACAAACTCACCGCAGATAGGATCAATAGCAGTCCAATCCAACTATCACTCTCAAGTGAAAGCTTAGATGAACATACAATGCCAAGTCCGATGAATGCCATGACTAACGCTACTAATCGCATTGGGCCAAATTTGGGCTCATTGAGTATTTTCTGGGCTAATAAGCCTGAGATCAATGGTGATAAACCAAAGATCAGCGACATGATGCCAGAGGGGATATATCGGGCGGCAAAATAGCTGAGTAGCATCCCGCCAACAATCCCGATCGAAGAAACGGCATATAGCCTTCTCGCGGTTGCACTCCATGGTAGTCGAATACGTGCAATTAGTATGATCAGCGCACCTAAAGTCAGCGCAATTAGCATTCTCAGTAAAACCGCCATCGTTGGATGTACTGATTCACTGCTCCAGACGATGCCTAGCGGCGTTGTCGACCAAATTAATACCACCGACAAAAATGCCGCTGGAACCATCTTGGGTAATGCTGTTGTTGACATTTCAACACTCCTTGCGCTTATAGCAGGGTCATCAATCATGACTCGCGCTAATGATACAGATGAATATAGAACCGCAGGAGAGAAGGGCGAGTAAAGAGGGGAATATCCATCACCGCGCTGCAGACTCTTTGCGGTGTGGAATCGAGAATTAATGGCTAACTATTTATTATATTCCCAATTTACCGCGCAGCTAGAATGCCACATCACACTGGCGAGGAGTCGCAGTGTCAGACAATTAATTTGCGTATAAATAGAGGTGAATAGAAGCGTCATTTAACCAAGCTGAATATAGTGTCTCGAAAGCTCAATAATCTAGTTGTTGCAGGCTGTCGTCAACCGATAAATTCAACAATCGCTAATTTAATTAATGGCAGGTTTTTACAGGGCAAAGTGAACGGTCATTATGCGAGAGTTTAGGGACAGATGTTAGTTAGGTTTTGGGGAAGGGGAAGCTAGCGAGCTATTCTATAAAAAAGGCTCAGTGCCAGATAGTCAAAAGGGGCTAAGCCCTTCAGCTTTTGCCCCTTTTGTTGTTTGCGGTTGTAAGACCCTTTGCCCTTTCTAGGCTTCTCAGTCCGTGTTCTAAACAAGGTACTGGTGACGATTGCCTTTAGCGCGTTATCTTTAATGACGCCGCGACCACTTTCATGCTCAATCTGCGGTTGTTGCTGACGATGTTTTGCCATCATGTGACTCCTCTAGCTAATATATTCATTTTTGGACTTACGACTTGTGAGTGCTTGCTAACGGTAGAAAGCACTGCAGTTAAGTCTTCCTCGTTTAATAGAGTCTTAACCACAGTGTAATTATACGCTTATTAATTGTACGCGCTAATGCTTTTTTGCTTTAGCCATTACAGAGGGGTCAGCTTAGGCAAAAATGAAACTGTAAAGATAGCCTGCACCTATCGCCATACCGAGGATCACTGCTAAAAATGCCGCTATCATCTGGTTCTTAAAAATAGACTTGAGCAAGATTACTTCAGTTAAGCTGGCACCGGCACTACCGATAATCAATGCCATAACCGAACCCAGCGCCATACCTTTGGCAACTAATGCTGAGCTTAAAGGGATCACCGCTTCTGCACGTATATACAAAGGGATACCGATTATCGCCGCAATAGGAATGGCATACCACATACCTTCTCCTGCGTATTTAGCAATCAGTTCTGTAGGCATAAAACCATAGATTAATGAGCCAAGTGAAATACCTATCATTAGGTAAGGTAAAACTTGTTTAAAGTCTTTCCACGTTGAGCGCCATACACGTATCCAGCGGTTGTCTTGTTTCACGGTGTCACTGACAGCAGATGAACTTGCTGCATTAGAACGTGTTCCACAACCACTTTGCGGTGCAGGGCTACAAGTACCAGCCGTTGCCAGTGCAGGTTCTGCGTTGCAACTGCTCTGCATTACCGCTTGCACTTCTTGCTTAGGTACGCAGCCGCTAGAGATTGTTTTTACGGCCTCTGTTACTGGTTTTTTGTCCGTAGTCCCGCAACTAGTCCCGCAACTAGAAGGCGTTGCCGCTTCATAAGCTTCAGGTTTCACATAACGCTCGAATCCAAGTTTTTCTAAAACATAGCCAGCGGTAACAGACACAACCATAGCGACTAAGAAATAGAATACCGCGACTTTAATGCCAAAGGTCATCACAAATAGGCCAATAATGATCGGGTTCAATAATGGACTAGAGAATAAGAAAACCATCATTGGGCCAAAACCCGCTTTTGCTCTGAGCAACCCTTTTAAAAAGGGGATAGTTGAGCATGAACAGAATGGTGTAATGGCGCCAAGTAGAGCGGCGATGATGTAGCCTTTACCTTTTTTAGAGCTTAAAATCGATTGTATTTTTTCGGGCGGGATATACTCCTGCAAAATACCGACAATGTAGCTAATAGCAAGAAATAGCACCGTTAATTCAGCGGCTAAAAACAGGAACATATTCGCTGTTTCTTTTGCCATAGTGATGATTTCAGGACTCATAATATTGACCTTACAAATGTTTGTTTGTTATTTCCGGAATTACCGAAATAATTAAGATGGGCTGATAATAAACGTATTTTAAATTTAGTCAATTTATATTTCGAGTTTTACCGAAATGAGTGTCAGGGTAAATACCAAAGTAAAAGGCTTTATGTTTGTTAAAATAACGGCTGCAATGTTGGTTGTAGCCACTTTGGACTTCAAGGAAAGGGGCTAATAAGCACCAGAAGACCATGCTGATTTGACTGATAATGCTCTGATAATATAAGGGGGTGTACTTGCCATTTTCACGGTGTTGTCGCTGCATCGTCTTTGTCTTGCTGCATGGTCACGAAGCTATGACCAAAATAAACATGAAAGCTCAATGGCTGTGAATCATTAGTGATAATTTGATTGTTAAAATAGAGCAAATGCTTATGATGGTAACAGTTTTTTCAAAGGCTTAAAGGAAAAATCATGCTTGATGCTGTTTGCCTATATGACGAAACCAAGCCGATAACCTATTCGGTATTTAAGTTTCAAAAGTTATCTGATGCTGATATTGAAAAATATCGCCAAGCACTTTTGTGCCCAGCGTGTGCAGGTAAAGCCTATTACCGTAAAGCGTCAAAAGATGGTAAAGCCGCATGCTTTGGCTCGCGTTATCATCAAGCTGATTGCGCTGAGTTTAAACCTTCTGCCGCCAAAGAGCGTGAAGAGCAACACGCGATTGAAGTTAATCAGTTGGTGGTTGATAGCGATGCGCTGATTATCGATTTTAGCCGTGCGCCAAAAATGACTAAAGCCAAAACACCGTCAACGGTCACCAAAGTGCTTATCGAAAATGAAACCCAATCTAACAACCCTACAGCCATAACCCCAATGCCAGTGGCGGCAGACTTATCAACAGCTGAGCTATTAAAACCTGAGCTCACTGGGCCTACAGCCGTTAAAACAGAAGATGAAACCAGCGCTAAAAAGCGGGTTGCTACTCAAGGACTGGAAAAGGTATTGCATAGCTTATTGCGCGGCAGTGATCTGGCAACATCGGATCTTTGGGTATATACCGATGATAAATATCGCTGGCGTGCTAAAAACCTATTTGTAAATTTCGCCGATGCCGAGCCGACTGAAAACGGTGCACCGCGTTTGTATTGGGGCACCATCTCTCATACCGATAAAGAGCGTTTGTGGTTGAATCCCGCTGAGACTAAAGATGTGGGGATCCCCATTGATATGTTTGCCAATTCACTGATCTCTCGCTTTGGTTTAGAGGAGCGCCGCGACTTTGAAGGTGCAGGGATCATTTTGTTTGGTAAATGTTTTTGGAATAAAGCCAAAAGCCGTAAAATTATTCAGCTATGGAGCAACGACGTTAGTCGTCTGTTTATCTCTAAGGCTGATGAAAGTGACTAGGGATGAGTCGTAAAACGAGTATTTAATTCTCTCTTTTGAGATTTTTAGCTGATTTACATATGAATTTGCAATAAAAACGGCCACCGAATAATAATTTTTATTGACTCAAAAGCCATTGAGGATTATTTTCGGCGCGATGTTTTTCTAAGGGTTCCATTAAAGACCGGTAAAAGGCGGGCTTCTCAAGGATAAAGCAGCAATTGAACTCAACAATTAACGGTATGAGTTTGGTGAATAACCTTGCCATTTTGGCACTTTATATAAGGACCTTAGCGCATGTCTGAGCCGACAGCCTTAAGTCTTGTCCCACCTGTGGTGGTATTGGTGTTAGCCATTGTGCTACGCCGCCCAATCCTTTCTTTGATTATTGGCGCATTAGTGGGTTTAGCGATGTATGACAGCGCTAATATGCTAACCAATTTCGCTGATACTTCGTTATCTGTTATGGCCGATGAAACCATTGGTTGGCTTATTTTAGTGTGCGGTGGCTTCGGTGCTTTAATTGCGCTACTGGTGAAAACTGGCGGTTCAATGGCATTTGGTCGTCACGCTTTAAAATTGGCAACAGGGCAGAAGTCATCACTTTTAATGACCTTTATTTTAGGCGTGGTCATCTTTATTGATGATTACCTTAATGCGCTCACGGTGGGTTCAACCATGAAGCGGGTGACTGATAAATTTAAAGTATCGCGTGAAATGCTGGCTTATGTGGTTGATTCAACCGCTGCACCTATTTGTGTGTTGGTGCCACTGTCCACTTGGGCGGTATTTTTTGGCGGCTTGTTGGTCGATAACGGCATTGCTAGCGAAGGCCAGGGAATTGCGGTTTATATGCAGGCTATTCCGTACATGCTTTATGCATGGTTAGCCGTTCTAATGGTCCTGCTGGTTATTTTAGGGATCGTGCCGGTATTTGGGCCGATGAAAAAAGCGCAGCTTGCCGCGATGCAAGGTAAACCCGCCATTAAGCAAATGGATTTAGATGCGGTGCAAACCTCTGATGAATATGCGCTTAAAGCGATTGAAGATGAATTTAAACATGCCGATGACGGCGGAAAACTGCATAACTTCTTTGTGCCAATTTTGTTGTTGGTTGGCTTTACCGTTTATTTTGATATCGATGTACTTAAAGGGCTGATTGCGACGTTAGCGATCACCTTGCCTTATTACGGCATACAAAAATTGATGCCACTGTCAGATATGATGGAACAGATGATTGATGGCTTTAAGAACATGCTTCCCGCTATCGGTACTGTTATAGCGGCGTTTATCTTTAAAGATGTTTGCGACAAGTTGATGTTGCCTCAGTTTGTTATTGGCAGCTTGAGTCCGTATATGACCCCAGAGTTACTGCCCGCAGTGGTGTTTATAACAATGTCAGTGCTAGCGTTTGCAACAGGATCTAGCTGGGGGATATTTGCAGTCTCGATTCCAATTGTTATGCCGTTAGCACAGTCGGTCGATGCCAATATTTCACTGGTTATTGGCGCTTTGTTATCAGCATCTTCTTTTGGCAGTCAGGCTTGTTTTTACTCTGACTCAACTGTATTGGCCGCTCAGGGGTCGGGGTGTAATCTAGTGAGCCATGCAGTCACGCAACTTCCTTATGCGTTAATCGTGGCCGCCTTTACGTTTGTCGGTTTTTTACTGTTAGCGTAAAAATCAACCGTAATAGACAAGGGCCGCATTTAAAGTGCGGCCCTTTTTTATATCAGAGGAAAACTGGCTTTATGTCTCTGTTGAAAGGTTAGAGCGCTCTTAAAGCTATAGGCGTTAGCTTATTCATCATATTTAGAACCCAAAGTGAGTCTAATTAATCTTAGAAGAGCAGTATTAAAGCCGCGGGCGAGATTGTCATTTATTTTCTTAAGAAACCACTAAATTACTTATATATAAATAGCCCCTCTTTAATCTTATTAGTTATATTTTGACCCTCCTGAATAGTACTGGATTTTTGCGTTATAACATTTAAATGAAGCGCGAGCCTATCCCTACGGTTGTTAAGTAGAGTTCACTAAATGTACACCATTGCTGGATACGCCTCACTTTAGATGTTGATTTTTTGTTTCATTCCGAGTCCCCTTTGCTGGAAATTTAACTTTACTCACGTTTATTTAATTAAAGTCGCACTTATTGTTGACTAAATGTGTTGAGCATGTAAATTGATGGCTGTAAATGTTGAAGGTTTCACATTAAAAAATTATAAAACTCAATAAGATTAAAAAAATTGAGTACATAACTAACAAAGGGAATGTTGAATATGACATCAATAAGCAGTTTAACTAATGCAGTACGAGTTGCGTTACTTGCAACTACGAGTGCAGCGTTACTTGCAAGCACGGCAGTTTATGCTGAAGAGCAAGATGAAAACAAAATAGAACGAATTGAAGTAACAGGTTCAAAAATTAAGCGTATTGGTCAATTGTCTCCAACTCCAGTAACTATCATTACTGGTGCGGATATGATGGATATGGGTATCACTAACGTTGCCGATATCTTGAATAAACTTCCGTCATCGACTGTTGGTATCTCTCCTGAAACATCAAATAATACGATTTTTGCAAACGGGCTGAACCAAACAAACCTACGTGGTTTAGGCTCTGACCGTACTCTAGTATTAGTTAACGGTCGTCGCTTTGTTGCAGGTTCAAATGGTAGCTCAGCTGTCGATTTAAACACTATTCCAACAGCAATGGTTGCAAGAATCGAAGTGATTACCGGTGGTGCATCTGCGGTATATGGTTCTGATGCCATAGCGGGTGTTATTAACATTATTACTCGTACCGACGTAGAAGGCATTGAGCTTGATGCTTCTTATATTCAGCCAGAGCAAAGCGGCGGTGAAGAAAGCCAGTTCTCCCTTACAGCGGGCGGCAGCTTCATTGATGATAAGCTTTCTACGGTATTTAACTTTACCTATGCAGAGCAACAAGAGCTACGTAAATCAGATAGAGATTTCTTAGATAACCCAGTTAATAGTATTTATAATCCAGACACATCTGATGGTGCTCCAGCACGTATTGCTTATGAGGGGCGTAAGCCGCTATCTTGGATTAATGAAGCGGGTACTTTCTTTGCTGATGACGGTGGTCAATACACCTTCGATAAAAATGGCAATATGAAGGTATTTGATTACGGCGAAGGTCTAATTGAAGGTCCGGGTAACAATGGTAATTACTGTGGCCCAAGCTGTGAAGGTTATGATCCTGTAAACTACGGTTTAGTACGTACACCGCTAGAGCGCATGGTGTTTACGTTAAATACTGATTATGAAATCAATGACGATCATAAGATCTTCACTGAGATTACTTATGTTGATTATCAATCTAACGGTGAAAGTTCACCAGTATTCCATACTAACAACCCTATCGCAGCAGATAATGCTTTCCTTCCTGATGATACGCGTCAGCTAATGACTGACACAGGAATGACTGGCTTTAACCTTTATCGTATGGATAGAGAGTTTGGTAACCGTACTTATAACCAAGATCGCGAAACAATGCGATTCCTAATCGGTATCGAAGGTGTTATCAGCGATGATTGGGATTACTCTTTTCATGCTCAACGTGGTCAGCTAGATGAAACCACTGTATGGGGTGGTGAGATTTGGGATGCCCGTTATAACCAAGCTAAAGATTCAGTCTTTGCAGCTGATGGCAGTATCGTTTGTCGCGATACCGACGCACAAGCAGCAGGCTGTGTTCCTTTAAATCTTTTTGGTGAAAACCAAGCAAGCCAAGCTGCTGTCGACTGGGTTAGTACTAGCGCAGGCCAAACTGCTAAAACAACCCAAACAACTGCTGGTTTAGTGGTTAGTGGTGCGTTATTTGATTTACCAGCGGGTTATGTTAGTGCTGCGTTCAGTGCTGATTACCGTAAGGAAGAGTCAGAAACAAACCCAGATCAAGCGTTAGTCGATGGTACTATTTTTGGTAACAATGCTAACCCTATGAAGGGTGAATATGATGTAACCGAGTTTGCAGCTGAATTTAGTATTCCACTATTGTCTGATATGTTCCTTGCACATGACTTAGGAATTGACCTTGCTTATCGCTGGATGGATTACAGCACCGCGGGTAATGACGATGCTTGGAAAGTCGGTTTAAACTGGGCACCAATTGAAGATCTTCGTATTCGTGCAACAAAGTCAAAATCTGTACGCGCACCAAACATTGGTGAGCTATTTAGTCCTGCTGGACAGACATTTGAAAGCTTTACTGACGTTTGTGACAAAATCAACGTCGAGTTAGGTCCAAATGACAATCGTAAAGCAAACTGTCAGGCTAGTGGCTTACCAGAAGGTTGGAATCCAAGTGATTCGTTTTACCAGAGTAATACCCCTGGTAGTAATGCAGGTAACGCTGATCTAAAAGCCGAAACTTCAAACGATTACACAGTCGGTGCTGTTTATACGCCTAGCTATCTTGAAGGTTTCTCTATCACAGTTGATTACTGGGCTTTTGAAATTTCAGATGCAATTGAATATATCGACGTAGATGTGGCAGTTCGTTATTGCTACGACTCTGAGTCGTTAGATAATGTTTATTGCAGCCGATTTACCCGTGATGGTTCGACTGGCGATATCGTTGATTTCGTCCAGAGCCCTGTAAACTCAGCTTCGTTTGATGTTAAAGGTGTTGATATTGAAAGTCAGTACGATATCCCAACTGACAGCTTTGGTGACTTTAAAGTTCACGTTATCGCAACGTATCTAGAAGAGTGGCAAACTAACCCGACTGGTTTTGCTGAAGATTTACAGGTTGATGTTGGTGAGTATACCGACCCTCGCTGGAAAGCGATGTTTAGCCTTGGTTGGAACTTAGATGTACTTAATCTAGAAGCAAGAGCAAACTATCGTCATTCATCAGTTGCTAGTAATGATTGGCAGCCAGAGAACAACAACTATAACGATATTCCATCGTCTACAGTTTGGGACTTTACTGGTTCGTATGCTTTCACTGATTCATTGTCTGTACGCTTTGGTGTGAAGAATGCGTTCGACTTAGCGCCACCACGTAACCCATATGTTTATGATGGTGCTGGTTTGTATGACACTACCGGTCGTGCTTTCTTCCTAGGTGCTAACTATAAGATTTAGTAGTAACTTAAGATAGCAATGTCCTAAATGGACATTGCTAATTAATTGAAAGCCAGTAGTTAATCACTACTGGCTTTTTTATGTTTTATCACGAACTTTGCTCAATCTTTTTTTTATTTTTAACAATCAAACCATAATAGCGATGGTAAGCAATAAGATTACTCCCAATAAAGAGCAACTCCATTAACACTGCAGCGGGTGAACCAACGAGCATATTATTGATAAGCCATATACTGGTACCTATGAGCATAAGTTGCCGCAGACGTTGATCGCTTTGACAAAAAGCTGCCATGGTTTGAATTGAGCTGCCGGCAAAGCTCAGTAAGCTCAACATTCCGGAAAAAGTTAGCATCATTACGAGTGTGTTTAAAGATAGAAAAATATACATTAAGCGTTTTGAGTGGCTAAAAATAGTGACGAAATATCTGATGGTTGCGAGTAACATTAACGCTGTGGCCGTCCATTGTTCAAGTAGTGCAAAATGGCTGGTTATGAGTACGCCGGAAACAGATAAACAGGCCACTATTTTTTGTTTTTGTTTAAATTGAAATGAAAGAATATCGAACACAATTGCGATAGCAATTAAGCATTGTGACAGCATAAAAGCAGACATACTGCAGCCTTAATATTATAAGGCTTACGGGTTGTAAGCCTTTCATTTTTTTAAGACTATATTGAATCGCAGCGACAGTAATTAACCTAAGTTCATTAGGGGGATTAAACTTAGCTTTGCTCGAAAAGTCGTGACTTTAACCGAGATAAACTCACAGGACTGATACCAATGTAGCTGGCTAACTGAATATTATTGAGTTTTTTAACCCAAATAGGCCGATGTTCGATTAAGAATTGATAACGCTGCTCAGGGGTATTAAGTAACAAGAAAGCTTCTTTTTGTTCTTTATAAATTAGTTGCTGGCTAAGTAATGCTATTTTACCGGTTTGCCATTGTGGTTGAGACAGCAAACTTAAAGGTATTTGCAGTAGTTGTGCGGTTTCTACTACTTCTATTTGATATTCAGCTACATGTCCGGTTAACCAACAGGCGTAAAGGAAGCAAAGCTCATGCGTAAAATAGAACTCCTTAGATAAGTCAGCGCCACTCCCACTATAATGACAAGCTTTAAGGATCCCAGAAACGATAAAGTAGGCGTTATTCTGTGGTTGACCTTGGCGTAATAAAATCTGGCCACTACTGGCATTGAAACACTGACATTGAAGTAACGTTTCATCAATAGCGCTTTGATCGAGGCCCAATGTGTTTAACGCGGTGGAGAGCACCTTTAGACAGTTATCAACTTGGATAGATTTTGAATCGATATTCATAGCGTTCATCAATTAATTATTACACTCACTCTAGCCAAGCTTCTCATTGTTTTATATGTCTTGAAAGCGCTTCCGATCAAAAAGCGTACTAGGCAAGCGCCAAGGTTACATGGCCAATATCTCCGAAGCTACTCCCACTAAATGGTATTGAGAGAATTAAGTCTCAACGTCAGTGATACGAATCAAAATGTATCTTCAACAAGCCAGCAGTGCACGTCATTAAAGCTTGGAAATAGTGCCATAAGATTGTGAAGGTGATCCAGTGTTAAATCCTAAGGCGCGATTTTAGCTTGGATAACGCTCAATGACCCAGAGAATGGCAGTGATCAACCCAAATGGGCCCAAATGATGGTAACTCTGACTCTCACTGTTCATTTATTTTTAGCAACAACCATTTACCATCGTTAATGGGCAGGCGCTTGGCGTGCTTCATAGGCCGCAGACTGAATAAAAGTACGGATTTCACCTTCTAGTCTGGCGACATTGTATTGGATTTGATTGTAATTAAGCTCAGCATAGTCACCTTTTATCGCCCCAGTGGCTTCGATGATTGAGATCCGCTCCGCTAATAGCTCTTTTGAAACACTGTCTTTAATCTTGGCTTCAATGATGATTTTAGCTGTTTTACTCTCATTTCCTGTAACGCCTTTTAACAAGGTAAGTGCAGCGCCAACTGGCATTAGTTGTCTGAGTTTTAGATCGGCATTGACCACTGTGGCACGACTCACTCTGATTGATAACACTGCTACATGTTCACCGGCTTTATCGACCACATCAATCGATGGCGATATGTAATCACCTAGTTTACTGGTGACGTTAATCGCTAAATCATTGAGTACCGACAGCGGGATCTGCGCGTCATAATGGGTATCAGGTGTTAGCTCAACTCGGGACACTATAAGTGAGTGGTAGTAATGAGGCTCTATTTTGTTAGAGACCCACTGCACCCCTTTATTACTATTTCCATAATTAACTTCATGAAACTGGCGGTTAGTCGGTAAATCTGCAGTGGAATAATCTGCCGAAATTGGGGCATTGCTAGCGCATGCGCTCAGTAGTAATACTAAACTTGTGCACAGTATATGAGCGGGAGAAAAATTCATCAGTCGTTACCTTTAAGAAAGAAAGCGCTAAACACGAGTGTGCTTAGCTTCAGTCTCTGCAGTGTATTGATTTAAAGGAGCGGCGTTATCAAATCGAGATAAGCTTTATATAAACGATATATATTTAGCGTTATATAGGCTGATTATTTACTCATGACTCGCGGTGCTAAAGGCAATGTTGCTGAGGTGATCAGCTTGCTCTTAGAGGCGAGAACGGAGAATGTACTCCAAACAAGCGCCACGGCTGCACAGACGATTAATGGTTGCTGCCAACTGCCAGTGTCCTCATGAATAGCACCCATTATAATGGGACCCGTTGCTGCAAAAAGATAACCCAGAAACTGTGCCATTCCTGACAATGTAGCCGCTTGATGAGCGCTAGAGGTACGCAAACTGATCAGCGCTAATGCGACAATGAAACCACCGCCAGCGCCAAAACCAAACATCATTCCCCAAATCATTGCGTGGGCGGGCGCAAGGATCAACCCTAAGATCCCAATAAACGCCATGAGGGTTAAGCCGAAACTCAAGAGTCGCTTATCGTCGATTTTAGCCATTAACGGGATAAGTAGTACGGCGGGCACTGCGGTGAACAGCTGTAACGTGCCATGAATAACGCCCGCTTCATGGTGGCTGTAGCCCTGTTCGACCAAGATTGTTGGTAACCAGCTGATGAAGATGTACATCAAAAATGAGTTCATGGCTAAAAATAGGGTGATGTGCCAAGCGTCAGCATTACGCCAAAGGTAACTATGGCTATCAAGTTCCATTGCATCTTTTGTTGGAGCTGTATGGTTACGCAATTGCGGCAGCCATACCAACATCGCAATGATGGGAAACAAAACTAGACTGACTAACGAAAAGGCCCAATGGGGGATAAAGCTAATAGAGAGTGAATCTGCGAACTCAGCCAGTGGTATTGCCGAACCAGCACTGAGGGCCGAACCTGCCCCCATCATCAATACGTAGATTGAAGTCATGGTGGCAATTTTATTAGGGAAATCTCGTTTCATCAAGCTTGGTAACAGCACATTGGCAATGGCAATGCCGGCACCTATGATTACCGTGCCACTAAAGAGGCCTAATGTATTGCCCAATGAGCGGATAACCAGGCCTAACGTGATTAATAACAGCGATAACATCAGTGCTTGTTCAAGCCCGCGTTTGCGCCCAAGTCTTGCCGCTATAGGGGAGAAAAAGGCAAATGCAAGCAGTGGTAAGGTCGTGAGCATACCTGCTTGAGTGGCGGATAGATTGAGCTCAGCACGAATGGCGTCGAGTAAAGGACCTATTCCTGTAATGGGGCTGCGTAAACTCACTGAGATCAGTAAAACACCCAGCATTAAAAAGGCGCTGCTGGCCAGAAAAGGAGATTTGAGCTTTGCCATTGTGTTGTCCTCGAGCAAAAAAGATAACTGCTTTACAGTAAAGTGCGCAGCTTACGCTTCATTGTGCTTACTGAATTGAGCTATAGTGACTTTTTATTGCTTAAAACGGTCAAGTATTTTGTTGAACATTCATTCTTTCCCAGTATTTGATTCTGATGCTTTCCCACAGAAAGTGGTGGCTTTGAAAATGACGGGCGGGGAACGCGACGCAGAAACCCCGCAGCACCAGCACCATAAGTGCCAGTTGGTGATGGCGTTAAGTGGTTACATTAAGTGTAAGATTGCGGATGCGATTTGGATGGTGCCGCCTAACTGTGCGGTATGGATCCCAAGCCAGGAGTTACATGGTAATTTGATCTCTAGTAACGCCAATGTATGTATGCTGTTTATTGATCCTGACGTTCAAGGTATGCCTGAAAAAAGTTGTACCTTATCAATCTCTCCACTGATAAGAGAGCTAACAGTACATTTGACCAGCTTAGAGCAAAATTATCTGCCTAATACTGCCACCGCGAGGTTAGTAGAAGTGTTAATTGACCTGCTCAAACAGATGCCGACACAGCATTATGATTTCCCGACACCAGTGGAGCCGCGTTTAAAGGCGATAGCTTCGCAATTGCTGTTAACGCCAGATGATAGACGGTCGATAGCCACGTGGGCCAAGGATTATGCCATGAGTGAGCGAACACTAACGCGATTGGTTAAGCAAGAAGTGGGGCTTACTTTTGGCCGTTGGCGCGGTCAGTTGCATATTGTTTTAGCGTTGCAAAAGCTAGCCAGTGGTACCTCGGTACAGCGCATTGCAGAAGAACTCGGTTATGAATCGGCGAGCGCTTTTATCACCTTTTTCAAGAAGACCTTAGGTAAGTCACCCAAGCAGTATATTCAGCAACATGATCTGTAGGTAAATCCTTAGAATTTAGAATTTAGAGTTTAGAGCTTAATCGTTTCATGATAATTACCACAGCTCGACAGTCCACACATCTCATCGTATGCCGTCTGGTATTCGAGTTGCGCGACCCGGTAGTGATGATTGCGCAGTAGCTGTTTTGCTTGTGCTAAAGAACTTACACAAACAACGCAGCTCTCTTCAGTGAGCTCGATAAAGTTGTTGTTAGCATCGCTAGCGCCTACCAAATAGTGGGTTGAATCAGCTACGCCAATAATTTTAGGTAAGTATGGCTGTCGTTGCTGAGTGATATTGTTGTCCACTATATCCAGATTGTTCGTGCTTTCAATTGCCGCAATAGTGGCAACTTTATTAGATGTACCCATAGCAGAATGCTCCCTTTGATTACTTTCCATTACGTTCAAAGAGGCGAAAGAGTTCACTGTTTTACTTTGCCAATGGCATTTGCGGCTGAGCTCAAGCCATGTGCGTTTGGTGTTGCCAAAATGCCGGTTGATTTAGTCTGTTTGATATAACAGGAAAAAGGCAAACCTGATGGTTTGCCTTTTTTAGTTCTATGCCAGTGTTAGTGCTGGTTTAGCTTACGACTAACACACTTACTTAAGTGTCACTTTTAAGGTGACGTCCTCACTGCTAGGTGTACTTTGAACTGTGATGTAGTACCAACCTGAGTTTGGCTGCTGTACGGTCACTTTTTCCTGAGTACCAAGGTTTGTCGACATACCAGTATTGTCGTCTGCGTTAGGCCAACTCTCACCGGTATAAAGTGCTAATTCACCGCTGCCATGACCCGTTTCAGCGGTTAAGCTTTGGGTGCCAGCAGGCACATTGATATAGAAAGACGAACGACCATTCTTTACACAGATGGGCACACCATTGCTAATGCTGCCGTAATCTTGAGGCAATGTGCTATCACACATATTGCTCAATGCTGATGGAACTCCGGGTTCAACTGGTTCAACCGTTGAGCCGTCGGCTAAACTCACGGTCATCGACACGCCATTGTAGCTCGTGCTCGAATTGATGCTAATGTAGCGCCAGCCCCGATTTGCAACGACATGCAATTGCTCGCGATTGCCACTTGCTTCTGACTTAGATTGTGCATTGGTCGAAGACGCCCAAGTATCGGCATTGAAATAGATATTCGCATCTCCATCGCCCCCTTGAGTCGAGATGTATAGGTCGGTGTTGTCTGCGTCAACCCACACATAGTAGCTGCCTTTTCCACCGCTAATACACTCTTCTTTTTCTAAGGTTAACTTGCCAGAACTGATGGTTGCTGCGCCGCAGCTGATGATCACGCTATTGTCGGGGTCTGTTGGGTAAGCATCGCTATTGTCGCCAATGCCGTCGCCATCAGTATCAACCGTCTCTGTTGCATCAAATGGGAATGCATCGCCTTTATTACCGACTCCATCACCGTCACTATCCATTGATTCGGTACTATCAAATGGGAAGGCATCTTCGCTATCGATAACACCATCGCCGTCTGAATCTACGGGTGAACTATCACCACCATCAACTAACTCGTCGGTGATTAGATAATCGTTGATATCATTTTCTTGTGACATCACCGCGACACCTAAACACTGGTTGTTTACGTCGGTAATTGCTGCGCGGCGATGACCAAACCACTTCCAGGTTGTTGCGCTATCGTAGGTTTCGCCATTCTCTAGAGTGGTAAAGCCAAAGCTTTCACTTAGCTCTCCCGTTTCATTGTCGACACGGTGAACTCGTATAGCGGTGTTACTGTTGTTGGTAAATGAAAAATCAGCTTCAAATGGGCCGGTTAGATGTTTACCCTTAAGATCGCAGCTTCCAATGGTATTAGCTTCTGGAATAATCTCAGGCTGCGCAGCATTGGCAATAGTTGACTCATCAATCGTAAAGTCAGCCGTTGGGTTATTAAGTACACCAACGCTTAAGCAGTTGAGGCGTGCATCGGTAACCACAAAACGACGATCACCGTACCAGATGTCAGCGCTATAGCTTTCGCCTTTATTCAAGATACCGTAGCCAAAATCGAAACCAGTGGCAGCACTTGCGTATTTAGGCTTGCCTGTTAGATTATCAATACGGAATAAACGTACTGGGTAGTCAGTTGTATTGGTAATGGTAAACTCATGGGACTCATCTTTTATTAGGTGAGGTCTTACAAGTTCACAGCTACCCAGCATGTCTTGTGCTGGCAGTACTTCAGGTACTACATCTTTGACAAGCTCTTCATCGATAGTAAAGCTATTACTGTCGTCGGTCATGACGCTAACACCGAGGCAGTTCATGGCATTATCGCTTAACATCAATCGATCGCCCTGACTCCAGTTAGTCGATGTATAGCTATCACCCAGATTTAGTGTTTTGTAGTTCTTAGCAAAATCGGCGGTTCCCTTGTTATTGTCTATCCAAAATAGTGATACTGGGACATCGGTGGTATTGGTAATGGTGAAATCAATTTTTGCTGCATCAATATGGCGAGCGTATTGCTGAGTTAGCGTGCATTCACCAATGACATTGGTATCAGGAATGGTTGCTGCTGGTGGCGCTATCACATTGACATTAGCCAATACAAAAGCTTCAAATCCTGCTTCAGTCCGTGCCGCAACACCTTTTAGTACTTCGGTGTAGGCATCTTTATCACCCACTTGCAGTGCTTGAGTTATCTTGACGATTTCATCATTATGTTCTTCTGACAGATAACGCATCGCATAATAGCTCCATTGATAGAGTTCATCATACCCATAAGCCATAAATAACAAATTGTATAACGGCGGAATCGTTTTACCTTCCAGCGTATTATTGGTTCTTGGATGATCGTTACCATTGGCCATGTACTCAGCCATCCCCTCTGACCAAGAGACGTTGTAATCGAATGAACCGTATGAACCTTTCTTGATATAGCGACCATCTAAATAGTGGACGAATTCGTGTCTTAAGTTGTAAATTTGATCTTCATATTGACAAGAGTTACCGACCCAAGCGTCAGGGCACTGCATTGCAATAAATCGTGGCTGATTACCAACAACTTCTGGAGAACCTTCAAGGTACATTCCCCCATTATCAGTGCTTATCCCAAAGAACTCCGGTGCGTATTTTTCATAATCTTCAGGCGAAGCAAATGAGACCACTTCAAGCACGTCGTTAACATCGCCTTGAACAGGAATAGAATTGGTGTTGAAAAAAGTGTGGAACTCGGTTTCTTGCAGTGATAAATCAGCACAGGACTGATCGAGTGTTGCCTGAGAAATACTGCTTTGAGCGCGAATGATGAGCTTATCGGTACATTCGTGGCGAATGGTTAAAATGTCTTCCTCTTTTGGCGGTACAATACAGCGACCATAAAGCGGATCACTTGCCTCGCACTGTCGCCCCGCAGACTCCAAGTAATTCTTTGTCACAATGGTTTCAGTGGTTTCAATTGATATGTCATTAACTAACTTATCGCGGGCTTCAATAATAGTGCTATCAAAGCGTGCT
This sequence comes from Shewanella sp. GutCb, assembly GCF_002836135.1. Classification (NCBI taxonomy): domain Bacteria; kingdom Pseudomonadati; phylum Pseudomonadota; class Gammaproteobacteria; order Alteromonadales; family Shewanellaceae; genus Shewanella; species Shewanella sp. GutCb. Next base: position 72,208 of record NZ_PJBL01000003.1, on the reverse strand, counting down.
TTAGCTTCGTCGGTAGCAATAGATGAAATTTTACCTAGCGCGATAAAGCTATGGGGGATAATCCATTTTTTATCAGCTTCAGTAGACCAGCGCATATCAAGTGACGTTTCGCCTAGATAGGCAAACGAGCGCATCACAGATAAGACGTCCAACATATTAGCGTTATAAGCCGCTTTAGTCGCGGAGTCTCCATAATATGCGGCTGAACCCACGGCTTTAAGTAACGCCATGGTCGCGTCGCCGGCATTGTTACCTGCAAATGGATCTGTTTGCTCTGAATAGTATTGAATAGTCGCTAATAGGTGCGGCAATAAATCTTTAAAGTACGCGGCGCCGGCGCCACGCTCAAAATTATTAAGTGCACCTGCGTAACCTTCTTGAATCACTCCGCCAGCATCGCCGATAAAACCGGTCATTTGAGTCACTGCCTGCAGTGCAATACTGAGGTTTAGTGCTTCAGGATCCGTCATCGCTGCCGCGTAATATTTATAAGAGGCAAGAAAGTACAATAGTTGGTTTAAATCTGGGTCATCTAAATCATCGGTACTTGCAAGGTAATGCAGTGCGTCGGAAACGTCTGCAATGGGATCTTGGCTTGCAGCCGCAATGGATTCAAAGTCGCTGTAACTTGCAGCGAGAATAGTCGCAATAGTAGCGCCGTACTCAGACTTTGTAGAAATAGCGGGAGCAGGGACAGTGACATTGATATTGGTATCGAAAACAATGTAATCGCCCATAGGCGGTGGTATGTCCCCGCCAGTAATATTGGCTCTTAAGTTGGTTTCTTGGATATTGCCATTGATTTTGAAGTAACGTTTACCTGCTCGAGAAATAAATGAAATACTCTCGTTGTTAGTACCTGCTGTATTACTGACAAGCTGTTGATTTCCACTCCAGTCATCACCGTCATATAAAACGATATCTGCGTCGGTGCCGGTATAACTTCCACCGGAAGTGGTAATTGTGACATCACTGTTTTCATAGGGGACATTGATATAAAGAAAGTGACCGTAATCAGTAATGCAATGGTCTTGGTTAGCGGAAACTTCTCCTTGCCTGTCTAAGGTTTTGTCACCACACATTTCAGCGGCTTGTACAGCTCCTACATTTAACGAAGCTAGAATAGCGATTGTTAGAACTGATTTGCGTGAAATGACACAGGGTAAACTATGTTTAATCTTTTTTATCATATTGTGTAGCCTCAATGGGGGAGGGGGTATTGAAGCTAGGCTGCGACCACCATCACTCCTTTCTCTCTTTATTTCTACTTAAATAAACTCAATTACTCGGCAATGCGTTGTTGCGAGAATGTTAGGTTTGAGGTTATTTTTACAATATAATGTATGCAATGTCAAAGTGCTGTTGGTTTTTTACGAGTAATGGGGAGGGTGAAAAGAGTATTTATCTAAATGTTATAGCTTTGGATTGAGATTGGTTGTTTATTATCCTCTTGATATAAGTAGCTAAAAATAGGTATTAGTTGTTAATTTTCAGGAAGATTAAATATATTTAAAAGTTTAGAAGGAGGTCCCTGGATATACTATCGGCTTGGCTCACTCGCGAGTAGTTTGCTGGAGGACCAATATGTTGTAGTCCCTACGGTTATGTTATTTGGGCTAAGTGGTTGCGGTTATTTCGGTGGTGATGAGAAGCAGAAATTGGAGTAAGCATGGCTAGCCAAAGATGAGCAATTGCTATTACAACAAATTGTCGAGCAGATCCGTAGTCAAGGTATTGAAGCGGTAGCTAAAGGCACCGATGTTGACAGCGTTAGCGCATGTGTGGCGGAAAAGCTAAAGACGGATCCCCTCGTTGAATTGGTTAACGTTGAGGGGGCATTGGCTGAATCCGCCCAAATTAACGCTGATGTAACAGATGAAAGACCACTGTTAACAGGCCTTTCATTATTGACTTTTATACTAATGAATTACTCAAGATCAATGGTGATGACATTGGTTACACCGGACGCCAATGTCAACATTCCAGTGGTGTAGAACTCGCCACTTTTAGCGTGTGCTTTTAGGTAATATTGACCGCTATTTAGCATTTTTGTTCTGGTATCAAGCGTAATGATTGATTTCTTGTTCATCCAACCGTTGTTATCCATTGAATATAAATATTGGTTACTCTCTAATGCCGCCCCGCTATCGAGATGAAAGGCAACAAAACGCACCATAGTCATACCTTTAGGGTTTTTCTCTGAAGAAATTGAACGGATAACACCGTAATCTCTATTAGTTTTCCCTGTGCGATGAGCGCTGATATCCTCAGATTCATTGGAATATTGTGGCTTATTATGAGTGTAATCAGTACTAGGTGAGTTAGTGGTCGTCGTTGTTGACGAGCCTATACTGGCGATATCTGAAACCGAGCTTGTTATATTGCGAATGTCTGTGCTTTTACAGGCACAAAGGCTTAATAGTGCAGTGCATAGGAGTACTTTTTTCATTTTTTAATCCATTAATAAGAGCTTCAATCCATGAAAAACATCATAGTTAAACAAGGTTGCTAATTTGTTGCAGTGCTAAAATAGCAATCGATAGGATTTGAGTCAACTTAGTTATCTTGATGAGTTATATGCTTTATATGGGTTTATCAATCGACTGTAGTTGATGAAAACATCAGCATGGCGGGCACTCAACTTACTGGTTCACACAACCTTCCTATCTTGAATTTAAGTGATGTTGATTTCATTATTAAGCAACTATTCTGCTGTGGTCTGCAGGCTCTAAAGTGTTATCAACTGCTTTTCTGCGTTATTTCAAACGTTGTGACCGTGACTTTGTTTTTGATTTCAGTCAATATAATTGAATGGTAAATAAGTACTCTAGAATTAAGCGCTTACTTATAAACGCTGCTAATTCAATCAAGCATTAAGGGGAAGTTGTGATGTCATCATGTCCGAAAATTGTGGTTATTGGCGGAGGAGCGGGTGGACTAGAGCTTGCCACTCAACTCGGTCGTAAACTGGGTAAGAAAAACTTAGCACACATCATACTTGTTGATAGAAACCGCACTCATATTTGGAAACCGCTACTGCACGAAGTCGCAACGGGCTCGTTGGATTCGGATCTTGACGGCGTTGTCTATTCAGCCCACGCGGCAAAGCAGGGCTACCAATTTCAGCTAGGGACTTTTTGTGGGCTTAACAGTGACGAGAAGTCGATATCAGTCGCGCCAATAACCGATGATATGGGTAAGGTGTTGCTTCCCGAACGTCAAATACAGTACGACAAATTGGTGATTGCTATTGGCAGTGTCAGTAATGACTTTAATACGCCAGGCGTTCAGGAAAACTGCTTTTTTCTCGATTCACACCAGCAGGCAAATCGTTTTCATAATGCATTGCTTGATAGTTTCACTCGGGTGCATCAATCGGACTCTATCAATGAACTCAATATCGCCATAGTGGGCGGCGGTGCCACTGGCGTGGAGTTGTCAGCCGAGCTTTACCATGTGACCGATCTATTAAAAGTGTATGGCTTAAGTAAGATGACAGCAGACAAACTCAATATTCATCTAATAGAGGCCGGTCCACGGATCTTACCTGCATTAACTGAGCGTATCGCATCATCGGCTCGACACGAGCTGAGCCAGCTAGGTGTGTCGGTGATGGAAAATACCCGTATTAGTGAAGCGACAGCTGCAGGTTTTGTGACCTCAGAAGGTCAGCTTATCGCAGCGAACTTAATGTTATGGGCTGCTGGGGTAAAAGCGGCAGACTTTATTAAAGAACTGCAGTTTTTTGAGCTCAATCGAGCCAATCAAATCAAGGTTCAAGCTAATCTTAAAAGTACCGTTAATAATGATATTTATGTCATTGGTGATTGCTGTGCGTTTGAGCAAGCCGATGGTAGCTTTGTGCCACCAAGAGCTCAGTCTGCTCATCAAATGGCGCAGTGCGCCGAGAAGAATATTATTAAAGAGATGAATGCTGAACCGTTGGTCGATTATGTTTATGTGGACCATGGCTCGCTGGTTAATCTATCTCGTTACAGCACTGTGGGTAGCTTGATGGGTAATTTGACCAAAAGTAGCATGTTTGTTGAAGGCAAAATTGCCCGTTTTGTCTATATATCGCTGTACCGAATGCATCAACAAGCAATTCATGGCACCTTCAAAACGATAGCACTGTGGCTAGCTGAAAAACTGATGCGAGTAGTGCGTCCGAGAATGAAGCTGCATTAGCATTGACGCATCAAGGCGCAGCAGGATTATCGTTCTATAGTCGACTAAGGTAAAGTAAGCACAATAGGAATTTGTTATTTTTCGCAACCAGATGGATATTCGATGAGCAGCACTGAGATTGACTTAGGCGTAAGTTTCGACAACAGCTACGCAAATGAACTCAAAGGGTTTTACGTCTCCGCTAAGGGAGATAAAGCGCCAACGCCGGTGCTGGTAAAGTTCAACCAGGCATTAGCTGAGCAGCTAGGTATCAGTAATAGTAATACTGAGCAGCTGGCCGATGTCTTTTCTGGAAGTGAAGCGCCTCTTGGTTCTGCGCCATTAGCCCAAGTTTATGCCGGCCATCAGTTCGGCGGATTTAGCCCACAACTTGGTGATGGTCGTGCCTTACTATTAGGAGAGGTGCTGGATGAGTCAGGTCAACGCCTCGATATTCAACTTAAGGGGTCTGGTCGTACGCAGTTTTCTCGCGGTGGTGATGGTAAAGCGGTTCTCGGCGCTATTTTACGTGAATATATACTGTGCGAAGCGATGCATGCCCTTGGCATTGCCACTACGCGTGCGTTGGCTGTCGTCACCACTGGCGAGCCCATCTACAGAACGCGATATTTGCCGGGCGCGGTATTAACCCGAGTGGCCACAAGCCATTTACGGGTGGGAACTTTTCAATATTTTGCCGCTCAGGGTGAAGAAGACAAACTCAAACAGCTGGCCGACTATGCGATTGCACGTCATTACCCTGAGCTAAAGCAAAGCCAACAACCTTACTTAGATCTCATCTGTGCAGTACGAGATAAGCAAGCCGAATTAGTCGCCAAATGGATGTTAGCCGGTTTTGTGCATGGCGTGATGAATACTGACAACATGACCATCAGTGGCGAGACTATCGACTACGGCCCATGCGCGTTTATGGACAACTATGACGCCAATGCCTTGTTTAGCTCTATCGATCAAGATGGTCGTTATGCCTATAGCAATCAACCCGCAATGGCGCAGTGGGATCTAGCGCGATTAGCCGAAACACTACTGCCTTTTATCAATGAAGATTCTGACGATGCGATAACGCAAGCAACCGATGTGATAAAAGGATTTTGGGATGTATTTAAGTCTCATTGGCTGCTAGGAATGCGCGCAAAACTGGGCATGACAACTGAGGTTGAGGGTGATTATGCACTTTGCGAGCAGTTGCTTGAGTCAATGCAAGCTCAAGCAGTAGATTACACTCAGCTATTTCGTCAACTCGCGGTAGATTTAACCTCCGATAGCAGTGATGCTGAAATGCTGTTTTCTGACCCGAGTCTATTCATTCTGTGGAAAGTGCAGTGGCATGAAAGGCTGAGAAAAGAGCCGTTAGCCACTGCAGAACGTGTCACTATGATGAATGCGGTTAACCCTGTTTACATCCCGCGAAACCATCTGGTTGAAGCTGCGATTGAGGCCGCTGAAGAGCGTGGTGATTATCAGCCATTTGAGGCATTAATCTCGGTGCTTGCTAATCCTTATACGATGCAAACAGGCAAAGAGGAGTTCAGCCTTTCTGCGCCCGCAAGTTTCGGCAAGTTCACCACTTACTGTGGAACGTAATTTACATTTTCAATAAAAAAAACACGCAATGAATTGTCATTGCGTGGTGGTCGAGTATTGATTACCTAACTATTATTTGGGTGAGGTATCAATCTAGGAACGCTAACTCAAGGTGAGCTTTTTCACCTTTAACTTCTACTGCGACGCGATAGTTGTCGATGGCATCTTTCCATTCAATTGCATCTAACTCTAAGTTGTAGACCCCAGGTTCAGCTTCAGTGACAGCCAGAGTGCACTCTTCATCTTCAATACAATTTGAATTGTTGGCCTGATGCCAAGCAAGCTTATATTTAACGGAAGAATCGCCTTCTTTTGGATAGCCCATGATGATTAAGTTAAACCCGCTAGCATCTGTCACTAGTTTGTCATCATCGCCGGTGAGGGTTAACGCAACGTTACCACTTGCACCGTCAACTGCTTTCAGACTAACACTCAAAGTATCAGTTTCATTTATGCCAATAGTAGTGACGGGTGGCACTGGTGGCTCAATAGGCGGCTCTACCGTTTTGTTATCATCACTGCCACAACCGAATAGTAGTAACGAACCTAGGCCGAACGCGCAGTATAATTTAGAATGTTTCATAGTCTTTCTCCCTGCATTTAGTGGCCAGTGTGGCAGGTATCACATGACATATTAGTCTGCACGCTTGGTGCAAATGTGGACTCTGAAGTGTGGCAAGATTGGCATCCGGCAACAGTGTCAGAAATCGGATGGTCATTTACTGTTTCACCATCAAATGCTTTATTAAGCATGACCACTAATTCATAAACGACAGAGGCGGATAGCTGCTTACAACGCATGCCTTTTTGGCTAAACGACTTGCCATTTTCTCTCGCCCAAAGGCTGATAGAGGAGTGGCATAAGATGCTGTTTGCAGAGGTAGGAGTGCCGACCTGATCTAATGTTTCGGTCATATCTGCGCCAATGCCCGTAATGAACTCAGCCGTTTGCAGCGGTAAGGCTTGGCTTTCGTAATAGCGCATTGTTGGGCTTAAAAGGGAGTTAGCAGACTCTCCGTTAATTGATAGCAAGTTAGCAAGCATGCCAGTCGCGTTAATATTACCGCAAACTGTTCCTTCACCTAACATGCCAGCATAACCGTATTTGGCCAATGCAGTAGGCACTAAGGCAAATTTCTCAGCATCTGGTGAACCTGATAACGCTAAACTTTTGATGATGCTGTCAAACACTTGGAACATACAGCCGTTGCCCGTTTCATAGGCAAGTTTAGCTACGGTCATAGGGTCTAGCTTGGCGTAAGCGAGTCTTTCATCTACTGCTAGTCTCCACTCACCAGTACTGCCGGTGACTGCCGCTAGAACTGGGTTAGCCACTAAAGCACTACCTGCGGCTACTGAGGAAATGCCAATAATACGGTGTATAGCTTGTCTTCTATTTAGTGTTTTCATCTTAATCACGTCCCATTTTTTGTATGTCACTCAATACTTATGCTGAGTGTTTTGAATTAGCTGCATACAGTTGAAAAGTTGCCCTTATTGAAGTGCAATTCAATGCTGCAGTGGCTTGAGATAAGAATGACAGGGCTGAAAAATGCTGATGAGAGCTACTTCAAAGTAATTTTCACGCAAACCTTAGCGGTATCCTTTGGGTTATCTTTCGATGTTATTCACTGCTTTTTGATATCATATTGGAGGGTAATGCTGAGGCGTGGTTCTTGTAACAGTTATAATGCTGATTACCGCTTTTTATCCACCTTATTACTACTAGCGTTTATTGATCTAGATCTAATGAATGGTTGAATCACTTATTAAATTAAATATTAGCCATTTATTTTATTGCGTGGGGCATAGAGTAAATGAGCTATTTTTGACGGGATGAGTCAGCAGTGATACCGAAGTGGGCTTTATTTCGGTTTAGCGTCATACACAATAAGAGCTAGAGCTAATAAAATCATTGATATGGTCTACATTATGACTATAACATTAGATCTATTGCATGTTTGGTGATAAATAATATCGAGCATTACCAAATTGTGATTGGCTGGATGTTTGTGTTGTGTTAATTCCAGTAAAATAGTTCAACGATTTTATATGGACGCTATTGATATGCGGTTAAAAATCTTTGAATTTGATATTGCTAATAGTCAGTTATTCAATAGTGAAACTCAAAGCTCATTTCATCTAACACGCACCGAATGTCAAGTACTTGAACAGTTGGCAGCTCACCCAAACCAAGTCATGAGCAAAGGGCAGCTTGCTTGCGCGGGATCGCAAACGGCAGTGATGAGTGAGTCAGCGGTGGCCAAAGCTGTTTTTACCTTGCGAAAGTACTTTGGCGAAGCTCATGCTGAGTTAATCGAGACATTTCCGCGCAAAGGTTACCGCTTAAATATTACCCCGCCGAGCGCGAGTTGGTCCCAGCAATCTAAAATACGTAAAAACTATCTTATATTAACGGTAACCGTGCTGTTTTTGAGCTGCATTGCGGTGGTGACGGCGATGCATCAATACATCTTATTTAAAGAGGTTGATGCACCGATTAAAACTAACCGCAACATTGTGTTGGATAACGGCCAGAAAGTGATACTGACTTGGTTGGAGTCTCCCACGATAAGTCTGCGCCAAGAGGTGCCCATAGAAGACAAAGTTATTTCAGCGCTAAATCGTTGCCCACATTTAACATGGGGTCGAGTGTACCTTGCATTTTCAAATGACATGCAAGTGCTTAATATTTCGATGTTAGGTAAAACGCCAAACGGGGGCACATTAATGAGAAATATAAAAACTATCGATTTTAGCTTGAGCCCAGAGTTTATTTCTGAACAATGGCTTGAAGAGGTATCGCTCTGTGATTAGACATCTAAAAGTGGGTTTGAGTGGCGCATTATTAGCGTTAATTATCGGCGTGGTTGTCTATCAGCACATTAAAGCCACCGAAGTGGATATCGTATTATCATGTCGCAATGAATTGGTGGCAACGAACCCCAAAACACACGTCATTGAACATCATTCACTTATCGCTGATTTTTCCCTGCAAAAACGTTCAGCGAGTATTAGTTATCGATACTTCACAACGGATGGCATTCCAATTGCTACTCTGCATTTAAAAGGCGATGTGCTGAGTGCAAATAAAGACAAGGATATTTATATCCTCAATTTGGTCAGTAGTGAGCTTATTAGACATAACAGTGAGTTGTCATTACCCTTGCATGCCAAACATTTAGAAGCTTTCGCTAGCCGCAATATTACTAAGGAGGGAGTGCATAACTTAACGATACAAATTGCCAGCCGTAATCAAACTAAAAATACCGCACTACTGTACTTTTTACCCAGCACTAATATCTGCGCCTGTAGTCTGGTGACCATGGGGTAGCGAATAATCCAAATGACTAGCGCTAAGCTAGGGCTAGCCATTTAAGCAGGTACACTATTCTCTTACGACTAACTCTCCCTTTTGTGTTTAGTCATGGGAATGGCTATGCTGCAAATTTCATGATGAATATAGTTCACTAAAACTGAATTGTACGTGGAGTGAAGCAAAAGCTGATTGCTGCAGCAAATTATGCCGGCACCGTAAGGTTTACCATGCAGGCGGGAATGTCGCGTTATCAATAACCAATCACTATTCACTCAATCGCTTATCTAAGACATTGCAACGCCTAATCCAGTGCTCGCTAAATCAACTATAATTTTAACTAATTGGTTCGCTCTTACATCTTGGTTAGTTGTACAGAAATCACAGTGTGAGACGTATGTATAGGTAGGATTATGACAGAACTTAAGGTTAAAAATGTGGGAAAAGGGCTAGGGGTTGAGTTGCCGCAAGAGATTGTTGAACAGCTGCATCTTGGTGCGGGAGATAATATTAGCTTAGAAAGGATGGCTCACGGCTGCTATCGACTCACCTCCCAAAGTGATGGGGTGTCGGAGCAGATGGCATTAATTGAAGGTTTTATGCATGAAGAAGATGCTTAACTTTTCGCTGTGTTAATTCGTTCACGTCGAGTGATACAAGTAAGGGGGAGGGGGGCTAATTTTATCCCTTAAAGCTGATGCTCTTGAACATAGGTAATGGGGTCCTAGTGGAGGTGTTAAGTTTTGGTATGGGGAATTAAGTCATTTGCTGGCTAAGCGCTATCACTTATCAGCAAAAATCCTGATAGGCTCATCTTCCCTTTGTCGGCTTTATTGTCTTTACCTTCAAATTTACATTCAGCATTTAAGTTAATTGAAAAATTGCTGATTTTAGTTTTATCAATCCTATCCCATTTTTTTTCCAGAAGTTGAATAGACGGTAATTATTGGCGCCTTACTAAAGCTATTGGGTGCAGAAATTGACTCTTTTTCAATAAATTGGCGTTAGCATTGCTAATGATGAGGGCAAGCAGTAACGCTACTATTATCAATAACGAGCTTGGACGAGAGCACTGCATAACAATATTCTTTACCGAAGAAGCTTATCACTAGCATGTACAGGTAAGCGTTCAGTGCTAAGTATCGGCATAGAGAAGCTTGAGCATGACTCAATGCTCAAGCAGGGCTTTAATGCACGCTTTGATGACTGAATCTTAAGTGCTTGGCATCTTTAATCAGCTTGATAAAGTCATCTCGGTTCATGCGTACTAAGTTGCTATGATCCCCAGCCTCAAAGTAGATCTCTTTAGCTTCAACCAATAGATCATCATAAACAGCCTCTAAGTTATAAGCTGCACCTAGGGAGGGGATGGCGCCATGCTGACAATCGTCGAACATTTGATAGATCTCTTGCTCCTTAATTAAGTGAAGCTCTCGATTTAGTTTATCACCGAGCGAACGCAAACTAACTTTATGGTTAGCGGGTAATACGGCCATCACCTTGCGGCTTTCGTGATCTTCTAAGATCACGGCTTTGGCGAGTTGTGTGGGGGATATGTGCGCAGCAATAGCTGAGCTAATAGAACTTGCACTGCGAGGGTGGGGCAGGAGATCGTACTTTACGTCATTATCATCTAAATACTGATTTAATCGGCTTGAAATAGTCATAGTATTACCTCTTTTTGCGATATGACTTTAGCCTTAATTATAGTTCAATCGTATTGATCTTGTCGGTGGTTAAAGACGGTACAGCGGTCAAGTATTTAGTGAGTGTGGAGTGAATTTGATAGCGTGAAATTTAAGCCATTGGTAAAGGTAACCCAATGGCTTGGTATTCTTAGTTTTGTTGCTTGGGGTTATAGGCTAGTTGGCAGCTAAAGCTGGCACCGCCTAAGTGACTGCGACCGACAAGCAATTTCCCCTGCATTCGTCTTGTTGCTGCTTTGGCAATAGCCAAGCCTAGACCCAACCCTCCCGTTTGTTGGTTACGACTTTTATCTAAGCGGGAAAAAGGCAGAAAGATGGTTTCAAACTGATGGCTATCAACGCCAGTCCCATCGTCGTCAACACTGACTACAACGAGGCCTTTTCCGCAGGATTTGCGGCTAGAGCTGACTGTGATCTCAACTTGAGAGCTTGCGTACATAAGTGCATTGTTAAACAGATTATCAAACATCAATCGTAAGTATGCTGGCTCACATTCAAGCTCAAGTGGCTGCAGATTTAATTTAACGGCGATAACATTATCGGTAGTTAACTGCATTATTCGGCTCTGCAAATATTCATCTAGTTTTATTCGTTGTGTGTTTTGGCTATCATCTTGGCCTGTTACTGCATTTAGCTTAGAAAAGGTGAGTACTTGGCGAGTTAACTTTTCGATATCATCGATATAGTTATCGATATTATCTAGTAATTCTAGCTCTTCATTTTGCAAACTACGTTGACGCAGTAAACCTGTTGCCAGCTGAATTCTACTCAGTGGTGTGCGTATTTCATGGGGCACCGCTTGGGCAAAAATTTGATTCTCTTTTACCGTTTCAGTAATGGCATTAGCCATTCTGTTAAAGCTGTCTGCCAACTCATTAACGGGCTCAGAATAGGTCTGGCGAGCACGAATGTTGAGCTCGCCCTGACCAAACTTTTTATTTATATCAACCAGTTGGTTAATCTGTTTTTGTAGCCGCCGAACTGAAAAGTATAACGTAGTACCTAAGGAAATAATCACTACAAGCAGCAGTAAATAGGGAATAAACTCAGAAGGGTCGTCACGTAATAATTCTATAAAACTGCTGCTTTGTTGTTTATTGGTTCTATCAAAAAATAAACTATTTGGCAGCCTATCTGAGATTAAGATAGTGCCATTAGTTTGGTAAAGTGGATAAATGGCTAATAGTTGCTCGTCAGATAATTGATATATTGATATTCCTCCGATATTGCTTAAAAACTCACAATCAGAGCAGTCTTGCTTAGCATTCCAATTTGCTTGCCAAGTAATATTAAATTGAGGATGTTGCCCTTGATAGCTATTAATATATTGCTCTGCAGACAAGTGCGTACGCTGCATGCCTGAGGTGGCTTCAATAAAGATTTGATAGCTATCATCATGGAAATCGACCACATCACTTTGTTCTAAATACTGCTCACTCAAGTAGAATGTTAGGATAATGCTGGCAAACAGCGCCGTAAGCAAACTCAAGTAAAGACGCGTAAAAAGAGGCGGAAGATAGTTAGCCATTGATCAACATGTATCCTTTGTTACGTATCGTTAATATCGTTTTGTAGGGGGGCATGTCATCATTGAGTTTTCTTCTTAGCCCTGAGATCCGCATATCTACTGAACGATCATTGAAATCATAATCAATGCCTCTTAATGATCGGCAGCAACTCTCTCTAGAAACAATGCTGCCAGCATGGGAAGCTAGTAGCAGTAACATATCGTACTCAGCGGTAGTGAGCACAAGCGTAAGATCGTTATAGCTAACGATTTGCCTGCCGGTATCAATAGTGAGTTGTCCAACGTGCAATTGGTTGTAACTCGGGGTTACGGGTCGACTGCGTCTTAGTAAAGCTTCAATTCTGGCAAGCATGACATGTGGCCGCACTGGCTTAGTGAGGTAATCGTCGGCGCCAAGTTTGAGTAGACTGACTTCGCTAATATCGTCGCAGCAGGCCGTTAATACCAAGATAGGGCCTTGATAAAACTTGCGTATCTGTTTGCACACCGATACCCCATCTAACCCTGGTAGCATTAAATCAAGAATGACTAAGTCGGGCTGCTCCATCCTTACAGTGCCTACTGCTTGTAAGCCATCTGCAATCACGCACGTACTGTAATCTTCAGCTTCAAGATACATGGCGGTTAAACGAGAGATCTCTTTATCATCTTCAATAATGAGTATATTTGCTTTACTCACAGCCATTTACCTTAATATTTAGTCTACCAATGTTTGATAGAAACACCTGCTCAATCAATCTGATTTTACAGATTATTGTTACTAATAACAGTTTGCTTACACCTGCTTACATAGCATGCCGCTTGCTTACTTTCTCTTACCCTATGAATTTAATGGTCATGTTAATTTTATGGCTCAAATCAAAGAGGTTTTAGGAGCAGTATATGGTAGCTAAAGTAGTATTGGCAGGGGTTGTCGCAGTAAGTTTAATGGCCTTAACGGCCTGTAACTCTGATTCTTCAACCATGGCAGTAGGTGATAATAACAATAATCCTGGCTCTGGATTGTCAGCAGAAACAAAAGCACTCGGTATCGAGACAGTGCCTGCGTCGCTGTCAACAACCTATAGCGCAGCGCTGAAGTTTAATCGCTACACGCAAATAAAAGCGCCTAATGGAAAATCTATCCATATTATTGCGCAAGACTTGATTAGCGATAACCAGATAGTGCGTGCACGCGCTATCTTGAGCCATTACTTGACCAATTTACCGGGCTCTGAATTTGGTAATGACAAATCAGCAGTGACCAATAAGATAGCAGACAATGGCGCGATCTTATTACTCCTTAATGGCAGTGACGATGGTACTAATCCTGCTACAGAATTAGGCGGGCAACCGCTGTATCAAAATGAAATTCAAGTAGAAGGTGGTGCTTGGTATATCAATCAAAACTATGAAGAACATCGCGATGCGAGTTTTGAAGAGATCCTGCATATGATGCATGACTACGGTATCGGCGTGGATCAGAATAGTGAATTCATCGGCGCCTTGCCTGGCTATCAAGCTGAAATTAGAGCGGCTCAAACCACAGCGCTAAATGATAAATTATGGGGCGGAGATCAAAGCTGGATCACTGAACTCACCGCTGAAAATAGCTTAACTCAAGAATACCTCGCGTCAGTTATCGATGCTTATTATGGTTTATGGGGCGCATGGAGTGGCAGTGAAACCCACAGTATGTGGGGCGGATATATTGCGAAAACACGTGCTGAAATGAGCACTGAAGATCCTCTCGGTGCTGAGTTGATGAATAATAAATTCTTTCATTCGTACCTGACCTATAATGCGCGCATTGATGCGAGCTTTATCGGTGACTTTAGCCTAAAGTTCAATCGTGATATTGGCTATACGCATCACTCGCAATATCTTAAGGATGTGACGTTAACTGGCAGCCTAAACAGCAATGTGGTGGTTAATCAGCTTGATAATAATATTACCGGTAACAGTGGTCAAAACGAGGTGAAGTTTAGTGGTAAGGCATCGCAATACAGCATCGAAAAGCAAGACAATGGTGCTACGATTATTACCGATATGGTGAGTAATCGAGATGGCGTTAATACCTTGACTGGGATTGAGAGTGCGGTATTTAGCGGCAGCAATGTCACACTATAAATAGCCACTAATACGTTTAACATTTAAGCTGCTTATCGAAGTAGCTTTTCTGTCACTTATTACTGCTTTTGTCGCGAATCTATATTAATGACTATATTGATTGTTATAGGTGTATGCTGGTGGTCTCTGTTTATAAAAGTAACTCATCAATGTTAATTTTAACGCCTAAGACTGGATGTAGTTGATCTTACCTCGCACCTCTCAAACAGGTGACGATTCCTCCCTTTTTGCATCAATTGCAAATGACATCGCAAACAAAGGCTACAGCATTAACCCTGCTGCTCTGCCACACGATTTAACCCATTTATTAGCCTCACATATTACCACTATGCCCGACGCTAATTTTAAGCGCGCTGGCATTGGTCGCTCAGTTGATCATAAGATTAATGACTTTGTGCGTACCGACGCGATTAGCTGGATTAATAATGACAGTGAAGCGGGCACGGCTTGGCTTGATTGGACTCAGGCGCTGCAAGTGTTCTTGAATAGAAGACTCTTTTTAGGGCTATTTTCGTTTGAAAGCCACTTTGCACATTACGCTGAAGGTGATTTTTATAAAAAGCACAAAGATGCCTTTATCGGTGAGGGGAATCGAATACTTTCTGTGGTGGTTTATCTTAACCAATCTTGGTCGAAAGACGATGGCGGAGAGCTGGTGATATATCAAAACCAACAATCAACATCTGCGATTATTGATGACCATACGGTTCGCGTTACACCCGGTTTTGGTACCGTGGTGGTCTTTTTAAGTGAAGAGTTTCCCCATGAAGTGTTAGCCGCAAAACGTGACCGTTTCTCTATCGCGGGTTGGTTTAGGCTCAATTGCAGCATTGCCAATAACATCGACCCACCAAGTTAATGTTACTTATCTAATTTTGGACTCATGGCTCAGTGAAAGAGTGATGTCTGCAGTGCCTCATGCTGCACAGAGGTCGTAGCTATCACTTAATGGCGTTAGTCACGCATGCAAGCTTCATCAGCGATGAGGTGTGTCTGTAGAGCGGCATTAATGTAAATAAGCATCAACTTCTACTGCCGTGGACGGTATATTGTCATAAAGTGTTTAACTCATTTTAAGCTAAGCTGCCTATGGCTAGACGTAGTAGTGACTCACTTTTCGACAATAACGCTGCTGAAAATTGAAGGGACTCATTTTCATGGTGCGCACCGCATCGATCCAGCCAACAATCATCGGCACTAAGGTCCAGCTAAAGATTAAGTACAAGCTGCCCTTTAGGTGTTGACCTAAATAGAACTTATGTACGCCCAGCCCACCGAATAAAAGGCTAAACCATATCGTGAGTTTTTGATTTTTAATACGAATATAAGGATCAACTCCAGAGAGTGCCTCTAACCCTTGAACGACATGGCACTGGGGGCAGGTCACCAGATTAATGTCGATTTTTTGGCTGCACTGTGGGCAATCTATTTCTTGCATCGCAAACTCCAATAGTCAATATTGCTAATGAGCCATTATGCGTACAAGCGTGCGCTGAAACATAGGTGCATAGTTCACATAATTAAAATAAACCCGAACGTTAGCAGGGCAGCCATATCATGGGAGGTGGTGAATACTCAATACTGAGTAAGATTATCTCGCTTCACTGTGAAGTTAGCGGAAGCATCGTTTTCCATTTGAACGGTGAGATGATTTTTAATGAAGTGCTGCAATAGCCATTTGGTTCGAGAGATTCGGCTTTTTATAAAAGAGTTAGCGAAAAGAGGAGGAGTGATGTTCTCCTGCTGAGCTCTTTTGCAAGCTGTTGGCCAGACTGAGCATACTCATGACTGGCCAGCTCGTAGTATACGATTGTTAGGCGTGGTGCTCTTTTAATTTCAGGAATAGGACGTCTTTTAAATTAGCGCGCTGTAATTTTAGCTGATGCATATGCTCGTCATCGGTGGGACTACCGTCAATTTCTAGCTGACGAATTTCATAATCTAATAAATGATACTGTTTGGACAGTTCTTGGAATGCTTCGTCTTTATGATTCAAATAAACAATGTCTTGTTTAAATTCTGGGAAGTCAAAAATAAGTGCATGATTCTCATTTAGCATAGGTACCCCTGAATGGTGAACTGAAAATTATTCTGTTTGTACTACCAACACTACAGCATTATGGATTTTAACAAAGGGGTATATCTAGGTATTTTAGCGATCTAGTTAACAAAAAATCGCAGATTCTACTTGTTTTAAGCACTGAGGGCCGAGTCAAGGTATAAAATACTAATTTGACTCTGCTCTATTTTCGATTAACACCGCAGCAGTCGCCCTCAATTTAGAGTGCCCCAGCACTGATTAATTTGCTTGAAAGTGACCATGAAAACCGAGAGGTAGATGATAGGGCAGCCAAGCCCGTGCCATGGGGCCTGAATTGATATCGTTGGCGGCAAATATGTTAAGACAAGTCCGCTTACTGGGCACATGCAACGCGGTACCAATGAGGTATCCAGTACCTTCAACTGCTTTAGGGCATACGCTAATGTGTTCTTCCACTAGATAGTCTTTGCCAAAATTGAAATGTTGCTCAGCACCGCTATTGATTGATGATACAGCGTCACTCCACAAGCTTTGCTCATTGCTCGATAAATGATACAGATAATCGTAGATTAAGTGGCTATATCAGCGAATTAGGTCAGTGTGACAGATGAGAACTTGGGCTCGCCTGTTCATTTTATGAGAAAAATAAGCCAGTCGGATAGCTAGTCAAGAGAAGCGCAGCAGACAAAGAGGGAAGCTACAGAGGGCTGGTCGTTTGCATGTAAACCGAGTTCGCCCCGTAGCTGACTAAAACAATGAGTATTACTCTTGCTTCAAAGTCTGCCAGTAATCGTATAGGCCATTGATATCAGATGAGCACATTAATGCCATGGCACTTTTTAGCTGTATATCACTCCATAACCACCATTGCATCTCAAGTAGTTTAGCGATCTCTGTTTCAGGAAAACGAAAACGAATATGTTTCGCTGGATTTGAACCAACAATAGAGTAGGGCGCGACATCTTTAGTCACCACAGCACGGCTGGCGATAATGGCGCCATCACCGAGCTTAACGCCACTCATAATCATAGCTTCAGTGCCAATCCATACATCATTGCCTATAACGGTATCTCCTGAACGTTCAAAGCCATCTTTAGCGTCAGTAAAGTGTTCGTTTTCTTGGTAGAAAAATGGAAAAGTGCTCACCCAATTATTCTGGTGCCCTTGATTACCCGCCATCATAAATACTGCACCTGAACCAATTGAGCAGAAGCTACCAATAATGAGTTTATCGACATCAGTTCTATCGGGCAGCAAGTAACGGGCACAATCGTCGAAACTATGGTTGTGATAATAGCCAGAATAATAGCTGTGTTTTCCCACAATGATATTAGGGTTTGTCACTTGCTCTTGCAGTGATTTGCCGACAAAGGGGCTGTCAAAATAATTGTTCAAACTCAATATCCTCTATGAAGTACTTAACTGGTGCATGATGTTAACTCGTTGTAATTTTGCTAGCAGTCCGTCATCACTGTGGTGATTGTTGGCTCACCTGATGTTTGCCAGTGATACTGAAAATAGCAGTTAGTCGCTTTAACCTCTGCGGCACTAGGTTCACTTTTATCTAAAACACTTTTAGGTGCAGCAATAACGGCATAGCTAGTGGGTACGTAAATACGGTAAGCCCATTCGTTAACATCTAATCCAGCACCTTCAAATATTTCGGGTGGAGAGGAGTAATCAGATAAAAATCCACTTGCAGTAGCTGTTGCAGCCCATGGTTGATAGTTACTGCCTTTTACGCCAGAAAACTCGACCACATCAGTAAAAGTATTACCTGAAGTCATGGTTTTGGCTTTAAATAGCGATACTGCGGTTTTAATTGAACCCACGGCCCCTTTAATCACAGCAACGTTTGCATCTGATTTCATATTGATAAATTTGGGCAATGCCGTAACAGCCAAAACACCTAAAATAATAATAACGACAACCAACTCTATGAGGGTGAAGCCTGAATTGTGGGGAAGTGATGCATTTTGTTTATTCATATTCATTTTGAGTAACGCCTGGTTATTATTTACAAGTTTGTCGAGTAGCTGAATAGCTATCATCTACTGTTGAAAGAGTGTGGCAATGCAGACGCAGCGTTAGTTGCTTTGTCTCAATAGCGACGCTGTTTTTGCGGCGAGTCTGTTAATTATGCCGTGCGCTTCTTTCAAGCTTGCACCGGTATCTTTGCGATAAAGCCTGATAGCAGTTAGTTTTTTACCGAGAGTAATGGCAGTTAATACTTCTTTAGATACATTGATGTTGTTATGAAAAAAAATACCGTTGTTTTTTAACAAGGAGTCAATTTTGTGTTCGATGACTCTCAACCGTTTGTCGGTTGACCTCTGTGTGTTGAAGCTAACAATCAGTATGAATAAGCCTATAATAAGTAATTCGTCCATGATATAAAATCTCCATTGTGGTATCGCACTCTCGTTAGAGAGAGTAAAGCAGTAAAGTGCTCTTTTATCCTTATTGATAAGGCGAGTATGTAACATTAACTTATGAGTCTACAAATTTAATGTGTTTACAACAAGTGTGCAGCCTCACATTCACGATACAAAAAAGCCGATAATGACATAATCATTATCGGCTTTTTTACGGTTGTCTTTCAGAGTACCAGTTGCTCAGTCTGTATTAGCTTTCGTTTTCAAGCCATTCAATATCTGACTCCACCCAAGCTAACGTGAGCTGCGCTAATGCGATATAGAACTTACCGGTATCGACATTGGCGATCTTAGCGACAAGCTTTGGTAACCAGTTAGCTAGGTAGTTGCGGATAAACAGCAGTTGCTCTTGGTGACGGCTATGCATGCTGATATGTGCTATATAGGCCAATATCACCGCGAGATGATCTGCGGGCTCGGGGAACTCGCTTTGCACCTGCAACTGACTCTGTTTTAAAAACTGCGTCATCTGCTGGTGCTGCTCACCAAAGAGCAATGGCTCATTGCCTTTTGTGGCAGGTTTATCACTTGAGCTTTTATTTAAATAGAGGCTAGCGTATGGCGAGGCACTGTGCTTGGTACCGACTAAAAACAAACCACAATAATCAGCCGAAAGCTCGAGTAGCGCTTTGTCGCTATTAAGCTTTGCGAGTTCAGTTACCAGCACATCAACATCTGCTTTAAAATCGGGCTCACTAGCAAGTTGAGACCAAAATTCTTGTGCTTGAGTACAGGTCAATTCATGCAATGTTTTATGATCTACCTCTTTCGCAAACAATGATGAAAGTAGCTGATAAATCGTGCTTCTGACTTGATTTACGGGGTTAGCTGTTACTGCGCTCATAGTGTTATCTCAACGGGTCCGCTAAATGAGCTTACAACAGGTACTTTACCTTTATACTTTTCAAATTCAACTAAACAAGTGTAAGCAGAGCAAGCTTGAGCAAGCTTTGAAGTACCAATATCTTGCGTCAGAGTGTTTGGATCGCCGTAGCTACACAGTGCGCCAATTTCTGCGCCACCCTCTTTGCTGCCATCTTCGCCGACGGGACCATACCAAGCGCCTTCGTGGATACGAATAACCCCTTTAGGGAAGTTATTTGAAACCACTGCACCAGCAAGCAGCTGACCGCGGTCGTTAAACACCCGCACCACATCGCCTGCTTTTATGCCGCGTTGCTTGGCGTCATCAGGGTTTAAGTAGACGGGCTCACGCCCCTTAACAGTGTAAGTTTCACGGTACTCTTCTGACTCGCACATTTGTGAATGCAAACGCTTATCAGGGTGGCAAGACTGCATCCACATTGGGAATTTGTCTGAACCTGGACCGCCATGGCTGCGTTCTGATTTTTCCATCCAAGTCGGGTGACCTGGGCAGTCATCGTACTGGTACTGAGCTATTTTACGGCTGAAGATCTCAATTAAGCCAGAAGGAGTTCCTAAAGGATTGATCTCAGGGTCTTCTCTAAAGGCTGCGTGACGTGTCCAAGGTTTACCTTCACCGAAGTGAACGTAACCCTCTTTCCAGAACGCATCAAAGTCTGGCATGTCAAACTTACCCGCATTGGCATTTTTACAGTCAGTGTAAAGCTTGTTTAGCCAGTCACGTTCCGTCATACCACGGGTGTACTCTTTTTCTTTACCCATTAGGCGGGCAAAGCGAGTGAAAATTTCGAAATCTGACAAGCTGTCAAACAGCGGTTCAACCATCTTCTGCATCGCCAGTACACCGCGGTTAGCATAACTGCCGTAGACGTCGATGTCGTTACGCTCAAAAGTGGTACACGCTGGCAGAACGATATCTGAGAAGCGACAGGTCGCAGTCCAGTTCATATCGATAGTGACCACACACTCAAGCTTTTGGAACGCTTGCTTCATGCGGTTACGATCTTGGTGATGGTTCCAAGGGTTATTACCGGAAAAAACCATCATCTTGATATCTGGGAAGGTGACTTTTGAACCGTTAGAGTCAATGGTTTTGCCTGGTTCTAGAATGGCATCAATCCAACGCGCAACTGGTATGGTGCTGCTAGTGCCTTTAAAGTCATTGCTATCGAACAGTGGCTTTTGGTCTTCGTCCAAGTTACGTGGGAAAGCGCCAGGTGCTGCTGCACCTGATGATGGCACGCCAATGCTTGAGTAGTGGTGACCATAGCTAATACCGCCGCCAGGTAGACCAATTTGGCCTGTCATAGTGGCAAGTACCGCTGCCATCCAATAAGGTTGTTCGCCGTGCTGCTGGCGTTGAATACACCAGCCCATGAGCATTTGAGTGCGACCTTTAGTCATCACTTTTGCGAGATCGCGGATGATCTCAGCGGAAACTCCTGTGATCTCAGCAGCCCATTCAGGTGTCTTCTCTACACCATCAGTTTCGCCTTGGATATAGGGTAGGAATCTATCGAATCCTAAGCTGTATCCTTCAATGAATTTAGTGTCATGCAGATTTTTAGCCACCATTTCATGGGCGATACCTAGCATTAATGCCACGTCAGTTTGTGGATTAACATACAGCTGCTCACAGCCTAAATACTGCTGCGTTTTGGTGACAACAGGATCGATACTGATAACGCGTATTTCACCCTTAGCCACTTTCTCTTTCAGCTCGGCAAGATAAGCATAAGACTCATGGGTCTCTGCGTTCCAGCCGACTTGCAAGTTTTTATAAGGGTCGTTAGACCATAAAATGATGGTCTTTGAGTGCTCTAAGATTAACGGCCAAGATGTACCTTGAGCGTACACCTCAGTTGAACCCAAGATGTAAGGCAAAATGGTTTGTCCTGCCCCTGTTGAGTAGTCGCCAACCTTTTTAACGAAGTTGCCATGCATGCCTACGGCGCGTTGCATATGGCTAGTGCTTGAGTGCAGCTGGCCTGTTGCGCGCCAGCCAGTTTGGCCAGCATGTAGCCCTGATGGACCATATTTAGTTTGTACTTCATCAAGCGAGTCTTTAAACAAAGACAGCGCTTTATCCCATGTCACTCGCACAAAGCGGAAGTCGCCTCGTTGCGTGGTATCGCTTTTGTGACCCTTGAGTAAGAAGTCTAAGCGCACCATAGGGTAGCGTACACGCGACGGGTTATAGACCAAGCCTTTGACACCGTTAATCATGTCGGTTGGATACTTGTCTCTTTCAAATGGAATGACTTGATCTATCACGCCATTTTTGCGCTTCATTTTAAAAGCACCAAAGTGCGATCCTGTGGTGAGCCAACCTTCGTTAGTCTTGGCTGCTGAAGCGGCTAACGCATTCAATGGCGCAAGGACTGACGACCCGCTAAGTACAACATAAGATGTGCCGACTAAGCCTTTTAAAAAGTCTCTTCTTTTCATAATGTGATGTCCTATTTAGTGAGCCGACTTATTGAAAGTTGATGAATGCTCTTGTAAGTACTTTTGCACTAAAGCTTGAGTATCTTGGTCCATATTGACGAAGGCGATCATGCCTTGGAACATACCAGGCCATGTGTTGGCGTCAAAGTGACTCTCGTCCGGTTGGGTATGGCATACGCTACAGCTGGTGCTATATGTGCTACGCGCATAATCCCAAAGTGGCTGTAGGTCGCTGAGTAGGTAGTCGGTATCTGTCCAGATTACGGTTTCTACACGTTGCCATTTAAGGCCTGTCATTGGGTCTTCTTTCTCTTCGAAGGTGGTGATTACACCCTCTTCAAGTGCTGCATCTTTGGTTAGCTGAGCCGATAGAATATTTAAGCCAAAGTCGTAGTAGATAACGCGACCTGCACCAATTTTCTTTCTCCAACCGTTGATACCAATCTTGGCGCGGTTGCCTTTAAGTTCTAACACTTTCACTTTAGTGGCGATGTTTAATGTGCCAGCCTCAACATCGGTTTTTTCGTTGAAATAAACAGGTTTAGTCAATGCTGAGAAATAGGTTTTGTTAACCTCTAAGCCGTTAACGCCGGAACCGACTTCTGCAATTAACTCTGGTGCACGAGCGGTGCCCATATCGGGAAGCTTATGGGCGATACCTTTATGACAATCAACACAGCTTTGGTCGAGTTTAGCTGCGCGTTTCATCTGCTTTTGCGCTAGCTTAGACATGCTGTCCCATTTCATTGAGTCATAGTTGTGGCAGTTTTTACACGCTAGAGAGTTATCACGGTCGAATCGTTTCCACTCACGGCTGGCCATTTCTAGACGTTTGTCTTCGAATTTTTCAGGTGTATTGACGGTTTGCAGTAACCAGCCCCACATATCGTGAGAGGCTTCAATTTTGCGGCCAATTTTACGGCTCCAATCATGGGGTACGTGGCAATCTGGGCAGGTTGCGCGAACGCCGGAATGATTTGACCAATGCACTGTCTCTTGCAGCTCTTTATAAGGCATGCTTTCCATGCTGTGGCAGCTAATACAAAACTCTTCAGTATTTGTTGCTTGAAGTGCAGTGTTAAAACCACCCCAAAAGATAATGCCCATAATAAAGGCTGAAACACTGACTGAGCCCAGTGTGAGGTATTGTGTCGGTTTGTTTAATGTGCGCCAGATGTTAAGCAACCATCTCATAATCGCATCCTCGTAATAAGTTTAAAAAGTGGAAAAGGGGATTAGTGAGCGACAACGCCACCAAATGCTTGGATCATCCAAATGATGAAGCCATAGGTACTAACAAAAGCGATGCTTAATGCAGGGAATAAAATAAAGATGATAAAAAACAATGCTTTAAGTTCATCCTTCTTATTACTAGTGTATTTTTTTGTGGGGTTTTGATTCGTCATGACTATTTAGCTCCAGCTAACCCTTTCTTTGATGAGGCCATTATAGGGAGAGGTTGTGAACAGCGATGTGGGTAACAATGAACAAGTTAAGACAAGTTATGACAATATATGAACAGAATTATGGTGCAGTGTTTTGGTGAGCTTTTATAGTTTAATATCAGGTGTTTACTGTGTTTTTAGTCGATTGGTGTAGACCCGGTTTTGGAGGCGTGAATGTCGAAGTGCAGGTTAAAACAGGATGATGGCTCAATAATAACGCCGCGCTGAAAAGTGCGCGGCTAAACGGTGATGATTAATCGACAGTATTGTGGATTACTTGCTGATGACGATATAGCTGATAAAGCCAATCCAGCTGAGGGTTAATAATCCCCAGGGTAAGTAGGGGCTGGCCGCGCGATCTTCTATATTATCCTCGACATCATGTTCGTTTTCAGTGGTACGGGCTTTAGCACGCACTTGCTGTTTTTTCTGTTTGTCGCGAACACGTGCTTTGCCTTTTTGCTGTTTTTTATACTCCGCAATGCCTTTTTCAATTCCTAGCGCAATGAGCTTCGTTTGCTCTTTAGTTTGCCCTGGTTTTTGAATTGATTTTGCCACTTTTACGGCTTCGTTTTTAGTTTCGTCTGAGATCGGCTGTGCCATATTTTATGAATGCTTAGCTAAGAATAAGCTCACTATAACATGAGCTCATTTATCATTTACTTACTTATTTTCAGCCAAAAACTCAAACAAACCCGTTTGCATATTCACGTTCCAAAAGCGCCCAGCCAAGGTCAAAGTAAGGGAGTCGTTATTAAGTTGCGCCAGACCATTGGTTTGCCATGCATGAAAGAGTGGCTGTAACTGCTGCTGTAAGCTGGCCTCTAGTTGAGAAAATTGCAGTGTTCCACCGTCTAGGCCGCGTTTAAAAATCGCATCGAGTTCGGCTGATGGATTTGGGCTCAATGCCATTCCGGGCACTTTAGTGGGGGTTGCCTCATCTATAACGTCAGTGGGTTGTGAGTGGGCTAGGTGCCAGTTGGTTAAGCTGCGGGCATTCATTACCCCATGGCCATGGATACTGCCACCTGCACCGGCGCCAAACGGTAGTATTTCGATACCGCTTTTGGCAAGTGAGTTATAGATGCTACGTTCACGGTTGTCGCGGCGCCAGTGGCAGCTGGATAACCGTTGCCACTGGTTTGATTCGAGTAAGTTGGCGCCATAGGCGTACATCTGCGCCCGCGTTTGGCTATCGGCCTGAAATTCACTTTCGTCGGTGCCAAGTATTTTGCCTTTCTCGCTAGCCCGGTCGATGCGAGTGCCGCCGAGGCCTATCAATTGATAGAGATCGACCCCATGTACACCACTGTCGATAACGGCTTGCAGATCTTGTTGCCAAATATCTAAGGTTTGGCCGGGTAGCCCAAAAATAAGATCGATGACGATACTGGCACTCGGATGTTGGCTCAACTCATTAAGGCGGCTGAGTAAGGTGTCTTTATCATCAAAGCGTCCGGCGGCTTGGCGTACATGAGTATCGAAGCTTTGCACTCCAAACGAGAAGCGGTTAAATCCGTTATCTAACGCACTGTGCCATTTGTCATCATCAAAGCCATTGAGACGGCCTTCGAGCGACACTTCGGCATTCTTTATCAATGGGAATTTGCTTATCGC
Organism: Shewanella sp. GutCb; assembly: GCF_002836135.1. Classification (NCBI taxonomy): domain Bacteria; kingdom Pseudomonadati; phylum Pseudomonadota; class Gammaproteobacteria; order Alteromonadales; family Shewanellaceae; genus Shewanella; species Shewanella sp. GutCb. Next base: position 46,906 of record NZ_PJBL01000003.1, on the reverse strand, counting down.
TGCGCCTAACATAGCGGCTAATTCGCTCAGGATTAGTGCCATTTTCAAAGAAATTACAGAAGCTACAGCGCTTACGACAAAAGGGAATATGGATATACAGTGCCCGTTGGTTACTCTTGCTGGGTTGTTGCCACCATTGATGCCAAAGTGCCGGTGTTAAGTTGACAGGGCGACTGCCACTGCGACCGGCATGGGGAACACTTTTGACTTTAAAGGCATTTTGCAATGGTTCAGGACTTGCTATGCCAGTCATGGTCGGCGTTAGGATCATCATTACTCTCAAATCGTAAAATCAATTCAAAGGCAATGATAATCATTATCAAGTAGCACTTTGGTGCGATGGATCAATATCTGTTGCTTTGCATTGTAAATCTAAGCTTTGGATGTTGTGTTTGCTAGTAGAAGTTATCGCACTCTAATAAAACTATTTTGTACCAAGTAATCAATAAAGGGTTCTGACTTTACATGCTTAAACTTAAGTGGTGCGACCAACCCGCCAAATAATGAGATCCCGCCGCCCAAGAGTACTGGAATAGTGGTGATAATCAGCTCATCAATCAAATCTTCTTTTAAGAAGCTCTGTATGGTCAAACCGCCATCAATATAGAGGTTGTTGTAACCTTGACCGTGTATTTTCGTCATGACCTCTGTCAGTGGGCCTTTCACTAAAAACACTTTATCTTCGAGTCCTGCCGGTACCGCCTTCATGGTATTGCTGAGCATAAATACGGGTTTAGTATAGGGCCAGTCAATACCGAAGCTGAGAACGGTTTCTAGGGTATTTCGGCCGATGACTAACGCCTGTACTCGCTCGATAAAAGCGTTGTAACCGAGATCAGAATTATCAGGGTTTGGGATTTCATGGAGCCAATCGACTTTATTGTCTTTGTCTGCAATGAAACCATCGAGACTGGTGGCGATAAAAACGATATTGGTCATGGTATGTCTCCAGTATAGAAAGCTAACGCTTTGAGCTGAAAAGTATTATAGATGAAGGTAAAAATTGATGCTGTAAGAGAGTGCCATTAATGATGTTGTTCTGGTTTATGTCGTGGAAAATTCATTTTTCAGATTTCCTATGCTGGCACTTCATCGTCATGGATGATGATTTTTAGCTTAATTTGTTTTTTAAGATGAGCCACCAAAGAAACTTAAAGGCTTCTATTATTTAAGTGCACTTAATGATTGTAATGGCAATTCTCAGCGGTGTTATTTAACAATCATTAGCCAGCTAACGTTCTGGACTTACTCTTTTTTCGAAGTTTTGAGCGCTAATTAAACGACTTGTCGAAAGGGAGTTAATGATGAAAAAAATCGCACTTATTCAAGAGTCTCCTTACGTTCTTGATAAAAAACGTACCATAGAAAAAGCTGTAGAGATCATTAATTCCGTCTCCGCCAAAGGGGCTGAACTGATTGTTTTTCCAGAGGCATTCATAGCAGGATACCCTGCTTGGATATGGCGGCTTAGACCTGGTGGTGACAGGGGGATCAGTGAAGAGCTACATGTTAGATTACTCAAAAATGCGATTGATTTAAGTTCGGACGATCTCAACCCTATGCTAGAAGCAGCCAAAGACAATAGCGTTACAGTCGTATGTGGTATTAACGAACGAGATAATGCTAATAGCCAATCCACAATATATAACTCAGTAATAACCATTGATACTCAAGGTCAAATTATCAATCATCATCGAAAACTCATGCCCACAAACCCAGAGCGAATGGTATGGGGGTTTGGAGATGGGCATGGTTTAAATGTTATTGATACTCCAGTCGGTAGAATTGGTAGCCTAATATGCTGGGAAAATTATATGCCTCTGGCAAGGTACTCTCTATATTCGCAAGGGATAGAAATATATATTGCACCAACCTATGACAGTGGTGATGCTTGGACTGGCACTATGCAGCACATTGCTCGGGAGGGTAAGTGTTGGGTTTTATCTTGTGGTGTTGCTTTAGAGCGAAAAGATTTACCTACGGACTTTCCAAATATAGATGAAATTTACCCGGCTGATGAAGAATGGATTAACCCCGGAGATTCGCTTGTGGTATCGCCTAGCGGTGAAATAGTGTCAGGGCCATTATCTAAAGAGAAAGGCTATATCATTTTGGATATTGATGTTGATTTGGCCTCAACTTCTAAGCGTGCTTTGGATGTCGCAGGGCACTACTCAAGACCTGATGTATTTAAACTGGAAGTAGACAAGACTAGACAATCACCCATTCACTTTAAAAACAGTCGTTAACAAGGTGCTGCAGCTGGACTGGCATTATTGCTACTTCATATACTTCAGTCTGTTTTATCTATTACTCGTTTTGCTAAATCTCAAACGCACCGAGTCGGTGCGTTTGGCCAGCTCAAAACTAGCCTTGCTTATCCAAGGCTACCGTTATCATTTTAAGCTCGGCTTAACGAGTTGCTGAGAAAGCGCTGTGGTAGTTTACGATGCCGCGAGGCTCTTTATCGGAGAAGGTCAGTTGCAGAAAATAGGCTGCTGGCACGCCCTCAAGTACGATTAAAGCATTTGCCGTAAAGCCAAAACGACTGTAAAAATCGGGCTCGCCTAGCAATACGCAACCGTTAGCACCGAGCTTTTTTAGTTCGCTCAATGCTTCACTTATCAAGCTTGAACCGATGGCTTTATCTTGATAGTCAGGCCTGACCGAAATAGGGCCAAGACCATACCAGCTTACGCTGCCGTCGGAAATAGTCACTGGCGACAGCGCGACATGGCCAATAATCTCGCCATTTGTTTCTGCAACTAAAGACACACTCAATGCGCTTGCGTCTCTTAGGCGACGAACAATAAAGTGCTCGGTATGTGTTGAATGCTCGACATTAATAAAAGCGAGCTGAGTTAACGTATCAATGGCGTCGATATCGGCTTCGCACTCTTTGCGATAATTGATCCGCATGACCTTTTCAGCGTTGATGTTATTGGTTGTCCGGTTAAATTTATAGAGCGTCATCATCCACCCATTTAGTTCGATATCAATAAATACCTATAAGTTGTTGATATTGATTCTAGAACAAACTCTGACATATTGTTTATACCAATTACTTTAAATACTGCTTATAAAGCGGCTTTAAACTTTTTAGGAAGCGTAGTTTAAAATAATAGTGGTGTCAGCTGCCCGGGCTCATTCACTACAATAGGATCGTATTGCCAAACCTGCCTTATGGTTGCAGGGGTTAACGCCTCGTGCGGTGGCCCATCACTGACAACGTCTCCTTGTTGTAAAATCACCAATCTGTCGGCATAGCGTGATGCTTGATTAAGGTCATGAAGTACCACTACGACGGCATAATTTTGTTCATAAGCTAACGATTTTACCAGCTTTAATACTCTGTGCTGCTGGGCTAAATCCAGTGCAGAGGTGGGTTCATCCAACAGTAAAATTGGCGGCTTATCTGATTGAGCTAACTGGGTTAATACTCGGGCTAATTGCACTCGCTGTTTCTCGCCGCCCGAGAGCGTAGGGTAGCTGCGGTATTTTAAGTGGCTCAAGGCAACCTGTTCCAATTGTGCATCAATCAACTGCTCACCTTGTCGCTGGTTGAGCGTTAACGGATATAGCCCCATTTCGACTACTTGATGAACTTGAAATGGAAACGTCAGTGAGGCGTGTTGTGGCAGTACCGCTAACAATTTTGCCAGTTTTTGCCTATCCCACATCGTCAGTGGTTGCTGGTGAATGTTAATCCGGCCTGCTTCAAGCTCAATTTCCTGGCATAAGCTTTTTAGTAAGGTTGATTTACCGGCCCCATTAGGTCCTAAAAGGGCAGTGACTTCGCCGGCTTTTAATCTGAGGTTTATGTCGGTTAATACTGGTTTTTGACCAATACGCACTGAAAGATGCTCGATCTCTATGACTGTAGTTCTGCTTGCATTCGATAGATGATCCGCTATACCCGCTGGCTGTGACTGAGTTGAATAATTCATTTAGACCAACTTACTGCGTTGTTTGAGTAATAACACGATGAAGAATGGCGCGCCGATAAGCGCTGTGACCAGCCCCACGGGTAGTTCTGATGGCGCAACAATGGCGCGAGCACCGATATCGGCCAGCACGAGTAATGCAGCGCCGAGTATGGCACTGAGTGGCAGTAGCTGTTTATGATCAGGCCCCACCATCATCCTTACTAAATGCGGCACGACTAGGCCGATAAAGCCAATAATGCCAGTTGCGGCAACCGATATTCCCACGCCAATAGCGCAAAGTACGATGAGCTTGAGTTTTAACTTATCAACATCTAAGCCTAAATGACGCGCTTCAGCTTCACCCAGTAATAACGCATTAAGCGCCTTCGCTGAGCAGTTAAACTGCCAACTAACAACGGCTAAGGCGATCAAGCTTAATATGACGTAATGCCATTGCGCGCCGGCGATAGAACCGAGCTGCCACAGGGTGAGATCCCTCAATGCCATATCGTCGGCCATATAGGTGAGTAGACCTATGCCCGCGCCAGCAAGTGCTGCCACGGCTACGCCAGATAACAGCAGTAATACAACCGAAGTCCCGCTAGGGCTACTGGCTAAACGGTAAACCACTAAGGTGGTTACCAACCCGGCTAGAAAGGCACTGATTGCCACGGCGTATTCACCGCCTTGGGGAAACAGCACAATGCAGATAGCGGCGCCAAAAGCGGCACCTGACGACACCCCAATAATACCGGGATCTGCCAGTGGGTTTCTAAACAACCCCTGCATCACCGCGCCACACTGAGCCAGCACAGCCCCCACAGCTAACGCCAACAATGTGCGCGGTAGGCGGACTTGGTCGATCACTAACTGTTCGTGTGGGGCTACACTGCCTATATCAATTTGAGTCGCCCAGTTAATGACGGCACTGAAGCTCACGCTAGGGCTAATGTGCAGTGGACCTATGCTGACAGACATCAGGCTGGTGATGACCAAAGCGGTCAACAAACAGGGCCAAAGCCAATGACGATTATCCATTTACGAATCCCGTTAAATAATGGCGTAGTGAACAAGGTTTAGTAACGCTTTACGCTAATAAAATCGCTAGCAAGTTTATCTGCCGCTTCGATAGCACTCATTCCAAGGCCGCCTATCAGCGCTTGCGGGTTAAGATTTTGGATCTGCTCATTCTTGCCTGCGGGAGTATGTGCTAGCAGTGGCATTTTCTTCAGTAGCGAACGTACTGGGTTTTCAGTCTCTTTATCAGAGCGGTTTGAGATCAAAATGACGTCTGGTTGTAGTGCAAGAATGCCCTCTTGAGAGACACTCTTATAGCCAGAGAAACCAGCGATGTTGTTGCCACCAGCCAATTTGATAATGATATCGGCTGCGGTGTCATCGCCACCAACACGCGCAGGTCTGTCGGCCTGTAACAGTAGAAACAACACTTTAGGGGCATCGCCTTTGTTAGCAATCTGTTGTTGCTTACGCTCAAGGTCGGTAAATGATTGCTGTAGTTCTGTTTTAAGTTGCTTAGCTTGTGTTTCACGCTTTAGTAGCTGGCCCATAGCATCGATATTGCTAAACAGTTGAGTTTGAGTATTGGCATGAGGCAGCTGCACGACATTAATCTTGGCTGAACTTAAAACATCTAAGGTCGCTTTAGGCCCCATAGCGTCAGAACCCAGCACTAGGCTTGGGCTAAGCGCTAAGATACCTTCAGCAGAAAGCATGCGATGGTAGCCAAGCTTGGCAATGTCTTCTTTGTCTTTAGGCAGTTGGCTGGTGGAATCGACTGCCACAAGTTCGTCACCCGCATCGAGGGCAAAAACCAGCTCGGTCATACCCGCGCCAGCGCTGATAACTCGCGGTGCTGATGATTGTTCATGGCCATTAACGTGCTCGCCATCATGGGCGTAGGCCGAAGAACTGATTAGCGCCAAGATACTGAAGATGGCTGTGGCGCCCATCTTAGAAGTCGTTTTAAAGCGGGTTGATAATTTAGTTTTTAAATGAGTTTTACAGTTGAACATTAAAAAGCTCCAAAATAATAAAAAGGAATGCCGTAAGCAAGTCGATATTGCTCGTTTAAGGTTGTTAGGGTTCCATCAAAATCTGGGTATTGCTGATCTGTTGCCGTTGCATTAGCGCTAACACATTCATCAGCGGTTGCACTGGCGCGGCTTTGTCGGCTGCAACAATGACTTTAGCTTTCGGGCTGGCTTTCAAGACGCTAATAAATGCCACCTCAAAATCATCAAACTTCAGATAACTCACACCATCAATCGCCCAGTGTGGCTGATCTGTCATGATATTTATCGCGACATGTTTATCTTGCGAAAGGGCATTTAAACTGGAATCTGCTTCGGTGGGAACATCCACTGGCAGGCTCAATAATTGCGTATTGGCGGTGAGTAAAAGAAATACCAGTACGATAAAAATGATGTCAATCAGCGGCGTTAGATCTAGGCCAGAAAGTGCAACGCTGTCATTCGTGTCACAACCAATCATCAGCTTGGCTCCGCCAGCGTTGTCGCTGATTGGCAGCTGGCTTCTTTACAGGTGGCCGCTTTGCTGCATAGTTGCGCGGCGGTATCGCTGCCGATACTTAAGGCTTGATCAAAGCCCTCAAGCCACAAATTAAGTAGGTTCAATACGTGAGTGATTTTATTGCAGCGTCTCTCGGCCCAAAGGGTCAATAGGTGCGCCATAGTGATCGCCGGAACCGCAATAATAAGACCAGCAGCTGTGGTGTTCATCGCTAAGCCAAGACCTGATGCAAGCTGCGATGGAGTGACTGGACCGTCCGATAACCCAAGCTGGTTGAACATCTCAATCAGCCCGAGCACCGTCCCTAACAGCCCAAGTAGCGGGGTGATAATTCCGATAACCTGTAATATTTTTAGGCCAGACAAGAGTTTACTTTTTTGCTTTACCAACCAGAGACTGACGATCTCTTCGCGCATTAGGCGGTTTTGATCGCTATGGCTTAGCAGTAGCGCGGTGCCTTTAGCCAGCATGCTGCGGCCTTGGCTTATCTGTGCCATTAATTGTTGGCGCTGCTCTGGGGTCGCACTGCGTGCTTGTTGGCGTAGTTGAGTCAACCAACTATCCCGTTTAGGCAACTCATATAGCACAAGCGCGAGCCGTTCGAGAATGATCATTAAGGCTACAAAAGCGCAGATAAACAGCGGCCAAGTTAGGTAGCCAAGTTGTTCTGAAAGTTGTTGGTATAAAGGCTGAGACAACCCTTGAGACAGTGATGGCGTTAGCGGTTGAGACATTTACTTTTCCTCTGCGATAAGCATTTATCGCCTGGTATTAACGGTGTTGGTGGCATGTCCCTAAAACGTACGGGTTAACTTTAATCACACTGCGATTGAAGTTAAGCGGCCTCTCACTCCTAGAAGGGCAGTTGGAATAAGCTGTGCCTAGCGCGATGGGTTTACACGCTCGGCTTGAATTCAGATTTAGTTCAGCTCAAATTTAACCGGCACTCGCACGGTATAGGCGTAAGCGGTTTGCGGTGAGGGCGCAGAAAACTGCCACTTTTCTACAGCGTTAAGCGCAGCTTTATCGAGTAATCGGTAACCTGAACTATCCACCAAGGTGAGTGACATTTGCTCGCCGACCTGATTGAACATCACTTCGATAGTCGCAGTGCCTTGAAAACCGCGTTGACGGGCTTTCTTAGGGTAATGGGGCTGAGTGGGCGGGGCGGCAAAAGTCGGCTGGTTTAGCGCAACGGATTGCTTGCTTACCCCTTGCTTGGCTTCTGCTTGAACTTGATCGTGAGCCCGTTGCTGGCTGCTCTGCTTCTTCGGCTGTTTCTCAACAACCTTTTCACCTTTGCTAGCTAGCTTTTTTGGGGTCTCCGTCGGCGGTTGCTTGGCAACGGGTTTACGCTTAGCCGCGATTTTTGCTATCGGTTTTATAGCCGTCTTTACGACGGGCTTTGGCTCAAGCTTTTTAACCGCCTTAGCCTTAGGTTTAGCCGTTTCACTTGCTGGCGCTTGGCTGGCTTGCATCGCAATAGACAGATTAACCGCCTGATTGGAACCCATAGCAGAGCCTGAGCTTAGCTGGATTGTTGCTTCACTATTTTGCGAGGCGAGTACACCACCTTGGATCAATAGGGTTAAGCAACCAAAAGCAAAATATCGTTTAGGAGTCATGGCCGTTTTTCTTTTTCAATCATCACTACTGCCATAACCCTGAGTTTTTTTTATGCTGCAGTAAACTTTACAAAGCTTACAATATACATAATTTACAAAAGGTTACGCTTCATAGTTTTAACAAGTTACCAATACGATATACGAACCTTAAGAAGATCGCAAATGATAATGATTTTCATTTGATCTATGTTTTTTTCTCAGGTAAAGTGCCGAAAATAATAGAAAGGGTGTTCGAATCTACGCAATTAATGGACTAACTGAGTTGTTGTCGCTACCCCATAAACTTACTTTGAGGATTGAAACATGAACAAGAAGCCGCTCGTCGTCGCTATGGCAATGGCTCTTAGCTCCAGCGTATATGCAGAGCAAGTACAGCAAGTTACCGAATTTGATGAAGTATTGGTCTCGGCCACTCGCGTGAGTGAAAAAGTGTCTGAAACCAGCCGCTCTGTCGCAGTGATCTCTGAAGAGCAGTTGCAGGAACAACAACCTGCATCGGTTGCGCAGGCGCTTAAGAATGTAGCCAATGTTAATGTTTCAAATGGCCCTCGCGCATCATCTCAAGGGGTTGAAATTCGTGGTTTAGGCGGGCAGCGAGTATTGCAAACGATTGATGGTGCACGCCAAAATACCAGTTCTGGTCATCGGGGCACTTACTTTATGGACCCTGAACTACTCAGTTCCGTTGAAGTGGTGCGTGGCCCTGCAAGTAGCCTTTGGGGCAGCGGTGCCATTGGCGGTGTTGTGGCGCAAAATACTAAATCTGCACAGGATTTTCTGGAAGAGGAAGACACTTTTGGTGGCTATATCAAGCAAGGTTTCGAAACCAACGGTGATCGTGCTAAAACCAGTGGTGCAATCTATGGCTTAGCAGATACTGCTGATGCTGGAAGCGTTGATTGGTTGCTAAACGGCAGTTATTACGACAGCAACAACATTAAAGTGGGTAATGATCAGACGCTTGAAAACAGTGCTTCAGAGGGAACTAGCGGCTTGGCTAAATTTGGTTGGCAACCGACCAATGATCAACGTCTGCAACTTTCTACCCGTTTTTCTAAAATTGATGAACTGGTGCCGAGTAATCCGACGACGGATGTCGGCAGTTCAGTGCCTTTGGTTAAGCGCAAAACCAATGATCAAAATGTGACCTTGGATTACAGCTTAAACCCAACGGATAATCACTATCTCGATCTTAATGCTACCTTCTATTGGAATGGTACCGATTACGATGAAGACAGGGTTACTAAAAACCAAGTTGATAGCACCGAATACGACACGCTTGGATTTAGTATCAATAATAGCTCTAAATTTGCCAATACCGTGCTGACTTATGGTGTTGATGGTTACAAAGATTCAATTAAAACAGTACGTGATGACAGCGGTCAAACTGGCCAACGCCCGAATGATATTGACGGCGAAACCACGGTCTGGGGCGCCTTTACCCGCGCCGATATCAGCTTAAGTGAAAACTGGTCTGTTGACGCCGCAGTGCGTTACGACGCGTTTACAAATGAAAGTAACAACCTTAATGCACAATCTGATGACAATGCATTTTCGCCGTCAATAGGATTGGTTTGGACCACCACCGAATGGTTAACCCTAAGCGCGCGATTTGACCAAGCGTTCCGTGCCCCAAGTATTGAAGAGATGTACTCAACCGGTACGCATTACTGTATCCCTCCTATCCCGGGATTCTTGCCTGGTGGGCTATGTAATACTTTTGAAATCAATCCAGATTTGCAAGCTGAAAAAGCCCAGAACAAGGAGATTAAAGCTGATCTTCGTTTCACTGAACTTGCCGGAGATGATGAACTCGCAATGACATTAAGCGTGTTTAGAAACGATGTTGATGATTTTATCGAGCAATCTGTTTCTAACCCATTGATGGGCATTCCTGGCTTTGAGCAAACAACCTCATGGGACAATGTTGATGAAGCTAAACTCACAGGTTTTGAATTTACTACTCGTTACCGTTATGAGCAGACACGTGTCACCTTAAACTATGGTCAAACCGAAGGTAAAGATAAGACGGAAGGAGATTACCTCACCAAGGTTCCAGCTAAAAAGCTAGGGTTCGACTTGTCGCAAGCCATCATGGAAGGTGACATGAAGTTTGGTACTCGTTTTACCTACGTAGCAGAGCAAGATCAGTTGCCTAGTGATTACACTGAGTCATACGATTCTTACAAACTGTGGGATCTGTACGTGGCATGGGAACCTGCCATGGGCACTTTTGAAGGGTTAAGAGTCGACTTTGCAGTAGAAAATATCGGTGATGAACAATATCAACAAGCGTGGCAAACCCTGTATGAACAGGGAAGGAACTATAAATTGTCGGCGCGTTATAGCTTCTAAACAAAGCTAAACAATTAACCCTGAGGCTAACAGCAATGATTAGCCTCACTGCCATTTTAATATTTTGGAGATATTCCATGTCAATTACCATTGAAACCATCCGCCAGCATTTAATCGATAACCCCGCGGCAATGCCCAGCCAAATTGCCGTAGAACTCAACATTAGTGAGTTTGAAGTGATGTCAGCATTGCCGGTCGATCAGCTTGCGCTACTGCCTATCACTGAAAAAGACAGCTTATTAACGTCGCTGCCAGAGTGGGGCAACATGACCACGATTGTGTCAGTATCTGGCAGTATCTTTGAGTTTAAAGGTGCTTTCCCGAAAGGGAAGTATGGCCATGGTTATTACAATCTCATCACTAAAGGCGAGGGACTACACGGGCATTTAAAGCTGGATGACATTAGTGCAATAGCACTGATAAGCAAACCGTTTAGAGGTAGCGAGAGCCATTCCATTAACTTCTTTGGTGCCAAAGGCGAAGTGGTGTTTAAAGTGTATTTAGGCAGAGATAAGAAGCGAGTGTTATTGCCTGAGCAAGTGGCCCGTTTTAATGCGCTTAAAGTAGAGTTACAAATCGCTACCGCCTAGAACCTCGCCGGTCGTCAATATGACCTAGCACCTGATATGTGGCATCTAGCCCCTTAAAAAATAAGAGAGCCGAGCAATGACTACTGTAAAAGAGCAAAGATTACGTGAGAAACTATTACCTGAAATAGAAGCGTTTAAAGCTGCTCGTTCAACCCTGCAGCTAGCGACCCAAGATGCCAATGGCGTGCCCAATGCCAGCTATGCGCCTTTTGCCTTGGCTGACGATGGTTTTTATATTCTGGTCAGTGAGCTTGCACGCCATGGCACTAACCTTAAAGCATCTAATAAGCTGTCTGTTATGTTGCTTGAAGATGAAGCAGAGGCAAAGTCAGTATTTGCCCGTAAGCGACTGACCTTTGATGCCACAGCAGAGCTTGTTGCACGAGATAGCGAGACCTTTACCAAAGGCGTAGCGGCATTGTCTGCCCGCTTTGGCGAGATGATTGATAATTTAGCGGCCCTGACCGACTTTAACTTGTTTAAACTTAACCCTCATCATGGATTATATGTAAAAGGATTTGGCCAAGCCTTTAGTCTTTCTGGTTCAGAGCTTTTAGATGTCAATTGGAAACGTGACGGCCACCATGGCACGCCTAAAGCGGAACTTGCTGACACGATAAGCTAATGACGAATGCGGCAAATGCCGTGCAGAGATAAGCCTTAAGCGCAAGTTTAGAGGAACATACTCTCATACAAAGCTTTTCTATAAACATTGCCCGCTCTCATGCGGGTTTTGTTATTCTAATGTTGTTTACATTCAAATTTAGGACACTTCATTGAGCCAATCAGCATCTTCTGTCTCATCAAAGACCGCCGAGACCACAGCGCCAAGTCAAGCGCTGCTTGAAAACACTGCGACGAATAAGCCACATGTTAGCCAGCGCGCTGTTTTGCCATGGATTGGTGCTTTTTTAAAACCCTATCGCGTTAAGGTGATAGCCGCGATCATCTTCCTCTTTATTGGTTCACTCGCTTGGCTGTCACTGGGTCAAGGCGTGCGCTTAATGGTCGATGAAGGTTTTTTGCAAGACAATGGCTCACGCCTTAATGAAATTATTCTGCTGGTGGTTGGGATCACCGCCCTCAGCAGTAGCGCCATTTTTTGCCGTTTCTACTTAATGACTTGGTTAGGTGAACGCGTTAGCGCCGATATTCGTTTGAAAGTGTATGACCATCTACTCAAGCTCTCGCCTGGATTTTATGCAAAACTGCGTACCGGTGAGGTTATTTCACGTTTTACGGCCGATTCTACGCTGTTGCAATCGGTGGTAGGACAAAGTTTGTCGATGGCACTGAGAGCCAGCGTGACTGTGATTGGTGGCATTGTCATGATGGCAATAACCAGTCTTAAAATGACAGGATTAGTGTTACTCGCAGTTCCAATGGTGTTGGGCCCTATCTTCTTTTTCGGCCGTAAGGTGCGCGACTTGTCGCGTAAAAGCCAAGACAAAGTGGGTGACTTAGGCGCTTATGTTGATGAAACACTACATGAGATCCACACCGTGCAGGCCTATTCCCATGAAGACAGAGATCGAGCGCTATTCAATGAGCGGGTTGAAGCGATTATGGACGCCGCTAAAGGGCGAATAAAGTATCGCTCTATTTTAATTTCGTTAGTGATGTTTTTGAGCATCTTGGCGATAGCGTTAGTCACCTGGGTTGGTGCCCACGATGTGATGAATGGCAGTATCACCAGCGGTGAGCTATCAGCCTTTATGTTTTATGCGGTAATGGTGGCAGGTTCTGTGGCAACCATTAGCGAAGTGATCGGCGAAATTCAACGCGCTGCTGGTGCAACTGAACGCCTTATTGAGTTAGTGGAAACTCCGATTGATATTCCGACTGTAGCCGAACCGCTGTCTTTACCTGCAGTGGTGCGCGGCGAACTGCAGTTAAAGCAGGTACGATTTGCTTACAGCAATATTCGCGAGGGCGGCATTGAGCATGACGGAGAGAGTGATGTCATCCAAGGCTTGGATATTCACATCAAGCCAGCCGAACGTGTAGCATTGGTCGGGGCGAGCGGCGCCGGTAAAAGTACCTTGTTCGAACTACTGCAACGTTTCTATGAGTTAAAAAGCGGTAACATTGAACTAGACGGCGTTGATATCGCCAAATTAAGCCCTCAATCCTTGCGCCAGCAATATGCCTTGGTGCCACAAGAGTCAGTTATTTTTGCCAGCAGTGTACTGGAAAACGTGCGTTATGGACGTTTGGATGCCACCGAAGCTGAAGTGAAACAAGCCTGTATTGCCGCCAGAGCCGATGAGTTTATAGCTGAGTTTACCGACGGCTATCAAACCTATCTAGGTGAACGTGGTGTTCGTTTATCTGGTGGGCAAAAGCAACGCATCGCTATTGCTCGCGCTATTCTTGCCGATCGACCGATTTTACTGCTGGACGAAGCCACGAGTGCACTCGACGCCATCAGTGAGCAAAAGGTAAAACAAGCGCTAGACAGGCTAATGGTGAATAAAACCACTTTGATTATTGCCCATCGATTGGCAACGGTTATCAATGCTGATCGTATCTTAGTGCTCGAGAAGGGGCTAGTAGTGGCAAGTGGCACGCACAAAGAGTTAATGCAAAGCAGTGAGCTTTATCGTGAGTTTGCCAGTCTACAGCTACTTACAGATGATGCTGCAACGATTTAAAAAAGATTGCTGGTGAACTTTATTTTGGTGGTAAACGTACTGGTTTTTAACGCGTTTATCGCTAAGCCTTAATCGCAAACCTTAATCACCAAAATCGAAAGGGAATTATTTATGCGACTTTCAATGTCTTTACGTAAGTGCTCATGCCTGCGGTCAATTAAACACTTTGTAAGCAAATCACTACTGGTGTTAAGCGTTTTGCTATTGTCAGCATGTACCAGTTTGCCCAAAGGTATTGAAGCAGTAAATGATTTTGAGTTACCAAAATACTTAGGTACTTGGTATGAAATCGCCAGGCTCGATCATAGCTTTGAGCGCGGATTATCTCGGGTGACTGCAGAATACGAGATGAAAGATGATGGTGGCGTTAAAGTCACTAATCGCGGCTTTTCTGAAGCAAAGCAAAGCTGGAAAGATGCCGAGGGCAAAGCTTACTTTGTTGATGCTACTGATATTGGTTATTTAAAAGTATCTTTCTTTGGGCCATTTTATGGTTCGTACGTGGTGTATGAGCTTGATAAAGAGGGTTACCAATATGCCTTTATTACCAGTTATAACCGTGATTACCTTTGGTTTCTATCACGTACCCCAGAGGTGAGTGATGCGCTTAAACAGCAGTTTACCGAGCAGGCTAAGCGGCTTGGGTTTAGTATTGAGCAGATTATTTGGGTTAAACAGGTTTAGGTTTATGCAAGCGAGCATGAAATTACTCTGCTTTTAAAAAAGTCAAAGTCGTGGCGCTTCGCCCACACCCGAGCCAAGGGGGAAAGCGCTTGTCCTCCTTGCATCCACCATGACGCCCCGACGAAGTTACATGCATTGAGTACAGACCTCATACTCCAACAAAAATCGCCTAACGGCTCAGATGGGACATCCATGTCCCCCCGAGCCTGAACCATCATCTGATAGGCAGGATGCCTGAATGTCTTGAAGTGCATGGATGCACGGGAAAGACCATGATGGTTCTACGGCATTTTTATCTACGTACTTCGGCAACTCCGATGGGGAGTTGGTGTAACCAATCCGCTCTGAATTTGTTGTTGGCTTTAGTATCTGCATATTGAAAACTCAAATGCTGAGAGATTGCGCTTTTATAAACCAGTGTAGATACGGCTGAGGCCTTCGATTTCAGGGATGAAACCGCAGAGCGGCCATGGATGGCAAAAAGCGAGCCTCAGTAGTGTCTGCACATACGCTTGCCGCAGGCAATTGGACCACTGATGATAGAAGTTAACTTTAATGTAATTGGAGTTTAATTTGCACTGTGGTATTGGGATTAGATTATTTACAATAAGCACTTAGCAGTGATAGGTTGGTTTGATTAGATGAGCAACCAAGAGCATATAACGTTGCAACAGAATAAACTATTGTCTGGCATTAGAGATTTTATTAGCCCCGACTATCCAGAATACCAAGTCCTATTAGAGGAGTTGATTGAATTACTCCGAAACAACAATGAAGAACATTGGGCTAATTATTTTAGTAAATCATTAGGGTTACTCTATAGAGATAGGCCTCAAAAAAGTATTGCTCACTCTCTTAACGCATACGGTGGGATGGGGAGTTTTAATGATTCATTGTGTTTGAAAGGTGCTTCTTCTAAGACCAAAAAGCGCGGGTTCCAATTGAGACACTATCTGTGGTCAGAATGTAGATCTAAACATAACTATTTTCGTTACCTGTTTGATACTTTAAGAAAGAATAAGCCATGAAGCACAGTACCAATTTATTGAATATCACTTCTTTGTTTGAACACTTGTTACGAGACTCTAATGAGTCTATTTGTTTTAAGGAAAATTAATGAATAACCTGGAATCTAGATTTCATAAATTTATTATGAGTATTAATAGCTGTGAAGCAATAGATGACTTACCAGAGCATACTTTTGAAGGAAAGAAGGCTGATTATTTACTTTTTGACCGAGAGCTCACTTTTGAAGTTAAGCATCTGAGTAAAGACCGAGGTGCGGAGTTAAATAGACGATTTTCTGAATTGGCCATGAGTGATCCTAAGTTTCCTGAATTCTTTGGAAAGGTACCTGTCGAAGACATTATTAGTGCACATGCAGAAGGTGAAAAATTCAGATTATGGGCTTTAGATTATTCTGGGAGAAATCTAAAACATCTAATCAGGAATGCTGACAAGCAAATTAGGGATACAAAAAGCTCTCTTGCTCTAAAAAGAAGCACTGGTGTCCTCATCCTTTTAAATGAAGGAGTTCCATTCTATAACAATGATTTTGTTTATAATTATGTTAGTAAAGTATTAGCTAAAAAAAATAGTGATGACTCCTTCGAAAGATCGAATGTTGAACTAATCTGGTATATTAATGAAGTAGATAGGAGTAGCCATCAAGTGTATGCAAACCTATTTATCGGCCCAGCGCTAAGGAATAAGGGCATACTCAATGCGTTCGATATGCTAGAAAGCAGATGGGCATCGTTTAATGCTTATCCCGTTATTAAAAGTTGATAAAGGGAGCCATTGGCTCCCTTTTTAGTATTAACGAGTGAAACTAAAAACCAAACTCAGAATCACTTACGCAATTCTCTGCGTAATATCTTACCCACTGTAGATTTAGGCAATGCATCGACAAAGATAACGACTTTTGGGATCTTATAGGCGGTTAGCTGCTCGCGGCAGTAGCTGTCGATTGCCGCTTTAGCTTGTTCATGATCGGCATGAATATCGTTTAATACGATAACTGCTTTAACGGCTTCACCGCTACGATCGTCTTCAATACCAATCACGGCACATTCGAATATTGCTTCGTGATTCGACAGTATATCTTCGACTTCGTTTGGATAGACGTTAAAACCAGAGACGATAATCATGTCTTTCTTGCGATCAACAATTTTATGGAAGCCGTCTTCAGTGGCAATCGCGATGTCGCCTGTTTTAAAGTAACCTTCGCTGGTCATGACTTTTGCCGTTTCCTCTGGGTTATTCCAATAACCTAACATCACCTGTGGACCAAAGACGGCAAGCTCGCCGGTTTCTCCTGTGGCGACTTCGTTATCATCCATGTCGAGAATCTTTACCAAGGTGCCAAGGACGGGTTTGCCAATCGTGCCGAGCTGTTCGAGTCCAGGTGCATTGAGCGACACCACCGGTGATGTTTCCGATAATCCGTAACCTTCAGAGATGGTGCAGCCTGTGGTTTGCTGCCAAACCGAAGCCGCTGCTTGAGTTAATGCAGTACCTCCGGAGATGGTCACTTTTAAGTGGCTAAAATCCAATGCCTTAAATTCTGGTTGGTGACATAGCCCGACAAATAATGTGTTGAGCCCTGCAAATCCAGTGAATGAATATTGTGCCAGCGCTGAGATCAATCCTGAAATGTCGCGTGGATTTGGGATCAATATAGAACAACCGCCACGCTCGTAATAAAGCACTAAATTCACCATGAAGGCGTAGATATGGTACACAGGTAGCGGCGCGACAAAAATCTCTTCACCTTCAACTAGGCGACTGCCAATACGCGATTTTATCTGCATGGCGTTGGCGAGTAAATTACCGTGGGTTAACATTGCCCCTTTTGATAATCCGGTGGTCCCGCCGGTATATTGCAGTGCTGCAATCTGTTCTGGCACGCTAATCACAGGCACATATGTCAGTAGCTCACCCGCTTTTAGCACATCACAAAAGGCGATGGTTGCAAAGGGGACTTCTGGTTGCGGTTGCGGTGCAATCAAGTCCATTGCATGCGTGGATATAACGGTTTCAATACTGGTATTAGCAATCACTTCAGTCAATGTTGGCAACAGATCCGATAGCACCACTAGGGCTTTTGCGCCTGAGTCATTGAATTGGTGGATGAGCTCCCGTGGGGTATACAAAGGGTTGGTATTGACTAACACCATACCTGCTTTAATGGCGCCATAAGCGGCAATCACAAACTGAGTGATATTGGGCAGTTGAATCGCAACTCTATCGCCCTGTACTAAATTCGTTTCTTGTTGCAGGTAAGCGGCAAACTGGCGTGAAGAATGATTAATCTCGTTGAATGTGGTTTCTTTCCCTAAACAAGAATAAGCGGCTTTATCACCGTATCGGGCACTTGCAAGGTCAATCAGATCATTGAGTGAGGCGTATCGGGAGAGATCGAGTGTTGAGTCTGAATCATATGCCATGGAGATACCTTCGTTAGCCAGTTTTTGATTGTTTTTGGGGTTGATTAGTGAATCAAACAGGCGTTTAGATTAGTGCGATTGTCACCCTAAGGTCAATGGTCAACAATGAAATAAATTGTTTCATGCCTGCAGAACAGAGCAATGGCTATCAGCTTGTAACAATTAGATTTTTTACTCTACTTTTTTACCAGCGAGATTAACCCCCTAGATTAACAGGTAAAGCAGCGGTTACTTTACCTGTTAACTCAAGCTTGCTTGATGATGGTTATAGCGGGCTAAAGAAATTAGATTGTTGCGTTACTTGGTTGTGACTGTGCTGCTCTGACACGGTAAAGGTTATTGCGCTGCGGCTGCTTTCAAGTTCATTTAGATCTGCCAAGACGGTTACCGGGTAATCTAGCAGCTCACCCGCATTAATTAACAAACGGGTATTTCCTGCGAGTTTATAGCTACTGTTACCTGACACATAGATTTGATAGTGACGAGCCTGCTGGGTTTTATTACGGATTTTTAGCGTGAAGCTATTTTCAACTTCATCGGTTAATGTTTCACGGTACAGCGTTTGTCTATCACGAATGATGTTTAGCTCAATGGCAGAACGATTACTGATATCAATCCCAATCACGGTGAGCATGATCAAGGCTGCAATACCGTAGCCAAGAAATTTGTAAGATTCATAAAAAGGCACGGCTTTGTCGACTAATGCATTCTCACTGCTGTAACTAATTAAGTCAGGTTTGTAGCCGAACTGCGCCATGGTCTGGTTACAAGCATCGACGCACGCGCCGCAGTTAATACACTCATATTGCAAACCGTTACGGATATCGATACCCGTGGGGCAAACATCCACACAGAGGTTGCAGTCAACGCAATCACCTAAACTGGTTTCTTGTTTGCGTTTACGAGGACCACGACTTTCGCCACGAGTTGCATCATAGGTAACGGTCTTGGTATTGGCGTCAAACATCGCTGACTGAAAGCGGGAATAAGGGCAGCAATGTAAACACATCTGCTCACGCATCCAACCTGCATTAAGGTAAGTACAGATGGCAAAGAACCAGACCCAGGTGCTGATCCAAAAGCTGGCATCAAAAGTGAGAATATCCAGATATAACGCTCTGGCTGGAATAAAATAAGCGATAAAGCCACAACCCGTGAGAAGGGCAATTGCGCCCCACGCCAGATGTTTGCTGGTTCGTTTGGCTATCTTGTTTAAACTCATGGGGGCTTTGTCTAAGGTAATACGCTTGTTGCGGCTGCCTTCAATTTGCTCTTCAACCCATACGAACATGAATGTCCAAGCGGTTTGTGGGCACAGGTATCCACACCAAACTCGGCCCCAAAATACAGTGGCAAAAAACAGTAAAAATGCAGCTGCGATAAGCACCCAAGCAAGAATAGTGAAATCTTGAGGCCAAAGCGTGGTGCCAAAGAAAATGAATTGTTGGTCGCTAATATTAAACAGAATGGCTTGTCGACCTTGATAAGAGACAAACGGTAGTAGAAAAAATAGCGCAACCAATAAGCTATTCATCCCGGTTCGAATGCGTTGAAAATATCCTTTTTGCTCTCGAATATGGATCTTACCGCTAGGCGGGCTGTCGACCTGCTTAATGGGAATGCGATTATTCGGTCGTTGGCTATGGGTGTTTTCTATTACTTTGCTATTGTTTTTATTTAACATTGGCTTCTCTATAGGCACTGACATTGTTCACTCAGTGCCTATATAGCAAGCTCTAGGCCATGTTTTAAGTTGTTGTTTTTGCTTGGCATTATTCTTTTGGTTACACTCTTTGATCGCGATATATCGCGAATCTATTGTATGTCGTGTCTTGCCGTTGATGAACGCTTACTATATTGGCCGAGCAATAGCGAGTTTAAGCATACGAGAGCGCAAGGTGCTGGGGGGCATTCCCAGTATTGCTGCAGCACCGATTGGCCCTGAGATCCGCCATTGACTCTGCTTTAATATTTTTAAAATATGTGCTTTTTCTATTTCAGCTAATGTCTGTTTAGCGTTGGTTGCCGCAGTAGATGTTTTAGCTTGAGGCTCTGATGCTAGTTGGCCAAACTCGAGCACTGGCCCCGTTGATAAGATCATCTCTCTTTCAAGCACATTCTGCAGTTCACGCACATTACCAGGCCAGCTATGTTTGGTTAAATTTTGCATACCTCGTTGGCTAACCTTGCTTATTTTTTTACCTAATTTACGGTTTAGCTCCTGAATAAGGTGACTTACGAGTTCAGGAATATCCGACAAACGGCTGCGCAATGGCGGTACTACAATGGGAAAAACATTAAGCCGATAATAGAGATCCATTCTAAACAGACCTTGTTCGACCCGCTTTAGCAGATCGTGATGGGTCGCGGTAATCAGTCTGATATCAACTTTAATTGTTTGGCTACTGCCAACGCGTTCAAACTCTTGTTCTTGAATGACCCTGAGCAGTTTTGACTGGGCTTCTAGACTCAGTTCAGCCACTTCATCGAGAAATAGAGTGCCATTATTTGCGAGTTCGAAACGGCCTTTTCGACGACTTGTCGCACCTGTGTATGCGCCTTTTTCATGGCCAAACAACTCACTTTCAAGTAAGGATGTTGAAAATGCAGCGCAATTGACACTCACTAATGGCTTATCTGCACGGTTACTTAAGCGGTGCAGGTTGCGGGCGACGAGTTCTTTACCTGTGCCATTCTCGCCACTAATTAACACCGTGCTTTCTGTATTGGCAACAAGCTTAATCTGCTGAATCAACTGATTAATTTGTTGGCTTTCACCTGATATGCCAACATCTCCAGTACGGTCTGCAAGCTCTAATTGCAAATATTGATTTTCGAATGATAGCTTCTCTGACAGGGCTTGAACTTGCTCTAGCGCTTGGCGGAGTGACTGTTCCGTTTGCTTTTGAATACTGATATCACGAAATATCGCGACAACTCCCATAAGCACTCCATCTTTATACACCGGGGTTGAGGTGTAATGGACTGGAAAGCTAGAGCCATCTTTACGCCAAAACACTTCATGGGTTATCTCTCTTGCTGTGCCATCTCTGAGCGTGTTGTAGATGGGGCAGTCCTCTTTAGGATAATGGCTACCATCGTTATGGCTATGGTGATGGCAGTCATGAATATTCTTGCCTAACAACTCCTGGGTTTGCCAACCCGTCATTTTCTCAGCGGCTGGATTGATGAACACGGCATTGCCGTCGAGATCAAATCCATAAATACCTTCGCTGACCGCGTTTAGTATCAATTGGTTCTCTGGCAGAAAGTCTGCATGAGCGGTTTTTTGTTTAAGATTGATAGCTGACATGGTGGTTCCTGTCGCGATATGAAGTGACAAAGCTAGCGTAAGTATACGTTAAACCGCTGAGTCACGATATAACGTGCTTTGGTAGTGGTTTCAAATATGCAGAATAATCGTTCAATATTTTTAACTAGATGAGTCATGGCTGTTGTTTGTTTTGAACATGGGTCTAGCGGTTTTATGGCCCTGATGACTCGACTTTTTTATGTTTAATCCACTCCGGGTTGAATGGTGAATATTTGAATCGTTAGTCTGTTATCCATCCAAGCTGCAGTATATGAACAGAATAGGGCAAGTAGACGTTTATTAAGTTAAAATGAGGTTAGTTGAAGTCTTACTGAATTTTGAGCCTGATTATGGAATACGATTTTTTACGCAATACAATGACCGGTACAGCATTTGCGCGGTTCAGTATGGATCATGAAGCGATGGGTTTTTGGTTGTCGGAAGAGCTTGGTGACAATCCTGAGAAGCATGTCGAGATCTGTCAGCAGCTTGAAAAGCTACAAACTGGCCAGCTAAGTGATTGGCGCTTAATTGGTAAGGCACTGTCGATAGAGTTTGATTGTGAACAGGTCAGAGTGTTTGCCAATAATATCGAAGAGGGCGAGGAGGAGGATGCTGAGATGGATGAATCAATGTCATTCTATAATGGAGAGTCTGAAGCATTTTGTGGTTTAGAGGATTTCTATGCGGTATTGGTCAACTGGCGTAAGTTTTTGGATGAATACTAGTTGGCTATAGAGCATATTAAAAAAGGCAGCCTAGGCTGCCTTTTTGCTGTTTAACTATCCAGTATAAGCGATATCAGTTATTGGTTTAGGTATCTAACAGCCATCTCTGTACGTGACTTAGCATTGGCTTTGCGAAGTAGATTTTTTACATGTACTTTAACGGTGCCTTCGCTTATATGTAACTGCTCTGCGACCACGCGGTTACTTTGTCCTTCAGCAAGGTGCTTTAATATCTCTAGCTCCCTTGGTGTTAGGTTTTCAATCCAGTCTTGCTCATTAACTGAGGTATTTAGCTCAGATAAGTAGTCTTTAACATTCTCGCTAATAATACGATGTCCTAACATGGCATTCTTTAGCATCTCAAGCAGCAGATCTGGCTCGGTATCTTTAAGTAGATAACCATCTGCGCCCGCTCTAACCAGTCTAATCACATCTTGTTTAGCATCCGAAACGGTCAAAATAACAATACGGGAGGTGACGCCCTCTTGTCGCAAAGCATTGAGTGTATCGAGGCCTGTCATCCCTTTCATATTGAGATCAAGTAACACTATATCGGGCTCATTTTCAGCGACGGCAGAAAGTGCGTCTAGCCCACTTCCCGCTTCACCAAAGAGAGTGAAATCGGAGTCTGAGGTAATAAGCTGACAGATCCCGCGACGCAATAGCGGGTGATCGTCGATAACTAGCACTGAATAAGGCTTACCCATTTAATGGCCTCCTACTGAGGTTAACTCGCAATTCAAAAGTTAAAGATGTCATTTTTGCTTTAATAGCTGTTTTATATAGCAAAAAATCACACTGGTTCTTGTTGAGGTGGGAAGGTTAACGTCACTGTGGCACCACCTTCCTCATTTTGGCTAAATTCTACCACACCTGATAGGCGACTTGCGCGCTCATGCATGATCCCTAAACCAAAATGTTGATCTCTTTCTTTGAGTTTTTCTATTCCGAGCCCATCATCACTAATACTAATAATCACTTTGGTATCAGATATTTTTTGGCAGCTGATATGAATATGCTGGGCGCTAGCATGCTTAATCGCGTTGAGTGTGGCTTCGCGAGTGAGCTGTAAAATATGAATATGTTGCTGGGCACCGAGCAGCTGTACTGGCAGTTTATAATCGAGTGTGATGTTAGCATCACTTTGACTGCGTAATTGCTCAACCATTGCTTCTATAGCGTGTCCTAAGTTGGGATCTTTAATTGTCAGCCTAAAGGTGGATAGCAACTCTCTGAGCTGCGCATAGGCGGTATTGACGCCTTCATTTATTTCTTGTAACTGCTCTGCTGCTCGCGGACTTTTCGATGTTTTGTCTAACTCTTTGGAGAGCAAATTAACTTGGATTTTTAAAAATGACAGTAATTGGCCCAAGGAGTCATGTAATTCGCGCGCGATAACCCCTCGCTCTTCCATGAGTGCGAGTTGCTGTCGTTGCTCACCTGCATTGTGGATCACCATTGAGCGTGCCAGCATGATGGCAAAGTTACTATACAGCGCTGTTGTATAAGGTCGCTCAGAAATGACTTCTAAATAACCTAGGTTATTTTGCTCAAACTGTAATGCAAATTTCTGTGAATTCTTAACGTCATGCGGCCACTCACCATGAGCATCGATGATGTATTGGACTTGCTCATCTTCCACTACAACCAATCTTAGGCTGATGTTAGGTTCATGGGTTTGCAGCTGGTTAATGGCATCGGTCAGCGTATTGATGTCTAATTTACTCGAGTGCAGCATGACGACATTGTCATAGAGTAATTTCAGCTCATTATTGGCACGCGTTAATGCAAGCGTCTTTTCTTGTACTTGAGATTCTAACCCTTGATAGACGCTGGCCAGTTTTTTTATTGTACTATCGAGAGCGCTGCTTAATGCACTCAATTCGATATACTCTGTTTTAGGCATTACTACATTAAAGTCGCCTTGTGAAATTGTATCGGCAGCCTGCATCAATTGTTGCAATGGTTTAACAACCTTACGTTTGGCAATCCTTACCGTGACGAAGGCAATCAACAGCATTATGCCCAAACCGACTATCTGACTAATCGCCAGCAGCTTAAGTTTAAAGGCGGCATGTTGCTCAGTTTCTAATACGAAAAGATCAATGGTATCGACAAAGTCTTTTAGTGCAGCGGCATACAGGCGTGAGTTCTCAGATTCAATGTAATAACGCATTATTTGCCACTTATCGATGACGGTGAGGTACTTATCCTTCATGTCTTGTGGAGTATACCAAGCGAGCGTTGCCTTAAGCGCTTGAGAATTGAGGGTGTTTTCAAATTCTTCAATTTTTTCTGCCGCCGATTCACTGCCAGAATTGGCATAAAACATAAGTCGATAACTTTGCATTCTCAGCGATCCGGAGGCATTAATCGCTCTGGCATCTCCTAAGCTATAGGACAAGTTAACGATGGCAAAAATAGCCAGTCCGCTGGACAGTAATATCAGCGTTAACATGAATCCCCATATCGCTGATGTAAGTCTGCCTTTTTTCATTCAAGAGTTCTCATTTATTGGGGTTATGAACTATTTTATTAATAGCATTTATTAATTATTGCATACTGCAATATGTTACTAAAAACACAAAGTGTGAGCAACAACACGTTTACAAGTTGATCTAACGCAAGTTTTAAGGAGGATACCCCTAATGGGGTATGTTTTTGTTAGGTGCAAGAGGCTAAATTCACCTTGGAATAGGTGGGACTATACTATAAATATTATAAAGTAAAATGGAGATGAGATGGTGAGAACATTAACTAAAAAGGCTTTTGCACTGAGTGCAATGGTTGCTGCAAGTTTAATTGCTGGTAGCGCATTCGCAAGTGACAAAACTGAACCACGTAACGAAGTGTACAAAGATAAGTTCAAGAATCAATATGAAACTTGGCATGAAACTTCAGAAAGTAAAGAAGTTGTTGATATGCTTGAGCAGGTTCCAAGTTTAGTTGTGCTTTGGGCTGGTTATGGTTTTGCTAAAGATTATAACGCTCCACGTGGTCACATGTATGTAATCACTGACTTAAGAAACACCTTACGTACCGGTGCCCCTAAGTCTGCTGAAGACGGTCCAATGCCAATGGCATGTTGGTCTTGTAAGAGCCCAGATGTACCTCGCATGATCGAAGAGCAAGGTGAAGACGGATATTTTGCGGGTAAATGGTCTAAAGGCGGTCCAGAAATTGTTAACGCTCTTGGCTGTGCTGATTGTCACGTAAAAGGTTCTTCTAAGTTACGTATGTCTCGTCCATTTGCTGAACGCGCAATGGAAACATTGGGCACACCATTTGATAAAGCGTCTAAGAAAGACAAGCAATCAATGGTTTGTGGTCAGTGTCACGTTGAGTACTACTTCGAGAAGACCAAAGATAAGAAAGGCTTTGTTAAATTCCCTTGGGATAACGGTACAACAGTTGAACAGATGGAAGTCTACTATGACAACATCGAGTTCTCTGACTGGACTCACGCTGTTTCTAAGACTCCAATGCTTAAAGCACAGCACCCAGGTTATGAAACTTGGCAGCTAGGTGTTCACGGTAAGAACAACGTAAGTTGTACTGACTGTCACATGCCTAAAGTGAAAAGCGAAAAAGGTCGTAAGTTTACTGACCATAAAGTAGGTAACCCATTCGATCGCTTTGAAGAAACTTGTGGTAGTTGTCACGAGCAAAGCAAAGAGTTCATGGTTAACTTAACTGAAGATCGTAAGCATAAAGTTGCTGATCTTAAAGCACGTGCTGAAGCTCAGCTAGTGAAAGCTCACTTCGAAGCAAAAGCTGCTTGGGATGCGGGTGCAACTGAAACTGAAATGAAGCCTATCCTTATGGATATCCGTCATTCACAGTGGCGCTGGGACTATGCAACTGCATCACACGGTGTTGCTGCTCACGCAGCTGATGAAGCACTTCGTGTACTAGGTACTGCGGTAGACAAAGCGGCTGATGCTCGTATCAAGCTAGCTCAACTACTTGCTGTTAAAGGTGTTAAGCAACCAATTGTTTACCCTGACACTTCAACCAAAGCTAAAGCACAAGCTGCTCTAGGTATGGATATGAAGAAGATGAATGCTGATAAAGCTGAATTCAAGAAAACTTTAGTACCACAGTGGGAAGCTGAAGCTGAAAAGCGCGAAGCAACTTACAAGTAAGTCTATTGTTTCTACCTAG
The DNA here is from genome assembly GCF_002836135.1 of Shewanella sp. GutCb. Lineage (NCBI taxonomy): Bacteria > Pseudomonadati > Pseudomonadota > Gammaproteobacteria > Alteromonadales > Shewanellaceae > Shewanella > Shewanella sp. GutCb. The sequence goes on along the minus strand of NZ_PJBL01000003.1, from coordinate 20,868 downwards.
CTCTATATAGAAAAGCCCTCGTTGATGAGGGCTTTTTTTTGCTCTAAATTAACTCGTTTGACCTTAATGTCGGTCTACTTAATCAGTGCCAGTAAGGCCTTAAACCTTTCCCCTATCGCTTCATGTTGCAGTTCAAACAGCAATGACTCTACATTGGTTTGTAATGCACCATGGGCTTGCATCATCTCTATTCCGAGTTTTTTATTAACAGGATCTCGCGAAGACATTGCATCTACAACGAGGTAAGTCGGGTAAGCATTATCTAATAGGTCCATGCAGGTTTGGTACACGCAAACATGGGTTTCTATGCCTGCGACAAGGATATTTTTTTGCCCCATTGCTGACAATTTCGCCCTGAACTTTGGACATTGCCAGCCGCTAAAATGTTGTTTTGCAATTGGCTCCGTGGTTTTGATTAGCTCTGTGGCTAATACATCACTAGTGGCACCCAATTTATCGGGTAGTTGCTCGAGCCATAGGATCGGAATGTCGAATAACTGAATGCCTTTAATTAATAGCGCTAATTTATGGTGTAACTCTTCACTTTGATGCATGACTCGTGCGAGTTGCCCTTGCACGTCAACAATGACTAATACGCAATCTTCTGGCTTCAACATTTTAATGTTCCTAGTACTTGTTGCAAAGGTTACTAGTACACCTCAAAAGTCGCTTTTAACCAATAGGCGATAAGTCTAAGCTGCGACATCTTTGCCTTATGAGCGTGCAGTTATTGAATAACTGCACTTTTTTGGTGCGTTTATATTCATTTTTCAATGCCTGGTTTGTTCTATCTCCTTGTTTTTATGGCGTTTGATTTGTTGGCCTAATGCTTGAAGAGTCTTTGTTAGAATTAAAAATAGTCTTCAAGGAGATCGCCATGAAATTGGTCAGTGCCATTATTAAGCCATTTAAGTTAGATGATGTAAGAGAAGCTATCGCCAATGTAGGCATTGAGGGGATGACGGTGACTGAAGTAAAAGGCTTTGGTCGTCAAAAAGGCCATACCGAACTTTATCGAGGTGCTGAGTATCAGGTTGATTTCTTACCTAAGGTGAAGCTTGAAATTGCGACTAAAGCTGAAAACGTGGAGATGCTAGTTGAGGCGATAACGAGTGCTGCGCGTACAGGTAAAATTGGTGATGGCAAGATATTTGTTACCAACCTAGAACAAGCAACCAGAATACGAACTGGTGAACTCGACAACGAAGCACTTTAAAGGGGGATTGGACAAATGGATGAATTAACCAAACTAGGATTAACGGTCACTGAGCTTCGCTTTGCCCTTGATACGTTTTATTTTCTTATCTCTGGTGCGCTAGTGATGTGGATGGCCGCCGGATTTGCGATGTTAGAAGCAGGCCTCGTTCGTTCAAAAAATACCACTGAAATTTTAACTAAAAACGTCTGCTTGTATTCAATAGCCTGTGTCATGTATCTAATCGTTGGTTACAACATTATGTACGTTGATAATGCTGAAGGTGGTTGGTTACCCTCGCTGGGGTCATTGATTGGATCACAAGCTGATGGAGCAGATCATGCGCTTGAGTCCGACTTCTTTTTCCAAGTGGTGTTCGTTGCAACGGCAATGTCGATTGTGTCTGGTGCCGTTGCTGAACGGATGAAGTTATGGGCATTTTTGGCATTTTCAGTGTTTATGACGGCGGTGATATACCCTGTTGAGGGTTACTGGACCTGGGGTGGTGGATTCTTATCTGAAGCTGGCTTTGTTGACTTTGCGGGCAGCGGTATTGTACATATGGCCGGTGCTGCAGCGGCAGTTTCTGGGGTGCTATTGTTAGGTGCAAGAAAGGGAAAATATGGCGCTAACGGACAAGTAAACCCGATCCCGGGTTCTAACTTACCGATGGCGACATTGGGTATGTTCATCTTGTGGATGGGTTGGTTTGGTTTTAACGGTGGTTCACAGCTTTTAGTCTCGGATGTTGAAAATGCTAGCGCGGTGGCCAAAATATTTGTTAATACCAACTCTGCTGCGGCGTTTGGTGCGCTTTCTGCTTTGATTGTATGTCGATTGGTTTGGGGTAAAGCCGATTTAACTATGATCTTAAATGGGGCATTAGCAGGGCTTGTGGCGATTACCGCTGACCCTTTATCACCTTCTTTAGCGATGGCAGGTGTGATTGGTCTTGTGGCTGGCGGCGTGGTTATATTCTCGATTGTTGCATTTGACCGAATCAAAATTGATGATCCCGTTGGGGCAATCTCTGTCCATGGTGTGGCCGGACTCCTCGGGTTAATATTGGTGCCAGTGTCTAATGCCGATGCGTCTTTTGGCACTCAACTTTATGGTGCTGCAGTGATATTTGGTTGGGTATTTGCGGCCTCTTCAGTTGTTTGGTTTGGACTCAAAGTGACGATGGGGATCCGCGTGACAGAAGAGGAAGAATATAACGGCATGGATGCATCAGATTGCGGCATTGATGCGTATCCTGAATTTGTCTCAGTGAAAAGTGCTAACTAATGCAGTGACGATATTGCTAACAAGCAGGGCTTATGCCCTGCTTTTTTATTTGAGAGAAGCATTAACACCTCTAAGCTATTTCATGATCTGCGGCTAATGTTCTGCTAATAATGGTTTGGGATTAATGTCTGAGACTTAATGGAATTGGGCTGGTTAACGGTATACGATGAGCTAATACTGGCTTCTACTATTATTGGGTCGTTATCGGATGAATAAAGTGTTCAACATTAGTCTATTGCTACTATTTACCACCAGTTTACCCGCGGTTGCTGGACAGGTTGTAGTGCGTAAATCTAGCGAGCCATTTGATGCGTTTGCAGTGCGCGATCAAGTGTTGGCTGACCATGAGTGGCAAGAAGCGCTCAGGTTTCAACAGCAAATAAAAATCTTACAAGCACTGCCTATGGGCTGCTTGCCTGTTGCTATTCCTTATCGCCATTTCACTTGTAGTGGCCAGTTCTACAGGCCTTATGAATATCAAAATAAACAGCTCTACATTGAAATAGAACCGCCGCAGGCGGTTACCCCCTAAGCTTGCTAGGGCAGTTGATTGCTTTACTGAATGAGTCGTACTTTTGATTTACGCTTTGTAACGTTTTTTGCCGAACGGACTCGTTTTTCCAACTATGCTTAAAGGTATGATTTTTTGCGTTGAGAGCGTTATGAAATTCATTTCTTTAGCACTATTGTTCTCCCTGCTCATTTTACTGCAAGGTTGCAGTTCGACCCATGAGTCAAGCCATCAATATGCGCTTGAAAGCTATTATCATGATGAGCATTTTACGCGAGTGAACGATCTTCCTGCTGTAGAAAGCCTATTTGCCTTATCTGTTAGTGATATAACCAGTGTACGCAATGACCTCAATAGGGCGAGATTGTCAAAATCGAGCAATGTCATGCGCCACCAGTGGTTAGCTAATTATATCAATGCCCAAGATGGCGGCTTTCGTTATGCTGATAATCTGACTCGTTCAGCAAGCGATACATTTGGCGATCGAGAGGGCAACTGTTTATCTTTGGTGTTATTAACCGCGGCGATAGCCCAGGAACTGGATATTAGAGTCGAATATCAGGAGATTGATATCCCGCCCGTTTGGGATAAGCAAGGGGGATTCTATCTAGTGAATGGACACATTAATTTGAAACTGTTGCCGCAAGAAAGAGGCAATGTACTGAATGTTTCTGCAGGTGCTATCCAGATAGATTTTTTACCCGAACGTGCTATGCAAGGCTACGATAAACGTAGAGTGAGCCAATCTATGGTCGCTTCAATGTTTTATAATAATGTGGCTGCCGAAGCGCTGGTGCAAGGGGAGTATGACAAAGCTTACGGCTTGCTTAAATTAAGCTTACAGCAGGATAATCAGTTTTTACCTGCTATCAACACCTTGGCTGTTTTGTATCGATATAGAGGATTAAATGCGGAAGCTGAAGCATTGTATAAGTTGGCGTTGAACATCAACCCTGACGATATGAATGCGTTGTATAACTACGCGATTATTTTAGCCGAGCAAGATAGGCTTGATGAATGGGCGGGAGTGCACAAAGTCTTGGAACTTGCTCGTATTCGTAACCCGTATTATTACTATGGTATGGCGCAACAAGCGTATTTTGATAAAGAGTATCAAGCGGCATTGAACTGGTATCAACGTGCGATTGATAAAGCGGATTATCGCCATGAATTCTACTTCGGACTGTCAAGAACCTATTGGGCTACGGGGGACGAGCGTAGAGCAGAAGCTAACATGAAAAAAGCGTTGGCCTTGACCAATGACAGTAATAATAAGCGCCGCTACCAATCAAAGCTGCATGCTATTCAAGGTCACGACTAAACTGAGCCAGCTGTATGCATGCACATAATGGTATTGCTATAAATTTATCTATGCAAACTGCTATCAGCCGCAACCATATCGGATTTTTGCTTACTTTTGTCAATCTTAGCGCTTTAAGCGATGTCATCATCCTACAGACCATGGAGTTGCTCTGCGTCTAGCGTTGTGGTGCTGCCCTTGAATGCATTATTGCGAATAGGAATAAGTTATATAATGTTTACTAAGTGTTAAATACTGATTGTGCGCCTGAAGTTAGTGCGGATTATTTTTAGTAAACCAATCTAAAACAAGTAGTTAAATTTATTTATTGTTATTTTTACTAACTTGATTGCAATGTGAGTAGATACTGGGATAAATTGAACTCAGTATCGCAATTGAGAGTTATGTTTTCATATATCACACGCTAGACGGAGCGCAGTATTACCATGTATTACAAAAATGATGATGTTCGAATTAATAAGATTAAAGAGTTGTTACCTCCAATTGCTATTTTGGAGCGATTTCCAGCAACAGAGAACGCATCAGCGACCGTATTTAATGCGCGTGAAAGCATCCACAATATTCTGGCTAAAAAAGATGATCGCTTATTAGTGGTTATTGGCCCATGCTCTATTCATGATCCTATTGCTGCGGTTGAATACGGTAAACGTCTTGTGGAGTTACGTAAGCAATATAAAGATCAATTAGAGATCGTTATGCGAGTCTATTTTGAAAAGCCTCGTACTACCGTTGGCTGGAAAGGTCTCATCAACGATCCAAACATGGATAACAGCTTTAAGTTAAATGATGGCCTGCGCACAGCACGCAAGCTATTGCTCGACTTGAATGATATGGGCTTACCTGCAGCGGGTGAGTTTCTTGATATGATCACGCCACAGTATGTTGCTGATTTAATGTGTTGGGGCGCCATTGGCGCACGTACCACGGAATCACAGGTACATAGAGAGCTAGCTTCTGGTCTTTCAAGCCCTGTTGGATTTAAAAATGGCACCGATGGCACGATTAAAGTCGCTATTGATGCGATTGGCGCAGCCAATGCTCCACACCATTTTTTATCGGTGACTAAATTCGGTCATTCAGCGATTGTTGAAACTAAGGGTAACCCTGATTGCCATATCATTTTGCGCGGTGGTAAAGAGCCAAATTATAGTGCTGCACATGTGGTTGAAATAAATAAGCAGTTAGATAAAGCCGGCCTACCTAACAATATAATGATCGACTTTAGCCATGCTAATAGCTGTAAGCAGTTTGCATTGCAGATGTCGGTTGCTGATGATGTTGCTGGCCAAGTCAGTGCGGGTGATACGTCAATATTTGGTGTGATGGTTGAAAGTAACTTGGTTGAAGGTCGTCAAGATCCAGTAGAAGGCGAACCGCTTTGTTATGGTCAGAGCGTCACAGATGCTTGCATTGGTTGGGATGATACCGAAAAAATGCTCAGCGTATTGAATCAGAGTGTTATCAACCGCCGATAACGGGTGCGTTAATTTTTTATCGCTGATATAAACCTAGTGTTCGCACTAGGTTTTTTTATGGCTGGCTTTTGGCATGGTTAAATCATACTTATTGCTATTGGGCGGTGTTAGCGGTGAGGCTGACGTTGCTATTTAGGCTGATAATGGGGGGAGTTTGGTCGTAGTCTGCTTAACCGGCATTGCTCATAACGGCAGAGTTACTGGCAGTGATGCTACCGAACGATTATTTTTGTTGAAAATCCTCTTTTATGTACCACTTTACGTTGATAAACGATAGAATGTTGCGCAATTAATACCCTAAACAAGGATTGTAAAGGTATGAAAGCAAGTCAGCTTCGGTGCTGGGTTTCCTATTCAGTACTTTTCTATTTCAGTTTTTCGCAAAGTCTTTATGCATCCGACGATGTAGATGTGGCGATCGACAAAATAGCCAAACGCCTGCCTATTTTTAGTCAAAAACTGAGTTTTTACCTACCACATGATTGGAAATTAGCTTTTTCTCAGTCAGAGGATGGCATGTTTACAGCTGAATTTTTACCTAAAAACGAACAGTTACGAAACTGGTCTTCTATGGTGTGTATTCAAGGTTTTAAAGATTTGTCTGCCAATATAGAGCCTAGCGATTTTCTCGATACGATGGCGGAGGCTTATCGAGATAACTGCTATGGCGACGTGTTATATGAACGTGTAGATGACGAATTCATTGATGGCCATCAGACGGCAAGTGCCATTATGGGCTGTACTCGAATGCCCAACACGCACCTTAATGGGTTACAAGCTAACGTTTATAAAGCGCTAGAACACTTAGGTGAAATTGGCCATTACACTGCAGTAAAAGGCGAAAATGACCTGTACCTTATTCATAAGTCTATGAGAGGGGAGGAGTTCACTTCAACATCTGCACCGGTTGAAAGAGCTAACTATCGTGAGTTCATGTCTGCGATAACGCCCTTCAAATTAAATTAACGCATTAGGCGCTTAGTCGTACTTTTGTACTGGGGTTAGCTTTTCAATTATCAGGTCTTAATTATAAATAATACGTCCCGTCTTACGTTTGAGCCATTTGTCACTGTTAGAGTTAAACATAAATGGCTCAAACTAAAGTATTAGCGAGCATTTTTGGTTAAGCCGGCCCCTTTTCGTTATCTGCAGATTTTCTCGGTTGAACATTTGTAATCTAAGCTAGAACAAATCGCTTTTTGATAAGTTAGACATTTAACCGTATAGACGTCTATAATGCGCGCACAAAGCGGTAACCTAAGGTTATTGCAGTGTAACAACAATTAAAAATAACTAACTAGTCAACTTTATTGGTGCCTTAACTTTCAGCTTAAATGTTGAGTAAGGATAATCGGGAAGTCAGTTAAATTCTGACACTGCCCCCGCAACGGTGAATGGTGAGAGACAGGCGTATTAAAGCTTGTATTCGCATATCGATACTTAAATCGATATAGAACCTAAGTCCGGAGACCGGCCTGTAAAGTGATTTCGATGATTTCGGCGGGCAGATCTCGAAGTGCGGCAGTGTGCAAATGTAGCGATGGAGTTTTAGCGCTTAACTATTTGTCATTCCGTGACGCATTGCCCCGTTTTCCTTTAGGAGTCAAGGGCAAATGGGTATCAAACCATCTAAAATTGCGTTGCTTATCAGCGGCGTATTCAGCTTAACTGCATTGCCTGTACTGGCAGCAGAATCCAGCCAACAACTTGTCGTTGACGAAACGATCACTGTCACCGGTGCACGTTTTGACAGAACGACTGATCAGCAACTTACCGTCATTAATACCATTGAACGTGAAGAGATAGAGCGTCTGAATCCCAAATCTATTGCAGACGTTTTAGAAATTCTGCCGGGCGTAAGCGTCACGCGTAATGGTGGAGCGGGTCAAACCACTTCAGTTAGCATTCGTGGTAGTAACTCAAGTCATGTCTTAGTTATTGTTGATGGTGTCAAAGTGGGCTCAGCGACACTTGGCTCGGTTAGCTTCAACAGCATATCGCCAGAAAATATTGAGCGTATAGAAGTCTTAAAAGGACCTAGAGCCTCTGTTTGGGGCAGTGATGCCATTGGCGGCGTGATTCAAATATTTACTCGCCAACTTAAAAGCGGCGAAGGCTTTGTTGGTGCTGAGTACGGTACTAATGATTATCTTCGTGGCTCAGCTGGTTTTGGAATGGAGCACGGGGAGGGCAGTAGCACACTAGTTGTAAGTCGTGAGCAATCAAATGGCTATGATGTTTATGACGGTGCAGAATCTGAAAATGATGCTGATGGTTACGACCGTACCTCTATATCACTTAAAGGTTCACAATTACTTAGCCAGCAGTGGCAGGCACTCTGGAGCGGTCAATACGACAGAGGCAACAATCAATTTGATGATATTTATGGCAGTGGTGGTGTGGATGAGTCTGATTATGCCAATTACCTTTGGAATTTAGGTACGCAATATACTGGCGGAAAATATACCAGTAAGTTGACGTTTAGCCAGTCTCGAGATTATAACGAGAACTTCCGTGGTGATAACGTGGCTGCCGGAATTGCCAAATATGAAACTAAGCGTAAGCAAGTGAATTGGAGCTATCAATACCTCGTTGGAAATGGCTTGAACTTAAGCGGTGGCGTTGATTGGTCAAATGAAGCCGTGCTTGGTGATTACGCGCAAAATGACCGCGACATCGTTGGTGCTTATCTGTTGGTTGAGAAGCAATGGCAGAAGCTACTTGCTGAAGTCGCAGTTCGTTATGATGACGTAGAAAATGTCGATAGCGAAACGACTTATAACCTAAGTCTGGCTTACCAGTTTACTGAACAATGGCGTTTGTCGGCGACAACCGGCACAGCGTTTAAGGTGCCAACGTTTAATGACCTGTACTGGCCTGGTTCAGGTAATCCTGAACTGTTGTCAGAAACATCTGAAAGTTATGATATGACCTTGAACTATCGACGTAATGATGTTCAAGCTTATGTCAGCTTCTTCAAGAACGACATCGATAACCTAATTGCTTGGGCTCCTACGGGGATCATTGGCGATAACGGTTGGGAGATCTGGAAACCTGCTAATGTTAACAATGCCGAAATCACTGGCGCTGAATTTTTTACTAAGTTTGGCTTGTTTGGCCTAGAGCATCAGTTAGCGTATACCTATTTAGATACTGAAGATAAAGCGACTGAAAAGGCACTTACTGGCCGTAGCGAGAATGAGTTTAACTATTCGTTGAGTTATCAATGGCAAGATTTTGATCTGTTGGCTAACTATCATTATCAAGGCAAGCGATACGCAGGCTACGACCAATACTTGGACGCATATCATCAGTTAGATCTGGGGCTAGGGTATAAGGTGACTGATAATTGGCAGCTGCGTTTAAAAGCCAATAATGTGTTTGATGAAGAGATTGTCTCAGTGGCAAACTACTTCAGCCCTGGAAAAGAAGTCTTCTTCAGCGTGAGTTACAACGCGCTGTAATAGAGCGTGCAGTAGAAGCTCAGCCAGAGCTAAGTAAAATAAAGCCAGTCATCAAGGTGACTGGCTTTTTTGTATCTGCAGCTCGTGGTGAGTCTAGCGCTACCTGAGTCCGGCATACCGGTTTTGAGGCTGGGTTGGTTGTGTTTCAAATGGCAGATGCAAAAAAACCTCGCTAGGCGAGGTTTCATGTTGAGTACTTAAGGTCTTACTTGCCTTAGACTCTGGTCTAAATGTTGCTACACCTAAACTAAATATTGGTGCCCGAACCCGGAATCGAACCAGGGACACGAGGATTTTCAATCCTCTGCTCTACCGACTGAGCTATTCGGGCAACGGCGCTATTAAAAGGCTTTTACTGATTTGAGTCAACTATTTTTTGCTAAATGGTGCTTTCTTTTGTTCGCACGTTGAATTATCCAGCGTTTAGCTGCAGAACTAAGCAATTCATTGCAATGGATCACTTTGGTAGCGTTACGACGAAGTAATGTTAAATTTGTGTGAATTTATTAGGCCTTTCCACGGTCTTGTCTTTATACAGAGAAAAAGATCAACGAGGAGAAATTGTTTGGGGCTTCACATTCGAACTGTTTGGACTATTCAGCGCCATCCATTAGGACTGTTTGTCAGTATCATTTTGTTGATCCTGCTCTCTTTGTTAGGTCTGCATAGACTCAACCTCGATGTTAACTTTAGTGATTACTTCTCACCAACCGATCCTCGGTTTGTAGCGTTTAACCAGATGAACGATAGTTTCGAACGCCACGACCAATTATGGCTACTACTTGAAAGTAAGCAAGATTGGCGAGAAGGGGAGCTTACTGAACCTCTTCTCACCTTTATAGAACAGTTAAAAGGCAATCCAAATGTATTAAGTGTTCAGGGCTACAATCAGTTTCTTCAAGGTGATGCTAGCGCGGATAAGATACTTAATTATAAAAAACATCCACGCCTAACATCAGTTTTATCGGAAAATGGCCAAGCCATACTATTGCAGCTAAAACTAAACGAGGCACAGTCTAAATCCTTTGCTACGCGCAGTGTGTGGTTGATGAGCACACTTGATGAAATCGATGCTGCAACAAGTGCTTTCTGGCTGCCAATGAATGTAAATAGTTATCTCAACGGCACGCATGCCTTAAATTGGCAATATGCCAAAGTGCTACGTCATGACTTACTTTGGTTTGCACCCTCGTTATTGGGTATTATCTTTTTGATGGCAGCGCTTTTTATCAGGCAAAAAGTGTGGATTACTGCGTTATGTCTTAATAGCGTTATAACCCTTATTTTGACCTTAGGCATAGCGGCTTGGTTAAAGCTAACATTGGCTGCGATAAGCGCCTTTGTCCCTGTGATTATTGTGACACTGGCTTTGGCGTATGCATCTCATCTCTATTTTGCTTGGCGGCGTGCAATCAACTTAGGTAAGTCAAATACTCAAGCACTTGAGCACAGCGTTAGCGTCAATCAAGCGCCACTATTTTACTCTACCTTGACTACCATATTGGGTTTCTGCTTATTAATGTTTAGCCCATCGCCACCCATACAGAGCTTTGGTTTATTGGTAGCATTTGCGGTTTTGTGTAATTACCTATTAAGCCTAACCACATTAATCTACTTTGCTGGTTTTTCTAAGCCCACTAAACAGACTGAAATGAACTTTGGTTCAGTACTATCACTCGCCAAATATAATGTAAAAAGACCCAATGCTGTAATACTTGGGATTGTATTGCTTAGTGTTCTCTCACTGATAAGCGTATCCAAGCTAACCCTCAATGATGACCCCTTAGGTTACTTCGAATCGAATAACTCCTTCACAGTATCTAGTCAAAAAATGCGACAGTACTTTGCGGGGATCAACTTACAACACTATGTTGTTAGTAGTAAAGCAGGTGCTCAGCTTGATAAAGTTGAATTGGCTTTTATTTATAAATTTGCTCGTTATCTAAAAGCACAACCTGAGGTTAATAAGGTTCAGCATCTGGGTGATTGGATCAAAAGTACCGGTATGGGGCAGAACCAGTTTAAGCGTTTATTAACTGAAAAATCAGTCGTGCAATTACGCTTACAAAGCGAACTAAATAAGCGCAAGAATGCCAGCTTAGTGACCTTGTATCTAGTGCCAATGACAGCGATGGAGTTGGTGGTATTTGAAACTAAAGTGAATACTTGGTTAGCAAGCAATGCTCAAAATATTGATGTCAGCCCGTCTCTTGGCAGTAATTTATTGTTTGCCCATCTCAGTATCGACAATGCTAATAATATGCTGATTTCATTCGGTGTGGCGTTACTTGCGCTAGCGGCGCTGCTCAGTATATTGAAACGCTCGTTAGTCTTTGGCTTGATGGGACTATTACTTAATTTTTTACCCTTACTGTGGGTGTTTGCTCTATGGCAACTAAATGGTGGTTTTATCAGCCTCGGTACCGCGGTTGTATTGGGGATGATGCTGGGCGTTATTGTCGACGATACTTTGCATTTGATGCTTAGATTGCCCAGTAAAGATTGCGGTGACAGTGACACTACTGTGATGTGGGATGCATTCAGCAAAGTCTTACCCGTGATCACCTTTACCACGCTTGCCATCGCCTTGGGGTTTTCTATCGGGTTAATGTCTGATTTTGCGCCTATCTCACAACTGAGTTTGCTCTCTTGTTTGGTGGTGCTATTTGCTTGGGGCTTTGATGTTTTGATGTTACCTGTGCTTTACCAGCGCTGGATATTAAGGAGAAAGCATGCAGACTAAGGTACTTACTCGCTGTTTTCCGATTAAGCCTGTTACAGGGGCTAATACAGCTTTGACTGCAAATAGTCAGCGGATCATGTGTTGGCTCGGAGATACTCAACACAAGCCAGTGCAATTTAGCGATACTCAAACAGATGCAATGAGTCGCCTATTACCCTTATTACTGTGCGGTGAACAGTCGGCACAGTTAGTTTTTAACAGTGAGATCAATCGTTTAGCCGCAGAGCAGCAGCATTCTTTAGTGGTCTGCTTACAAGATGTCGAAGCCGACGAGCATCGTCATGATATTGCACTGCAACAGGTAGCGCATTCATTGAGTGAATTGCCCGAGTTCACTCAAGTGCAAAGAAAAGCAAAACGCTTTTATGCGCATCTGGGGCGGGTGAGTACTTACAGTGAACATTTTGTCCGAATTGCCATATTAGATACCTGTGTCACCCATATTATGCAAGCGTTTGAACATTGTCATTTAGGCGAGGAACATCGCTTTTCTCAATTGTGTGGCCTCATTAAGAAAGATGAAGCAAAGCATGTCTACGTTAGCCGTAAACACGCGATAGCACTTGGAGCAACGTTGAATCAATTTTCCCATCAGCATGAGTACGTCGTGGGTGATTTGATGACGTTACTGCAGACTCAAGGCGATGCATTTGAGTCAATGGGGGTCTGTTTGGATAGACTTAATCAAAAACTGGAGGCTAAATGGCGGTAAAATTTGCAAAGCATTCGCTGTGTTTAAAAGGGATCGCTCACGCTTTGCCTCATACCAACATTAGTAACGAACTGCTGCTTGAAAAGCTCAAGTATCAATGTGGCTTACTAACTGCGAGAAAAGCTAAAGCAATTGCTCGCAGAATTGGCATACAGGGGCGACATTTAACCCGCAATCTTGATACCGCGACCAGTGCGCCGTCACCGACGAGTATCGAGCTGAGTGTACAAGCGTTAAAGGGGGCACTTGCCGCGGCAAACGTTGAAATGGAGCAGCTAGACTATCTGCTTTCCCATACATGCACACCCCATACTCAGGTGCCTCCTAATGCTGCGTGGATAGCAGACAAACAGGCATACCATGGTCCTTATTTAGAATTACGCCAAGCCTGCACCGGTTTTGCCAATGGTCTGCAGATCGCGTCTGCCTTTTGTGCTGTTAATCAGCAACCAGTGGCGATAGTGGGCTGTGAGACGGGGTCGGTCTTCTTTGATATGGATAATCGATTTATCGATACAGAGCAGTTAGTCAATTATGTGCAAATGGGAGATGGTGCTGCAGCGGTAGTGTTGGCCCCTATTGAGCAAGCAAACGGTGCCTCTGGGATTATTTCTGATATCTATTTAGGTCATATCGGCGTTGGTAAAGACGCTGGCTTTTATCTTGATGGTGGTTCTAATGATGTTGCTAATAAGCAAATGGCGAGGTTTCACCATAATACTGCGGCTGTTAGGAAGCAGGGCAGCCAATTATTTGAACTTGGATTAGCGGCTCTGCAGTCTCATGGACACCATCTTGATGACTTTCGTTTTATTTTACCTCACCAAGCGAACGGTCATATTGATACTCTCTTAGCTGAAGCGCTGAGCATTGAACCTAGTCGTGTTATTAACGATGCTAAATGGCTGGGTAATTTAGGCTCAGCGGCAATATGGGTCAGCCTCTCTAGACTGATCAATTCTGGCGTATTAGAAACGGGTGACAAAGTGATGATATTAGGCGCAGAGGCAACTAAATACTTATATGGTGGATTTGTTTACCAACATTCGTAAATCTATTAAAAAAAATAAAGGCCTCATTTGAGGCCTTTATTTTTTATAACCAGTCATAAAACACGGTTATTAATTACTGTTTCGCGAGTAACTTATTGCTTGGAAAGTTAGCTTTCATGACCATAAGTGCATGCTCTTTAAGCTTATCTTGTCCTAACTCACCATATGCTTTAGACATGATCTCTAAAGCTCTTTCGGTGGACGGTGTACCAGGATAACCTTCCATTACTAGCTGGGCACGAATAGCGGCTGCACTCCATGCATTCATTTTTATGTAGTATTCAGCTACCTTGATCGAGTAAAGTGCTAGTCTATTTTTTAAGTGTTGCATGCGTTTTTGCGCATCTGCTGCATACTTGCTGTTTGGATAAGACTTAACCAGTCTGTCAAAATCCTTAAATGCATCTTGTGCTGCTTTAGGATCACGATCAGATCTATCGATATTTAACATGTCGTGGAAAAGGTAGCGATCAGACTGCATATTGACAAGACCGCGCATATAATAAACGTAATCAATATCTTTATGTGTTGGATTTAATCTAATAAAACGGTCGATGTTAGCAATGCCTGAAGCTGGGTCATCAAGCTTGTAGTAAGCAAATATTAAATCGAGTTGGACTTGTGTTTTATGAGGTCCAAACGGGAAACGGGAATCTAAAGCTTCTAAAGAACGAACTGCTTTGCTGTAGTTTCCCAGCTCCATAGAGGTTCTTGCTTGAGAATAAAGCACTTCAGGTGAACTTTTGATCATTGCAGGATCTTCGCCCTGTTTACTACTACAGGCCGTAGCAGCAAGCGAAATTAGCACTACAGCAACACTTTTGGCAAATTTATGCATACTTGAATTCGATTCTTTTAAAGTTATAGTTATGAATTTTTCCATTTCACGATAAAATAGAAACAATCCGATTGTAACAGATAGTAAACATTTTTGGACCCCGAAACGTGGGTACGGTTCATATGACTCAAGAGATTAAACTAAAAAGCGAGATAACATCAACACAATCAGGCCAAAGATTGGACCAGACTCTGGCTGATTTGTTCCCTGATTACTCGCGAACACGCATTAAAGAGTGGATTCTGTCCGGTGCAGTATACATCGATGGCACAGTTGCTGATAAACCCAGAGTGAAAGTTCTGGAAGGTCAGGACGTCGTCGTAGATGCAACACTGGAAGAGGAAACATCCGCAAAAGCCGAAGCGATAGATCTTGATATTATTTATGAAGATGATCATATTTTGGTTATCAATAAGCAAGCAGGTCTAGTAGTACATCCTGGTGCTGGTAATCAAGACGGTACGCTAATGAATGCATTACTGCATCATTGCCCTGGTATCGAGTTGGTACCGCGAGCAGGTATTGTGCATCGTTTGGATAAAGACACTTCCGGTTTAATGGTTGTGGCTAAAACAGTTGAAGCACAAACCCATTTGGTTACGGCACTGCAAGCTCGTGAGATCACTCGTGAATACGAAGCGATTGTTCTCGGTGGGATTATTGCGGGCGGTACAGTCGATGAACCTATCGATCGTCACCCAAGCAAACGTACACATATGGCTGTAGTGCACAATGGCAAGCCGGCGATGACACATTATCGCGTGGCTGAAAAGTTCAGACTGCATACGCGTTTACGCCTTCGCCTAGAATCTGGTCGTACACACCAAATTCGTGTGCATATGGCTTATATCGGCCATGTATTGGTCGGTGATCCTGTTTATGCAGGTCGACCGCGTCCTCCAAAAGGGGCTGCGCCAGACTTTTTTGAAACCTATATGGCTTTCAGACGACAAGCATTGCATGCGATTCGACTTGAACTAGCACATCCTTTCACTTGTGAAGTGATGAGCTGGCGAGCGCCTGTTCCTGCTGATATGGTGAAGCTGACTAAAGCTCTTCGTCAAGATACGATTGATAATCCACCTGTTATTTAATGACAGATGTTTTCGATGAGAAACAAGCTTGGTTTATTCCTCCGGGGGTAAACTTAGCTTTTTCGACTCGACAAGGTGGCATAAGCTTACCCCCTTTTGATAGCCTCAACCTCGGTGCCCATGTCGGTGATAATATCACTTGCGTCAACGGTAACCGGCAAATCATTTTGCAACGCCTAAACCTTCCTGTAGCCCCTGCTTGGCTTGAGCAAACTCACAGTATTAACCTTGTTGATGCCGATAACAGCAAAGTCCATCAGGCAGATGGGAGCTACTGTAATAACAGCAACCAAGTGTGTGTGGTGATGACTGCTGATTGTCTTCCTATTTTACTGTGTGATAAAAACGGAACCGAGGTCGCAGCGGTTCATGCTGGTTGGCGCGGGTTGTGTGACGGTATTATTGAAGCGGCAATAAACAAATTTTCGCATTCTCCACAAGAGATCGTTGCTTACTTAGGACCTGCAATTGGGCCTAGAGCTTTTGAAGTTGGCTCTGAAGTAAAACAACAATTCGAAGTAAAGCATCCAGAGGCTCGGCACTGTTTTGTCCCTGCAAGTGAACATCTTAGCCATAAATACCTCGCTGATCTTCAGGGATTGGCAAAACTCAGATTAGCCAAAGCGGGTGTGAAAACCCTTTTTGCTGACACGCGTTGTACGGTAACGGATCATGAATCATTTTTTTCTTATCGCCGCGACGGTATCACTGGCAGAATGGCATCATTTATTTGGCTCGATGCTTAAAAAATAACTTGAATTTGCTCGGTTAGCCCCCATATTTTAGTTATCAGATGCTTTACTGTCTTGTAGAGCAAACCTATTCTTGTTTGTATCAAAGCGTGAATGGATTAAGTACTCCAATTAGGAGTTTCCAACTCGGTGCGCCATGCATGTCCCAGCTACAAACCTAACTGAGTTATCGGAGGAATGATGCGACTCGACCGTATGACAAATAAATTCCAAATTGCTATCTCGGATGCTCAATCATTGGCATTGGGCCGAGACCACCAATTTATAGAGCCAGCCCACTTGATGATGGCATTGCTGAATCAAGACGGCGGTTCCATTCACCCATTATTGACCCAAGCGGGCATTAAGGTGAGTACTTTGCGCTCGTTACTGAGCCAAGAGTTAGAACAACGACCACAAGTAGAAGGCACGGGCGGAGATGTTCAGTTATCTCAAGCGCTGATCCGTGTGCTGAATTTGTGCGATAAATTAGCGCAAAAGCGCAAAGACAAATTTATCTCAAGTGAGCTATTTGTATTAGCTGCACTCGAAGGGAGTGATGCCCTAGCACAGGCGTTAAAGAAGTCTGGTGCAACAAAAGCGTTAATGGAGTCGACCATAGAACAGATGCGTAATGGCCAAAAGGTTGATGATCCTAATGCTGAGGATCAACGTCAAGCGCTGAAAAAGTTCACCGTTGATCTCACTGAGCGAGCAGAGCAGGGCAAGTTAGACCCCGTAATTGGTCGTGATGACGAAATTCGTCGTACGATCCAAGTATTGCAACGTCGTAGTAAAAATAATCCTGTATTGATCGGTGATCCCGGGGTCGGTAAGACGGCCATTGTTGAAGGGTTAGCACAGCGGATCATTAACAATGAAGTACCTGAAGGCATTAAAAATAAGCGGGTACTATCTTTGGATATGGGCGCATTGATTGCTGGTGCGAAATATCGTGGTGAATTTGAAGAACGTCTAAAAGCGGTTCTTAATGAGCTTTCTCAAGAAGAGGGCCAAGTTATCCTCTTTATTGATGAACTGCACACTATGGTCGGTGCTGGTAAAGGCGATGGCGCAATGGATGCGGGAAATATGCTTAAACCAGCATTGGCACGTGGCGATCTACATTGTGTCGGTGCGACAACATTAGATGAGTACAGAAAATATATTGAAAAGGATGCTGCGTTAGAGCGTCGTTTTCAAAAAGTGCTGGTGGATGAGCCTAACGTTGAAGATACCATTGCTATTTTACGTGGTCTCAAAGAGCGTTATGAGCTGCATCATCATGTTGAAATTACTGACCCTGCAATTGTTGCGGCTGCGACCATGTCTAATCGCTATATTTCAGACAGAAAGCTACCTGACAAAGCGATCGACCTGATTGATGAAGCTGCATCGAGCATCAGAATCCAGATAGATTCGAAGCCCGAATCTCTCGATCGACTCGAACGTCGTGCTATTCAGTTAAAACTTGAAGAGCAAGCGGTAAGGAAAGAGGAAGATGAAGCGAGTTTACGACGTTTAGAGGTACTTCGCACTGAGCTAAAAGAGGTTGAGGCAAAAGCGGCTGAGCTAAATGAGATTTGGCACACCGAAAAAGCCGCGCTTGCTGGGACCCAGCATATCAAGGCTGATTTAGAGCAGGCTAGAATGGATTTAGAGGTCGCGAGACGTGCCGGTGATTTAACGCGGATGTCAGAGTTACAGTATGGCCGTATTCCGGCGCTTGAAAAACAGCTCGACTTGGCAGCCCAAGCTGAAATGCAAGATATGACCTTACTGCGTAATAAAGTGACAGACGTTGAGATCGCTGAAGTGTTATCTAAAGCGACCGGGATCCCAGTGTCAAAGATGCTTGAAGGCGAGCGGGAAAAGTTATTGCAGATGGAAGATGCGTTACATGAACGCGTCATCGGTCAGAACGAAGCGGTTGATTCTGTATCTAATGCGATTCGTCGCAGTAGAGCAGGCCTTTCCGATCCGAGTCGTCCTATCGGTTCTTTTCTATTTTTAGGTCCGACGGGAGTGGGGAAAACAGAGCTTTGTAAGTCACTGGCCAAGTTTCTATTTGATACTGAATCTGCACTAGTACGAATTGATATGTCTGAGTTTATGGAGAAGCACTCTGTATCGCGTTTGGTCGGAGCGCCTCCTGGATATGTAGGTTATGAAGAGGGTGGCTATTTAACTGAAGCGGTAAGACGTAAACCTTATTCTGTTATTTTGCTTGATGAGGTCGAAAAGGCACATCCTGATGTGTTTAATATCTTATTACAGGTATTAGATGATGGTCGTTTAACTGATGGCCAAGGTCGAACTGTCGATTTTCGTAATACGGTAGTGATCATGACGTCAAATCTCGGTTCTGATGTTATTCAAGCAGGCTTTGGTGCACAAAGCTACGAAGAGATGAAGTCCAATGTGATGCAGGTCGTGACGCAGCACTTTAGACCGGAGTTTTTAAACCGTATTGACGAATCCGTGGTTTTCCATCCGCTGGATAAAGCTAATATTGCCCATATTGCTGCGATTCAAATAGAGGCGCTACAGCTTAGGTTGGCTGAAAAAGACTACGAGCTTGAGATCAGTGCTGAAGCATTAGCCGTTATTGCGGATGCGGGATACGATCCTATTTATGGGGCGAGACCGCTAAAACGAGCTCTACAGCAAGAGGTTGAAAATCCACTAGCTCAAAAGATCTTAAGCGGACAACTTCAACCTGGAACGCCGATACAAGTCTCGGTTGTCGCGGGACAACTCAACTTTACGCAGTAACACCGTCGTTTAGTCGGTAACTCGGTTCGTTTTATAGTGGCATCAACGAAAGTTGATGTCACTTTTTGATGTATCACTAGCAATTTATATTCTATTGCTAGTACAGCTTTACTTCCCTTGTAGTGTCAAGCCTACCGAATAGAACGACTTCTGCATCATATTGACCATATGTTTGTATTATCCAATTATTCAACAATACTTAATGTTATTAAAATAATATAGATAGCGGTCAGTAGCAGTGTTCAAGTACCACGGCTATTGGGGGCATTTAACTTAATTACAGGGAGGCAATAGTATGAAACGTCAGTTAACAATTATCGTTTTAGCGTCAATGACAATCGTAGGTTGTGCAGACTCAAACCGTGACAAAGAGCAAACATCGGCGCCCTATATTGGTGAGGGTAATCAAGAATATGAAAGCTTGTATCATTATGGATATTATCGTGGTTGTAAAAATGCTTATGTAATGAAGAAACAACAAGCAGAGCTTTATGACTCAGTAGCGAAGGATACAGCCCTTGATGGGCTTGATAAATTTGATGATGGTTGGAAAGCGGGTCTTAAAGCATGTGAAGATGGTGTGACGCGTTCAATGTATAACCTTACGGCTAGCAAGTAGCTCGTGGGCTTGAAACAGACTCAAACGGAGTCTGTTTCTATATTTGCTCGTTCAATGTTCGTTAGTTCTCGCAAAATAAAGAGACACGCTCTTTTTGTTCGGTAATAGCAGCTTGTCGCTGCTCTTCTGTCATTGCTACGGTTTTGCCTGTATCTGCACTCTTTCTATTAAGTTTTGAATGACTGCTTAATACATTCAGGCTGTGCTTAGCACTTTCGCAAATTGTTTTAGCTTGTGCTTTATCTGATTTCTTTATTGCGAGTGCCGACTTCTCTAACTCCGTAGGGACTTTTACTAATGGCGCCGAGACTGTTGGCGCTACACTGCCTATTTTAGCTGGCTGAATGTCTTCGCTATAGATTTTTTTAGCTTCTTTTTGCGCGGGAGGTTCCTGACTAAAGTGAGTTACGCCTTGTTCATCAACCCATGTATAAATTTCGCTAGCATATGAATGAGTGCTAAATAGACTCGCGAACAGCAAAACGCCACAAAGCTTTATCCAAAGCGATTGAGCTAATACACCTTGACTATGTTCGCTTCTAGTAAGGTCATTTGTTGGTTCTAATATCATTTATTACCTTCCATAGCTTTATCTATGATTAGTTTCGAAGATGCAACTAACATCACTCATGCTAGCGTGATAACGAGATTAATAGCAACTGAGAAAGTTTTACCTCTATATAGGTGAAACAAAACGCTCTTACTCTATTTGCCCATTAAAATACGCTATGAAGACGTAAAACAATCAGAATAATAAGGCTGAGTATTAGAACAAATGGCAATCAGCGGCCTGTCTTGCATGATATATATTCATTGTGAGTGGTTTATGCGCAGGCAGCGCGTTTAATTACTTTTTATTCAGAAAGCCCCTTGTGCTCCATCAGTATTCCCCTATAATGCGCATCCACTGACACGGCACAGCAGGCCAACTACTTAGGTAGTACGGGACTTGCAGCGTAATCAGTATCTCTTTTAACTAAGAGGTGAGAGTTAAATCTCCTTGGGAATTTAATTCAGGTGACAAGCGCTTTAAGGGCTTCGGGTTTGATAG